>JBDKIW010000285.1:0-4838 GCA_039796955.1 Planctomycetota bacterium
CGGGAAACACAGGGGGCTCGGCGTGCCAGCAACAAGGGCTGTCTGTCGATGTCTCTGGATCAGTACCTGCAATTGCTGGACTGGACTGGTCGTCAGTTACGACGGGACAAGCCGGGTGTGATTTCCAGCGACCTGAAACCGATTCTGGAACGCCTGGACTGCACGGTGGAATCCTGGATGGACCTCGTTCGCAACTTTCGCCGGCGATTTCGAACGGAGGCTGGAGGCCCGGAGGCCCTGGAGGGCGTCAGAGCGTTTCGGCGAAATTGCAGAATCAGCAGTCGCACCGCAGGTTGATCTGCCCTTGTCTCACAGAAAAACTCCAATTGCGGCAGATCCCTGCGCCAAGCATCCGTTTCGCCCCCTGTTGCCGCTGCGCACTCGGTATTCAGCGGTCTTTTGAGCTTACGGCTCACACACAGCCCTGTAGTTTGGTCCAACTTAAGCCAAACATCCCCGTCATTGCGGTTCTTCGCCGCATTGCCTTGTGATGAATCATGCACATTCTCCGCCGAGGTGACTCGTTGTTCAGATTACAAAGGTGCCTGGCACCTGAAGAATGAAGGAGAGATTTATGGACTGTGGTTGCTGGATTGAACTGGTAGCCGCCTGATACCCTACTGGGCGTGGGACTGCGGAAATCTGAAAAATCGTCAGTGGGGATGAACAGTGTCAAAAACTTCAGCAACGATGTTTGTTTCGCTGCTGGCGGTGGCAGGCATGATCTGGTTTCTGGTCAGTGGTGATCGTGCGACATCCCGGAGCGACATGAAATTGTTACCGCCAGTTTCCACGGAGGTCGGCGACGGATTGTTGCTGTTTTGTGCGGCCAGTAATCGTGCTGCGATGGAGTCTGTACGAGAGCGCTACGAGGCGGAAACCGGTCGAAAGCTGGAGATTCAGTACGGTGCGTCTCAAACTTTGTTGTCGCAGATTGAACTGACGGGCGTCGGGGACATCTTCCTGCCAGCCGACGACAGTTTTATCCGGATGGCACAGGAAAAGTCGTTGGTCGCAGAGACGGTTCCATTGGCAACCATGCGATGCGGGATTGCAGTACCTCGTGGCAACCCGAAAGGCATTGATGACTTAACGGATTTATTCTCACCAGATTTGCGGTTGGTTCAGGCGAATCCGGAAGCGGCAGCGGTTGGCAGGCTCACGAAAGAAGTCACAACCTCGCTCGGTCTCTGGGACCAATTGAACTCGGTCACAGACGCGTATCGCACCACCGTCACGGATGTCGCCAATGACATTATGATTGGAGCGGCAGACGCTGGAATTGTCTACGACGCTGTGTTGTCAACTTTTCCCGATCTGGAATTTATTTCAGTCCCTCAATTGAAAGAAGCAGTTTCAACACTCGTCGTCGGCGTGGTAGCCGGCTCACAACAACCAACTGAGGCGTTGCATTTTGTACGGTACCTTTCGGCAGAGGATCGAGGTCTTGAGAATTATCGTCAGCATGGATTTCTGACGCTGCCCGGTGACGTCTGGTCAGAAACACCGGAGCTAACGCTCTTTGCTGGAGCAATGCTGCGTCCAGCCATCGAAGACACGCTGATTCGATTTGAGCAGCGGGAAGGCGTGCGCATTTCTCGTTCCTACAACGGCTGCGGCATCCTCGTCGCCCAGATGAAGAGTGGTCAGCAGCCCGACGCCTACTTCGCCTGTGACACCGAGTTTCTGCAACAGGTCGAGAACCTGTTTCAGTCTGCAGTGGTCGTTTCCCGTAACGAGCTTGCCATTCTCGTTCAGAAGGGGAATCCCCACAACATTGCAAACCTCAGCGATCTAACAAAGCCGGGGCTGCGAGTGGGAATTGGGCATGAGAAACAGTGTGCCATGGGATGGGTCACGCAGAAAACACTTGAACAATCCGGACTCAGAACAAGGATCATGGAAAATGTGACGGTCCAGACGCCCACGGGAGACATGCTGGTAAATCAACTCAGAACGGGCTCACTGGACGCCGTAGTGGCCTACCTGAGTAACGCAGCTGGTGCGGGAGAGTTTATCGATGCGGTAAGAATTGAAGGACTTACCTGCTCTGTGGCAACACAACCGTGGGCCGTCGCTCGAAACAGCAGGTATCCGAGACTTACAGAGCGACTCTTCCGGGACATCTGCTCGGCGGACAGTCAGGCCATCTTCACGGCGGAAGGCTTTCACTGGCAACTTCAGGAGAGCGGGAGCGAGAACCCCTGATGCGACGCAGTTCCCATCGCTGCCCACTGAGACGACATCAGAAGGATGCCTGAAGTGAACCCCGGTGTCCGTGAGGCAGTCCTGTATCATGTACGCGTTTTGCTGAACAATTTCTGCGAGGGGAAAGACGACTGAAACGCAATCGACTTCGACAGGCTGGTGATACGGTCTTCTTTCTCATCACGGGAGGGCTCTCAGGCTGCTTCGTACTGCTGATTCTGCTGCTGCTGATCGCGGACGTGTCCTTTGTTTCGGCGTCTGAGTTTCAGGCGGCCCTGCAGAAACCAGAGATTCGTGCAGCATTCCGCCTTACACTTCTGACCTGCACTCTGGCTGCTCTGTTGTCTGTGTGGGTGGCGACGCCACTTGGTTATCTGCTGTCAAGGTTTTCATTTCCGGCGCGAGGGATCATTGACGTCTTAGTGGATATCCCGATTGTACTACCGCCGCTGGTTCTTGGACTAAGCCTGCTGATACTTTTTCATCAGCCATTTCCACTGAGCCGTTCCATGGCAAGTGCTCCGTCCGTCTCGTCGATCGCCGTGGATGATAGTGCAGGGCAACGCCCGCAGCAGCCGAATGATCGCTCGGCAATTGCAGCAACAGATGAAAATCGTGGTTGGATTCTGGAAACATGGCTGAGAAAAGATCTCGGATTTCCGGTGACCTATCAATGGCCGGCAGTAGTTCTGGCACAATTCGCGGTCTCATGTGCCTTTGCGATCCGTACGATGCGAGTGACCTTTGATCAGATCAGCCCGCGGGCCGAAGACGTCGCGCGGACACTTGGTTGTTCCCGCTCGCAGTCGTTTCTGCAGGTGGCACTCCCGCAGGCATGGAAAGGTGTTCTGACAGCCTTCACGATCTCGTGGGCGCGGGCTTTGGGAGAATTCGGCCCCATTCTCGTCTTTGCCGGAGCCACACGATTTCGCACTGAGGTGCTGTCGACATCGGTATTTCTTGAGCTGAGTGTCGGGCAGCTGGATGCGGCAGTTGCAGTCTCGCTCATGATGGTCGCCATGGCGGTTCTGGTGCTGTTGATTCTTCGCTGGCTCGGGACTGGACTATCGCCATGATTGAGCTGCAGAATGTGACTCTGCGAATCGGCAGCTGGCAAATCCGCGATCTTTCATTTCAGGTGAAAGGCGGCGAGTATGCGGTCCTCATGGGAAGGACTGGCATTGGAAAAACCAGCATTCTTGAAAGCATCTGTGGGCTGCGGCGTGTTGCGGCCGGACGCATACTGATTCAGTCTGTGGACGTCACCAGCTGGTCACCGGCGGACCGCAAGGTTGGGTACATGCCGCAGGATCTCGCACTATTCCCGACCATGACTGTCCGACAGCACCTTGAGTTTGCTCCACGCATTCGTGGCCTTGCCGGTAAAACGATCAGGGAGCGAATCGCTCAGCTTGCCGAACGACTTGAAATCTCCCCGCTGCTTGATCGGGGAATTCGCGGACTCAGCGGTGGTGAATCGCAGCGAGTTGCACTCGGAAGGGCCCTTGCCGCAGAACCGCTGGTACTTCTGCTGGACGAACCGCTGAGTGCACTCGACGAATCGACCCGTATTGCGGCACAAAAGTTACTTAAACGCCTGAATCAGGAAATGGGAATCACTGTACTGCACATCACGCATAGTCGTGAGGAAGCCGCCGCGCTGGCCGACACCTGCCTGGAACTTGATGTGGTACCTGAGAGCCGGCGAGCTGTCATTCAGACCGTGTCGCTTCGCTGAATGCCGGTGCCCAGGGACACAGCCGCGTCCCGGCGCTGAACAGGGGTTATCGGAAACTGGATACATCAGTGCGAATCAGGGCAAGTCGGACTGAAAGATCCGCAACGGTCGGCAAAAGTTGCCGTTGTCTCTGACATCAGGGCAGAAACCGGTCACAGCACGATGGCTGAAAAACGAGGTCACACTGAGAAACCTGCGCGACTGGGGTAAGAATATTGAATCCATCAGGTTCGACGAAAATTACGAGTGGAGTCGAATCGCGGACTGCAGCAACGGAATCTGCTTTGACGATAATTCGGCATCAGGGCAGTGGCTGTGACTGGTTCGAAGAGTCTATTGAACCGGGAATCACCGGCTTTCAGACCCTGTGGAAGTAAATGACTATGGATCCGGCTCAGCAGATACAGGAATTGACTCAGCGTGTTGCACTGCTTGAAGAGGAGCTGATGCGAGCGCAGAGACTGAGCTCTGTAGGCGCGCTTGCTTCCTCGATCACTCATGAATTCAACAACATTCTGACAACCGTGATCAACTACGCCAAAATGGGTCTCCGCCATCCGGATGAAGCGATGCGGACGAAATCATTTGACAGAATCCTCACAGCGTCTCAGCGCGCAGCCAGAATCACGACCGGCATGCTCTCGTATGCACGAAACACGTCTGCTCGAATCGAACCTGCAGACCTGAAGCGGCTGCTGGAGGATGTACTGGTTCTTGTGCAGAAGGACCTGCAGATGCACCGGATCACCGTGGATCTACAGGCCTCCAGCAGTGTCTGGGCGATGGCCAATTCGAGTCAGGTGCAACAACTGCTGATGAACCTGATCGTGAATGCGCGACAGGCGATGAAGGAGAATGGTCGACTGCGTTTGGTTGTGCGAGACAACGCTGC
>JBDKIW010000286.1:0-10921 GCA_039796955.1 Planctomycetota bacterium
TCGTCCAGAATCAGGATGGAAGGATTCCGAATGATCGCTCGGGCCAGCGCAATTCGCTGACGCTGACCACCGGAAAGTTTTCCACCCTTTTCCCCCACAATGGTCTCAAACCCATCCGGCAACTGCGAAATAAAACCCGTCGCCTGCGCTCGATTCGCAGCCTCAATGACCATCTCGCGTGTCGCCGAGGGATTGCCGTAACGTATGTTTTCAAAGATCGTATCGTTAAACAGAAAGGTCTCCTGAGTCACCAGTCCAATCTGGCTCCTCAGATCCTGAGTTCGCAATTCGCGAATGTCGACTCCGTCAATCAGAATCTGACCTTCCACCGGATCCATAAACCGCGGCAATAGACTCAGAAGAGTAGACTTCCCCGAACCATTCCCGCCGACAACCGCCACCACTTCTCCGAATTTCACATCCAGAGAAACATTACGCAGCGCCAGTGGCCGCAGACTGCCCTCAACATCCGTTCCGTCATAACGAAACGAAACATTGCGAAGGGAAATCAATGACTGGTGAGGAATCATAACTCGGGGAGACTTCGGCTCTGGAACCGCTGTCCGCATGTCAATCAGACTGAACACGCGATCCGATCCCGCCATACCACGCTTGATCTGCTCGAAAACACTCGACAGCTTACGAACAGGATCCAGCGTTCCGGCCAGCAACGCATACAATGTCGCCAGTTCCGCAATGCTCATCGGAGCCGTCGCCAGCTTGATGCCCAGAATCGAATCTGTCTCACGCAGTACCAGGTAAGCGCCCGGCCCAAGAGCCGCAAAGACGCCGAGGACTCCCATAATCTCTGAAATCGGCCGCGAAAGTGCTCCGAGACGCACGATCTTCATGGAACCCACGTAGTAGTCGCGATTGGCCTGCAGGAACTTCTTTCGATGCTTGCGAAACCCCGAAAAGGCCATCACGATCCGCGCCGATCCGAATGTCTCTGCAATGCAGTCGTAAATCCTCGCCATGCTCTCCATCGTGCGATGGGACGCCCGACGCAGACGGCGGCCGAAGAAGTTGAAGACCAGCCCCAGCAACGGCACCATTGTCACTGACAACAGAGCCAGCCGCCAGTTCACGTAAAAGGCCAGAGCCGTACATGCACTGGCTTTCAACGGCTCACGAACCAGAGTGACTCCGAAGACTTTTATCGCATTCGTCATCTGCTCAATGTCGTTGGTCATCCGGGACATCAGAGTGGACGTCCCGATGCTGGACAACGTCTGACTGTCCAGCTTCAGTGCGGCGCGAAAACAGTCCTGACGAATCGCATTCACCGTCAGCTGAACCACACTTCCAACCAGCATTTCCTGGTAGTAGATAAACAGTCCCTTCAGCAGTGTCGCCGCCAGCAACACCAGCAGAATCACAGCCATCGTGTCGAATTTGTCCCTGGGAACATGTGGCAGCACAGAATTCCGAACCCGCGTCAACAACAGCAACTGACGAGATTCTTCACCAACCTGATACTGGATCTTCGCACGCTGTTTCACATCCTGCTGCGGAATATTCGCCAGTGCGAGTTCATCTTCACGTATCGATGCCTGCAATCCCTCAATTTCCTGGTCCACAAATTCATGCAGACTGTCGTTCTGAAACAGAACCTTCACGACCGGAAAGGCGATCGACAGGTTGAGTGCCCAGAACAGGGACACCACAATCGCGCAAATAATCGAAAGCCCAACCAGCTTTCGATATCGCAGGATATAAGAAGAAATCCGAAGAAAATTCTGCATCGCCCCGTCCCTGGCATCGCCGTCCCTGAAAATCGCATCCGCGACTCTACCCCAGTTTCGGTCTGCCGGTCAAGGTCAATGCCAGCGGCAGAAAATCCACATGCTTTCCGGCAACTCACGTCGAATTTGACGATTCCGAGGCCGATTTCCACCACATTCCGCCGCGAAATACCCGGATTTTCACTCGTACAACGCCACATCGGCGACGCGTTGAAAACCACCGCTATTCCGCGGATGACTCCGGTCGCATGATGGCCATTCCAATTGTCACCGGCTGCTGATTCGGAAATCGTTCCGAAGCGATCGTCAGCGTCTCCAGCAACTTCGCTTCCGGAAACCTCGTCGACAGTATCGCCCGATACTCTTCGCCAGCGTCCGGTTCCTGCCAGAGGATCATTCCGCCCTGCCGCTTGAATTCCGCGTCATTCATCCACGGAGCCAGCCGTTCATTCAGATCCGTATACACGGATGGACGCTCGGATAGATACGCCCCCACGTTTCCGCAAAGCCACCAGTCACCCCCTGTGTACTTCAGTGGGGCCGATGTCTGTTGTGACCAGATTTCCCGAACCTGCCGGCTCAACCGCTCCCCGGGAAAGTCCACCCTCGAAACCTTGTCCCGATAATACCCCCCGAGCGCATTACGCCCCGAAGCACCCAGCGCCATCAACAAGCCCAATCCCGCGGCACACAGCAGAAATCGACGTATTGCCAGACGATCGGTTCTGTGCTCAAACCACAACAGCAGCACCGCGCCCATGTAGGTGAACATTGCAGCCCCCCACATGCTCCGCAATCGACCGCCACTGACAGCCGAAAACAAACACGCCAGCACCACCGGCCCCAGCAGCACCCACGTCAGATACTGTCGAGCGAATTCCGGCTCTCCCTCCAGCACGCGTCGTTTCAATGGCCATCGCAGAATCAGCGATGCCAGCAGCAGACAAGGAGCAACCGCCGCCAGCTGCGCTCCCAGAAATCCCAGAGGATTCAGCAGGTGCCCAATCACTGTCGGCTTCGCTCCGACACGTGCTTTCAGATACTGCAACGTGGCAAAATCATTACTCCACATCCACCACAGATGCGGACTGATAACAATTGCCGTGGTCAGCACCATCAGCCAGGGACCCGCCGTTTTCCAACGCTGACGGGCCGACGCATGCACCAGCGAAAAACCCGCACAACTCAGCAGAAGTAAGCCCGCATCGTATTTTGACAGGACAGCTCCGCCCAGCCAGAGCCCCGTGAACAGCCACCAGCCATACCCGCCCCGATGTATCCCTCGATAAAGACACAGGATAAACATGGCCCAGCAGACTTTGGCCGAGATGTTGTTGTTGAATTCTGTGGATGACCACCCAAAGTAGACGGAAGGCGTGATTAACAGCACTGCCAGAACAGCCGACCACGGAGACAATACACCTCGGCCAAGCCGCCAGACCGCCTGAAAACACCCCAGAATGCACATGACCGATAACAGATACACCGGCCACACACGATTTCCGAACAGCTGCGATGCCAATTCCGCCAGCCAGGCTGTCAGAGGTGGGTGCTTATAATACCCCCATTGCCACTCATGCCCCCAGTAAACCATCTCAATGTGATCAAATGGCGCGTTCGACTGGCTCAGACAGGCAACCAGAAACCAACCCAACGTGTGCAACGCAGCGAACAGCCCGTAAGTCCACCTGGAACGGCTCGAATCTTCCTCCAACTCGTCCATTTTCAGTTCAGCCTGTTCCACACGGTTTCCCCGGTCTTCCAGTGTGTTGCACACTCGCCTTGTTACGATTGCTCAGACCGCCCGCACGAAACATCTCTGTCTGTTCCCGCAAGTCTGCTCACGCAGCACGACGACGAACCACATCGGTTGCCGGTGCTTCCACCGCTGTCCAGTCCCAGGACTGAGCTTTCAATCGCCACTGCTGCGACAAAAAGTAGCGCAGATAAATCGTGGCTAACTGACCAAATGCCGCCACGAAGTCCTTCGGTCTCAGTTTCGACCCCCGAACCTCCTGCCAGTCATTCAACGGCCACTCGTAAATTCCATCTCTGACCCCGTCCTGCACGCTGCAATGTAGATAGCGAGCAAGTATCTCTACGTCGAAAATCCATCGGGACAGAAATGGCTCCGAAAACGCAAAGGCGGTTCTCCGATTCACACGAAACAGTTTCGCACCGCACTGGGTGTCGGAAATCCCCGTTCCCAGGACCCATGACGCGACCTGCGCAAAACGACGGCCCAGCCACGCACGCAGACTGTTGCGACGAATCCGCCGTCCCAGCAATGGCATACGAATTCCTACAGCCACTTCCCGCGAATGCTCTGCATTCATCAGGTCCCGCAGCGACAGCACTTCCGGCAGTGGCGTCGCCAGATCGGCATCAAGAAAGCCGACCAATTCAGCCCCGGAGGCCATCGCGTGCAGTATCCCACGCCGCACCGCTTCCGCCTTTCCAGAGTTTCGCTCAAGGCTGATCGCCTCAAAGCTTCCCGGTAAGGAGTTCACCAGCTCCCCAAGCACAGTTGCCGTGCTGTCAGTACTGCCGTCATTCACCATCAGAAATCGAATGTCTCGATGCTGCGCGGCAAATCGACGAAAAACCTGCAGATCCAACCGCAGAGCTTCGTTGTAGCACGGGACCACAATCACTGTTTTACCGGGCATCCTGCCCTCCATCGTTGTTTTCAGAATCCTACGGACCGATCCAACGCAGCACCGTCAGAAATCACACCGGTGCCAACGAACTTCTGGCTGCCTGCTCAGGCACAGCGTTTCGCTGCAGGCCCGTCGCACAGCAGGCGGTCATACAGCTGAAGCAGCTGCTGTGCTTCACGCTCAAGCGGAAAGTTTTCACGCACATGATTCAGAGCATTCACACCATGAGTCTCCAGCCGTTTGGCGTCTGCCAGGTAGGGCTGAATCCCCCGAGTCAGCGATTCAATATCGTCCCGCTCCACGATTACGCCAGTACGATCATGCACCACCAGTTCCGAGAACGCTCCGACATCGGTGGCGACCACCGGCATCCCACACGCCATCGCCTCCAGAGGCGTCAGGCCGAATCCTTCCCATCGCTGTGGTGCCACATACAGTGACAAAATCTGATACCAGCGTTCTATATCCCGATGTTCACCCACAAACACAATTCGATCCGTCAGTGACGCCGCGGCAATCCTGTCCCGCAGTTCTTTCTCAAACGTCCCGTGCTCCACCGTTGTCCGACCAGCAATGATCGCTGTCCACTCCGGATACTGTGGCAGCAGGCGAATCATCGCATCCACAAACAGATCCGTGCCCTTCTGGTGACGAATCCGACCAAAACAGCCTATCAGCTTCGCGTCACCGCGAAATCCCATGGCACGCTTCTGATCAGCCACATCACGCGCGGGACTGAATCGCGCGGTGTCGATGCCATGCATAATGACCTGATTTTCAACTTCGAGGTAAGCCGCGGTCCTGCGACTTGTGGCAACCACCGCGTCCGCCCGTCGAATCAGCCACTTGGTAAACCTTTGATGGTGTCGCTGCGAGGCCGAAGTGAACACAAGCTTCAACGGCGCGAACAGCAAATACTTCAGTAGTAATCCACCTACCAATTCCACATTTCGCCGCGCATGCCAAACCCTCAGCGATCGGCCGCTGAAAGGCCACGCAAGGCCCAGCAACTGCCAGAGCTTCAGCTTTGCAACAGAGTCCGGAAGACCAGGACCCACCGCCGCAATCTTCAGTCCCAGCCGGCGCTGAATCGGCACCAACTGAATAATGGTGGATGTCACTCCGGATAGCCGCTGCTTGAAATTCGGAGCTATCACACGCGTTTCACGAATCTCCGGCATCCTGCGTTCCCCCGTCCCGGCATCGCTGCCATGGTAATGATCTCGCCCTCAGGCTAAGGCCTCACTACAAATCCTTCAGGCAACTCGTAACAAGCCCTGAGGACGAGCAGCGAACAGATCCATGTACGTTTTTGATACACCTGCCTCAGAGAACCCTGTCAGCAGGGCACGCTCGCCCCCGTCCACAACTCGGGCTGCCAGTGCTCGATCCGCTGTCAGCCGACGGAAACCAGAGACAAACCCGGAGACGTCACCGATGTCCACCAGCAAGCCGTTGTCACCATCTCGCATGAACCATTGAGGCCCCTCGGAGCGAGTCGCAACGACCGGTACTCGCTGTGCCCAGGCTTCCAGAATCACGTTGCCCAGAGGTTCATGACTGGAGGCCATCCCGAAGACGTCGGCAGCCGCGACGTATGGCCTGGGATCAGATTTCCAGCCAGCAAATCGAACACGATCTGACACCCCGAGCTGCCGCGCTAACGCTTCCAGATTCTCGCGCTCTTCGCCATCTCCGACCAGCCACAACCAGGTGTTTTCCAGCTGCACCAGCGACCGAATCAGCACATCGAAGCCTTTTCGGGCCACAAATCGACCACTGGAAACAATCAATGGCACGCCCTGCGGAGTCGACAGATCCGAACGACGGATTGCCTCAACCCTTTCCGTGTTCGTGAAATTCGAAATGACCTGCAATCCTCGCGTCCACCCCAGTTTCCGCACATGCTCGGCAATGCCGGGTGTGTTGCAGACCAGCGTGTCCACGTTACCAAAACTTCGCAGATTCAGCGGATAATCACCAAGGCGTCCAAGGCGATGCACACTCGCTGCACTCGGCAGCAGACGACAGGCTCGTGGCATCCATCCCAGCATCGCTTCCGGTTTCCAGTCCCTGATCATCGCTCGTACTTTCATCGGAAGCACTATGCGATCCAGTGACACGTCCCGAAAGTTACTTTCCGTGATCTCAGCAAACGGCTCAATCTCCGGACGCCAGATGCGACCGCGTCGAATAATGGCACGCTGCTCGACACCACGCGCCCCCAGTGCTCGAACGAGGTGCACAAAAAAACGCTCAGCACCCCCGTCTTTGCCAAAATGTACGTGAATCACTCTCACTGGACTCTTTGCCTTCCCTGATTCCTGCTCAGCTGGACATCCAGCAGACCGCCGGGGTCACCACCGCCCCCTCGCAAATTCCTGGAGCGTCCGCCAACGCTGGAGACACTCGTGGGATGCTGACGAATTCCGTCTGACGTCTGCAAGGGCAATCTCATCAATCACCATGCTGACGCCATGCAGCTAGCCATGCCCTTTCCGACTAAGCTGCCCTTTTTGCCGGTTGCCGTCCATCCATGTCGTCGAACGACGGACGACACCGCAACGCGTGCCGCTGGTAAATCTTACTCTCTGTCAGGAAGGAATACACAGCTCCGGTCGCAGCCTGAATAAAACCCGGGTAGCCGCACCGCCACAAGCCGGTCCGCAGGTAAAGTCGCAGAAAATAAAGCGGTGGATTCAAAAGCATGCGGAACATCCGCGGAGACTTCCCTTCGCTGACCAACTGGTCTGCCTTCAGCGTCGAATACTTGTTCTCCTTCAGGATCTGCTCGTCAATCGGCAACGGACGATAGTGCAACAGACTGCCAGTCGCGGCATCGGCAATCGGACCGGTCGGCACAATCCCCTCGTGCACCTTCTTGGACAACTCAAAGGCCCCGCAACCTTTCCGAATCAATCGAAGATTCCTGCGTTCATGGACATGCACCGGTGTGTAACCAAAGCCGATCAGATAAGGGCGACGCGCGATGCGATATCCAACCACTCCTGACTTTTCCGCATCCACCAGCAAGCTCGGTAACAGCTCACGAAATGGTTCATCCAGTCGTTCATCCGAATCAATACTCAGACACCATGGCTGCGTACATTGCTCCAGAGCAAACTGCTTCTGAGCCGCGTAGCCACGCCACTTTTCATGCATGAAACGAATCGGCCAGCCATCGTCAATATATCGCTGAATCAACTCTCTTGTGCCATCGGTCGATCCGGAATCCACAATCACGATCTCTGTACACTGCTCCAGGCTTTCGATGCAGTTGCCAAGATACTCCTCCTCGTTCTGGCAGATAATGAAGCCTGATACGGGGAGTCGCGATGATTCTCCACGAAAGCATTTCAGAACGGGCCGACCTGAAACGTCATTCTGAGGGATTCGGGGCTCACTCATTTGAATCTGCCTCTGCTGTCTCGCTGCTCAAACCTGTCTGGAATGTGGCCGCAGCCCGTTGCTGATGCCCCACGCGCGAGCGCTTTCGGAGACTTTCGCCTCGCGGAAATCTCATACAGGCACCTGCGACCTGATCACGTCCAATCACTGTTCCTGGTCCGGAAAATCCCAACCAGCGAAGAACTCGACCATGGCATTTCCCGGGTTCCGGGATTCGGAACGCAGGTGCCATAAAACCACCGGCTGGCCTGCAAAACAGACCGCCTTGCTTCGAAGGTTATCAGATGCCACGGAAGAGGAGGAAGATCTTTTTCCTGCCACGACAACTCGCGGACAGCTGCGCGCATCGAAAAGACGGGTTTTCAGATATTCTCAATCTCTGTAGAACACTGTTCCGTCACGTCGTTGACGACCATGGGTTCATCCAGAGAAGTCCTGCAGTTCGCCCCGCTGGCCATCCACTGCGATGGCAGGTTAGTGGGGCATGCCTCCTCTCAACAGGCCTCGTCATCAGCCTTCAGTTTGCCTCTCAGGAGTCGGTCTCGTGATTGTACAACTCGTGTCTGCCAATAGCCTGAACGGGGCTATTCGACACTGCTACGAACTGACCGTGGAATTGGCACGACATGGACAGCCCGTGCTCCTCGTGCACAAGCCCGGCGCATGGATTGCCAGCAATTCATTTCCCTCAAATGTTGAATTCCTCGAGACGTCGTTTCGCCGTACACCCTACGAATTGTCCCGAGTTGCCCGGGAACTCAGAACACGTGGTGTGGAATTGATTCATTCCCATCTCAGCAGTGCCAATTTCTTCGGAGTGTTGCTGGCTCGTTTCTTCGGATTTCGCTCCGTCGCCACCTGCCACATGACTCATTTTCAGCCACACTGGTGGTGGAATGATCGAGTCATTTGCCCAAGCCAGGCGACCGCGTCGTTCCAGCGTTTCGTGAATTTCGTGCCGTCCCGCAGGCTCGACGTCATTCACTACCCCCTGAATCAAAACAACTTTCAGCCCACTCGGGATGCCGCAAACGTCCGAAATTCGCTCAATGTGCCCGAAAATCGCTTTCTGATCGGGGTGGTTGGGGAAGTTTCGTTTCGCAAGGCTCCTCATGTGCTCCTCGAATCACTGCCAGCACTGATTCAGGCGGGGCACCTGCCACACGTCTTCTTCGCCGGACGTGTTGCAGGGGACTACCAGCAATTCTTCAACGATCGAATCCGACAACTCAACCTCGAATCTTTCGTGTCAGTGCTGGGTCAAAGACGCGATATTCCGGATCTTGTGAATGCTGCTGACTGCATTTGCCTCTCAAGCACCCGCGAAGTCACCCCCATGGCTCTCCTGGAAGCGATGTCGCTGGGTAAGCCAACTGTGGCAACACGAGTGGGAGGAATCGCAGAGTGTATTCGCGATGGAGTTGATGGTTTCCTCGTGAAACCCAATTCACCCCTCGACCTCGCACAACGCCTGCAACAACTGGCAGCAGACGAACAACTCAGGCAGAAAATGGGCCAGAATGCCATCGCAAGAATTGAGGACTCGTTCAGCGTCAGGGCCGTGATCCCACAAATTCTGGCCTGCTACGAACAAACACTGAGCCGGAAACAGAAAGTGGCCTGACAAAAAGACGACGCCATGCCCGACTTACGAGGGCGATCAGCAGCAGCTCCGCTGGGCAGCCATGAACAATCTGCCATAAGTGGCATAAGGCTGATGCTTCGTGTTCGCGCTGCCGCGTCTACCTTCCCTGACTTTCCTGAAGGCCATCGTTAGCTCGTGGAAAATCCGCAGCCTGTGACTGCGACGTCTCAGACTGAATTCCTCGATTTCCGGACAGGACTGAATTCGCGGCATCCGAACCCGCGTTGCCGCGTTCCTCAGATCTGCGCTCGGAACCACGTAATGTCCGCTGCGCGTAAATCGCACCAAAAAACGCTCCCAGCAACTGCCCGTCCCACGAAAACAAACCCCAGAACAAGGTCCCGTAGAGCACCGTAACCAGCACCGCCGCAGCAATCGGCAACGGCTTCCTCTCGCAAACCCCGGCCGCGATCAGATAGGCCGCCAGCGAATACAGCAAAACACTACAGCCCATGTGCGGTTCCGGACGCCCAAAGACCCACAGCAACGTTCCGCTCCCTGCGATGAGACTGACAAGAATCCGCCAGGGCCGTTTTCGTGTTGCTCGCAGCATGAACAACAGAACTGTCAGAGGAACCGTATTGCCCAGCAATTCCTTCAGATCCTGATGCAGGAACGGCAGTGTGAGAATCCCGGACAAACCTTTGATCGTACGTGGCACCAACGCCAGCGGCTTCAGGTCGATCACAAACGAAACACCAAAAATCAGCCAGATCAACCCGACAAGGGCCAATACCCCCCAAAGATTATCCCGAATCCGTCTCAACATGACTTCTCGACCGCACACGTGCCCACGAAAATCAGCAGTATCTCCCCAAGTATCCATGCCTTCCTGCAGAACGACAAGAGCAGTCTCCCCCCATATTTAGGATTTAGGTGCCATGCACCTTTTTTTGTAGGACCACATTGAGAAAAACGTAAGTCACTACCTTCGATGCGATGCGGCAATGCAACCCCGTATGCACGAGCCACCTCGAGAATACTGCGCTGTCCCCATATCCAGAGATACCGAACTGCCTTATCGGATCATCGGGGCGCAATCGCGACCGCCTGAGCTCGCACATGTTGAAGTCAATCTGACTTCATGACTGCCGATCCACCACGATACTTCAGTTCTCCAGACCTGCGATTCGGCTACAAACTGCCTTGTGCAACCCTGCAAGTTCTGCGGAGCAAACTAACCCCCGCAAGGGCCTCTGGCCGTCCAGCCTCCGTTCGAAATCGCCTGCGGAAGTTGCGAACGAGGTCCATCCAGGATTCCACCGTGCAGTCCAGTCGCTCCAGAATCGGCTTCAGGTCGCTGGAAATCACACCCGGCTTGTCTCGTCGCAACTGACGACCAGTCCAGTCCAGCAATTGCAGGTACTGATCCAGAGACATCGACAGACAGCCCTTGTCGCTGGCACGCCGAGCCCCCTGTGTTTCCCGAGACTTGCTCGGCTTTGCTTCCAGCTGCACCGGCG
>JBDKIW010000287.1:0-8044 GCA_039796955.1 Planctomycetota bacterium
CTCACGCCAAGCCGCTCGCCTTTTTGGGAGGGCGCGGCACCCGCCAAGCCGCAAACCATGTCGTGCGGCTCGGGTGGAACCTCGCCCTCCCGCTGAAAACCTGATTTTTGCGGCTCGGATGGAACCTCGCCCTCCCATTGAAAACCCGATTTTTACGGCTCGGGTGGACCCTCGCCCTCCCGCTGAAAACCTGATTTTTGCGGCTCGGATGGAACCTCGCCCTCCCGTTGAAAACCTGATTTTTGCGGCTCGGATGGAACCTCGCCCTCCCGTTGAAAACCTGATTTTGCGGCTCGGGTGGAACCTCGCCCTCCCGCTGAAAACCTGATTTTTGCGGCTCGGGTGGAACCTCGCCCTCCCATTGAAAACCCGATTTTTACGGCTCGGGTGGAACCTCACCCTCCCGCCGCAAACCACTCAGTGGTTCAGCAGGAATTCTGAACTGTTCAGCAGGGCCCAGAAAATATCACCGCAGACATTTGTCCGGTCTTCCGGGGTGCTGGCGGTGGCCAGCAGAGTCTGACACTGCTGCAACTCTGCATCGGATGGAAATCGACTGAGTGCTGCAAGGAACAGTGTTTCCAGTTTCTGCTGGTCGGACATCAGAGGAAACTCGGTGATCGCTCTGAGCGTCTGACTTGTCTCGCCCGCTGTTGCATCGGCGATGAATTCGCCATTCATCATGGCGAGCGACTGCAGAATTGTGGTTTCACGCAGCAACGGCGACTCAGCCTCATCACGAAACAATTCCAGAAAGCGTCCACGGGGAGATTCCGCGTCAATGACAAACGGATTGTCGCTGCGATACGGCTGATAATAGCCGGTGGCTTCGGCCAGACTGTCAAAAAACTGTTCCGGGGTCAGTCCTCGAAGTGCCGATCGGGCAAACTGTGTCGTATCGGCCTGAGAAGGATGTGTCTGCCGACTGGTGGCCTGATACACGCGCGTCATGGTCATCGTACGAATCAGAAATCGCAAATCAAAGTCGTGGGCCACCAGTTGATCCGCCAGCAATTGCAGGACTTCCGGGTGCGACGGCGGATTGTTGTCCGAAAAGTCATCAATCGGGTGCACAATCCCCTGCCCGAAAAACAGTGACCACATGCGATTTGCTGCCATGCGGGAGAACCACGGATTGTCTTTGCTGGTAATCCATGCCGCCAGTTTCTCGCGGGGTTGTTCTGTAGAATCCCATTGCGGTGGCTGCCCTGCCAGGAACCGGGCCTCGACGGTTTCTCCCGTCCCGGGAATCGAAATGCTGCGGACATTCTCACGTTCCCGAACCATCGCCATGGCTCCAGGATCGCCCCCGCCCTCCAATGAACTGAAGCCTCCATAGAAGGCGGCCAGGCTCCAGAATTGTCGCTGCTTCCATGTGTCGAAGGGGTGATCGTGACACTGCGCACAGTCGAGCCGCACCCCCAGAAAGGCTCGGGAAGTTCCGGTGGCCAGACTTTCGGGTTTCAGATTACGGGCGAGAAAGAAGGCACTGGGAGAACTGGCCGCGTTCAGGACGGCTTCCGGAGAATCGCCAAAATCCAGAGGTGTGGTGATGAGTTCACGGACCAGCTGGTCGTAGGGCACACCGGAGGAGAACCGAGTCCAGAGCCACGCTTCGAAGCCGGGGATCAAACCTCGCAATTGTGGATCGGTAAAGGCCTCGGGAATCAACGCATTACGCCAGAGAATAGTGAAGTGCCGCACGAAGGCGGGACTGTCCAGCAGCTGTTCCACCAGCAGTTGACGCTTGTCCGGCCTTGAGTCGTCCAGAAACTGTCGAGTTTCGGAGACGGCGGGAATACGGCCCGCCAGATCAAGGTAGAGCCGCCTTACGAATTCTTCGTCAGAGCACAGGGGTGCCGGTTCGATGGCATTTTCCTGCCATGTTTTTACGAAGTACCGGTCCACCTCAGCGGCCACTGTGGCTGGTTCTATCGGCGGCAGCGGTTGCGCCCGATTCTCATCAGCCAGCAATCCGAACGTCAGGATGGTCAGCAGGGCCAGCATGTCTCTCTCCGCGTACTTCCACGTGAGCGCTGTCAGTACTGACAGACCGCTGTAGAGCATTGATCACGAAGCCACCTGAAAATGTCTGTCATTCCGGTGCAGACCTGCAGCCTGCGGCCGGATTTGCCAAGCCACGTTACCCGGGATCACACATCGGACTGGACGGCGGCGGCTGAGTAGCGGCCGCTGCCTTTGCCACATAACGGCGGCGGCCAACGCCCCACCATCATTGACGAGACCACAGCGACCACGGCGACCACGCTGTGTGCCATCAGACCACACGTTGCCGAAGACGAAGATGCTGCCGGTGGGTACCGACAGCATCCCTCTGTATTCAATAACCAAAGAATTACCCGGGCCGATGCGAACGCTTGGAGATTCTCGCCACGCGGCCTTACGGTAGTACCGCGTTGTGGTAGACGTCCTGAACGTCTTCACAATCGTTGAGCATGTTCAGGAATTTTTCGAAGGTTGCGGCGTCCTCCCCGCTGAGTTCTTTTGTGGACTGCGGATGGAAGGTGATTTCCGCCACGTCCAGTTCCACATCCGGAAATGCCTCAGAGAAGGCATTTTTGGCTTTGTAGAATTCGCTGGCCTTGGCGAACAGCGTGATCTGCCCGTCGTTGCACTCGACGTCGTCAACGTCGACATCGGCGTTCAGCATGGCTTCCAGCACTTTGTCCCCATCATCTCCTTTGAAGGACAGGATGGCCAGATGATCGAACATATGCGCCACAGAACCGGTGGCTCCGAGTCGTGCGCCAGCCCGTGTGAAGCAGCTGCGGACATCGGTGATGGTCCGATTGTTGTTGTCAGTAAGGCAATCGACGATGATGGAGCATCCGCCCGGGCCGAAGCCTTCGTAACGAACGGAAGCGAAGTCTTCGCCACCGACGCCGCTGGCTTTTTCAATGGCCTTTTCGATGACGTGGCTGGGCACCTGATCCTTCTTGGCTCGCTCAATCAGGTTGCGGAGGGCCGGGTTGTTGGCCGGGTCCGGCACGCCATTTTTCGCAACCACATACAGCTGTTTGCCGTATTTGGAATAAAGCTTGGACTTTTGCGCTGCGGTCTTGAAGATCGACGCTTTACGATTTTCGAAACTTCGTCCCATACCAAATAACCAATTGCGTTGTTTCTGAAAGCTGGAGCCGCCATGCTTCTCCCTCCGTGCAGCATGCTAGCATAACGACTGACCAGGGTCAGCAACAGAAAACCGGAAAGGCCGGGGGCGAATTTTCTGAATTCTGCCTTTTTTGCGGCAAAAACGGAGTACTCATAGACCGGCTCGCCCACTCGGCAGACCAAAGTTGTCTCCCGCGGCTTCTGCTGCCAGGCATTCCGTGCTAAGCCGCTCGATCAAATCCTGTGAGCAATCGCAGAATTCGGCCGAACGGCCGGCAACACGACCTCCCCTGCCCAGCGTCAGTGATTTTCCAGCAGCCACTGCACGGCATACCGCGTGAGTTCGCTGGCATTTTTTGTTCCCAGTTTCCGTTTGATGTTTTCGCGATGCGTGTCCACCGTATGCGTACTGATGAACAATTTGTTCGCAATCGTACCGCTGGAGTAGCCCTCTGCAATCAAACGGAAAACTTCCAGTTCCCGGTCCGTCAGCCTGTCAACACCATTCACGTCCGGTGCCCCATCAAGCGCTTGTGAGACCAGTCGCTGGGTCATGGAGGGGCTGACGAAACGTCGCCCTTTCAGAACACTGTGGATCGCATCCACCAGTTTTTCGTCAGATTCCTGCTTATTCAGATAGCCCAGTGCACCAGCCCTCAGCGAGCGTTCCCCATAGATCGATTCGCGAAACGCGGAAATCACAAGGACCCGCACGGCCGGCGCCCGTTGACGAATCTGTCGCACCAGATCAAGTCCGCTGCTGTCCTTCAGTGAGACGTCAATCACTGCCAGGTCCGGCACGCCCTCCCGCAGCAACACCAGCGCTTCAGCTTCAGAGGCAGCCTGTCCGAACACCTCCAGATCCGATTCCATGGAGATCCGTGCTGCCAGCCCGGCTCGCACCAGCGGGTGATCATCAACAATCATCACGGATGCTTTACCACGATTTTCCAACATAGTCTGAATTCCCCGAAGTGCTTTGTATTGACAGTGAGAGTGAGAGTGAGAGTGCAGTTGATCAACCGCCATTGAAGATAATGATCCATGCCATCGCAGCGTGCATCGCAATCTCCGTAACGCCATGGAACCAGCCGCCGCAGTCCGCCTCAGTGACCTCGCAGCGGTACGACACAGCGCACGACCATTCCGCCCTGACTCCCGGGACCGCAGGCCTCGGTTTCCAGAATTCCGCCGATCTGACGTGCTCGATAGGCCATATTCTTCAGCCCGGCTCCCGCCTGACTGTTTCCATTCGGCCGTGCTGCCGGCACTGACATTCCGGTGCCGTTGTCCCGGACTTCCAGGGTGAGCCGATCTCCGGAATGTCTGAGCGCGATCTGAATCTCATCCGCATGGCCATGCTTTACCGCATTGGTCACCGCCTCCTGCACAATCCGATAAAGCTGAGTGCTGGTGTCACAATTCAACTCACTGTTGATATGCCGCACTTCGGGCGGATAGGAGACACGACAATGAATGGATCGCAGCCCGCTGATCATTTCACACAAGGCCTGCAGGCGATCCTCCAGCTCCGTGGGCTCGATTGGAAAGGGCAGGATTCCGTGAGACAGGTCGTGTGCATGCCGGGCTGCGTCCGCAAGCCCCTGACGCAGTCCGCTCACCGTATCCACCAGTTTCTGAAACATTTCCGGCAACAGCATGACGCTCTGGTTGATCGAGAACCCTGCCGGGCGGGCCTGTTCAAGCAATTTGGCCAGCCCCGATGCAAACAGGGATAATGCCGTCAGCTCCTGCCCGGTCACATCATGAAGATCCTGCCCAATACGCCGACATTCAATTGCCGCAGCTTCCAGAACCTCGCACTCCAGATGACGACGCTGCGTTTCATCCCGGATTAAAACCAGCGACTCAACGCCGGGCACCACAGTCGCACGCGTTAACGTGACAGGAAACTCTGTGCCATCAGCGCGACGTCCCTGCAAATCGCGAGCCTCCAGTCCCATCACCGCTGGATTGGGTGAGGTAGCGAAGCGGCAGTCCGCTTCGACAAGCGATGGGATTAATGTCTCCAGTGTCATTCCCTTCAACATCGGTCCAGGGTAGCCAAAGAGCTTTTCTGCCGCTGCATTGAACAGAATTATTCGTCGCTCCCCGTCAAGGAAGCAGGCAGCGTCGATCGTGAGTTCCATCAGACTTCGAAATCGCGTGACCACACTCTCACCAGCAGCAACACGATGGCAGTCCATCGGTGTCAGCAGGCCGGACATGCGACGCCAGTCAACGCCCGTGGGATCCAGGATGCTTTCCATCCATCGACGGTCCGTTGATTCCTGCTGATTCCGGATGATCCCCCGCAGCCTGTTCATATGTTGAAAGCCATTCGTGTTGGGTCGACGCATGTGATGTTCCTGTTGCCCCGGTCGTCTGTGGTCCGCTCTTCCTGACAGCAGATCGTAAGCGGGCGTTCCAGGCCCGCCTATCGGTTCTTCCGCCATTCACCTTTTGGCATTCGCGCTCATAGAGATCTCTGCGGACGGTCTTAAGATTCCTTCACCACCGCAAAAAGTCGCTGGGCCGGTTGAGTCGGATGGTCGCGTCGTTTCGCAGTGGTCCACTCATAAGTCTCTTCTACCGACACGCTCTGAAAAAAATGTGTGACCGTCGACAAAGGCGGTCAATCCCCACCAGCAGGTTGTGGGATCAAAACAGCATGTTGCAATTTCGAAACGAATCACTGCTCGCCTCACCCAGGAGGCTTTTCATGGACAGCAGATTTCATGAGCCACTGCCCGATCAGAAATGCTCCGCATGAGGTCGATCCCGCAGGCCACACATCCCAATCGCGATCGAGAGGGGAATGGTCCTCCGACATACCACCAAGTGATCGCCACTTCGTTCAGCCAGCAGCGTCGAAGTGTGAACGACACCTGTTCCGTATCCGCTCAAGGCACTCTGTATGTCCAATCGATTTGATCGCAGTCGAAGAATTGAGCCTGCCAGTTCGCGTGGCAGGCTGGCGCGGTCAAACAGGAACACGGAGATTCTTCCGAACTGCGTCAATCCGGCATCATCTGAACGCCGGAAAATCTTTTCGAATCACGGCCCGTCAGCATGTTGCTGACGGCGTGACTTTTCAAGTTCCAGACAGGAGATGTTCATGACAACAGCTTTGCTGCCGCGTTTCGCACAGGCGATGGCCCCGGTGTTTTCCCGCGATGCCTTCTCGGGCATCCAGCAGGACATGGATGAATTGTGGAACCGATTCCGCATGGAAATGGATGGCGACCGTACTCCCGCTGCCTACCTGCCAACCGTTGATCTGTCAGAAAGTGACGATGCGATTCAGGTTCGCGTTGATGTTCCCGGTCTGAAGGCCAGCGAGATCAATGTCGAAGTGAACGGCAACATCCTGCGCATCAGTGGCGAACACAAGGAAGAAAAGAAGGAGAAGGGTCGTACCTACCACCGCATGGAACGTCGTGTCGGTTCGTTCTCTCGCACCATCACTCTGCCCGATGAAGTTCGTGAAGAGAAGGTGACCGCTGAATGCCAGGACGGTGTGCTGACAATCAGCCTTCCCAAGTCGGAAGCCGCCAAAACTCAGACGGTCAAAGTGATTGCCAAATAGTGTCGCACCGCAAATCCAGGCAGGAGTGATCAGACTGGTCAGCCCCCACGGGCATGGTCACTCAGGGACAGAACCTCCCGTTCCGTCACCGACCACTCGCAACCTGCGATTCGCCGAACGCTGTTCGCAACGCAGCAATTCGGGATCCCGGAGTTCTGATCTTCGGGATCCCGTTCTGTTGCGCCCGGGAGTTAAAGGTTGAGGGTGATCCTGAAATTGCAGCGAAACCACCGCTGCCCGCAGCACTCCATGTCGGGATGTTGAACGTCCATGCCTCGGTATCCCCCTGAGGTGTCGCCTGCATTTCACACGGTTCGGAAGAAATCCAGCCGTCATCCGCGACGACATAAGCGCATGTTCACATCGCTCTGTCCGCTCACTGCGACACGGCCCCGATAGTTTTTGTCGGGCACCGCAATGTTCTGCCGACGTCACATTTCGCTCGATCCTGAGGAACCTGCAATGTCCCGAAGCTTTCTGCACCGAAGTTCACCGCACGGAAATTCCCAGCACCGGAGTTCACCTTCAGCCCCGCGACGCACCAGACACTTTCGCTGTGCATTCTGTCGGGAGCGATTGATTCCCTGCGAAGGCTCGCTCAATCAATCTGTCGGACCGATTCTGGGTGTGCAGAAATGCTTCTGCCCGCATTGCTTCTGCGAAAGTCTGGTTCCCGCCGGCTGGTTCGCCGCGCTCATGCATCTGGGACATGTGCTGCTGGCGTCGCCGCACCGCAATTCCCATCGTCACACGCCACCGAGGGCGTTGACGCGACATCGCTCCGACACTCGGGAACAATCTCGCCCGCCGCAAGCAGACTCAAACTCATATCGCCCCGTACTGAAGCATCCTGCTCACGGATCAGTTGCTGACGCACAGCCTCAAATCCGGCGGCCGTTGCCAACTGACACAACGCCCAGGCCGCCGCAGAACGGACAATCGCCGACTCGTCACCAAGCGCCTGAAGCAATTCCAGCTCGGCACTGACATCCCGGAGGTTGCCTAGTGCCAGAGCGACGTTGCGACGTACGGCCGCGTAGCCGGTGCGTGCGAGGGGTGTCGCCCTGAAGAGTTCGGAAAACTCCTCAGCCGTCATCCTCAGCAGGGCGCGACCGTCCACGGGATGCAGGGCGCTGCGAGGATGAAATTCCTCGGCTGCATGATTCGGCGCGAATCGATTCCACGGGCACACGTCCTGACACACATCACAGCCAAAGATCCATTCCCCAATTCCCGTTCGAAGCTCATGGGGAATGGCGGCCCTGCGTTGTTCGATCGTGAGATAACTGATGCAGCGGCCGGCATCCAGCACCCCGGGCTCAG
>JBDKIW010000288.1:0-27162 GCA_039796955.1 Planctomycetota bacterium
TTTCGAATGGACACGGACTTGATCTGATCCGGCGGTCGCCGCTTTGTTCGAAAAATAATCCATTCTTTTCTATACTGCCAGCCATGGCTACCCCTCACGATACCCTGCTTTCCGGTCTAACACTCGTCCGAACACGACGCGCTCGCGTCCGTGAACTGAAGGGCTTTCGCAAGTCGCATCAATTACCGACGGAGTATAACGACCACACTGCTGCATTTGTGGCTCGTATTGCGGCAGATGACCTCTCAGAAGATCTTGAACAACGATTCGCCGATTTCCGTCGGCAACTGCAATGCAGACGCACCGAATTGATTGTTTCAGATCCTGAATCGGGAGTGGCTGCAATCAACACTCCGTGGTTCGAGTATCGTGTTTCCGCAACCCTCGCCAGCGATGACACCACTGAAGTGGAATGGCGATGGCAATTGTCCGACTTCCGAGATCCACCAAAGCTCTCCACACCCGAAGTCACTCAGGCATTCCATGGTTTTTTTGATACCGTGGAACTGCTGCCAACTCAGCCAGTGGACCCGGCGGAACTGATCGACCAGATTGAAGAGCGGCAGGTCGCGGGAGTGGTGCTGGATTATGATCGCAAAGCCACCTGGTGTACGCTGCAGATCAAGGGGATCAGTGCAACACTGACGGTCTCCGGCGACTTGCTGTCATTGCACCTGCATCAGCCCGCCAGTCCCGGAAAGCTCATTGAATCATTCCTGCAGATGCACGGGGAATTCATCGCCAGGCCGCGGCTTCGATAACGAACGCAACCACCAGAATCATCTCAGCACTTCCAGTAAGGCGGTGCTCGATGAAGGCTATTGTGGGTTCTTCAGCCTCAGCGGGCAGGTCAGTTATTACGCTGCGGACTCAATTCAATCTGCTCTGTTTCCTTCAGCAGCAGTCCATCCTCACTGACAGGCCGCTCAGTCTGAGCAGACTCGCCATTCGGAGACACCAGCATCAGCGGTCCAGAGTCCGAAGGCGAATTCCGATGCGACTCAACCTTTCCAGCCACTGGTGTTGTGTTGTATGGATGATCAGAGACCAGCAGCACGACACTAAAAGCGAGGACAGCCAGAGTCATGACCATCACCCAGCCCCGACGATCACGGTACCCCGTCATCGATTCTGCACGGTCAGATGTCGGAATGGTCAACAGAGTCGGCCGGGAAGAGTCGAGCACGCCCTGTTGTCGTCGAACAGGTGGCTGAAATGTCCGAGGCATCTCCCTACGAAAAAACGCCCTCAGCATCTCATCCATTTCTGAATCAGAAAACAGCGTTGTCTGCGGGTCACTCTGTTTTGTGCGATCAGTCATTCTGAAACCCTCGTTCCGCCAAAACCTCTGCCAGGCGACGGCGAGCCCTGGATAATCTCATATCAATCGCCGCGGCACTGCAATCCATCACAGTGGCAATCTGCGCAGCAGACCAGTCCATTGAATATTTCATCACCAGCACTCTGCGATCATCCTCATTCAGTTCCTGGAGCGCCTGCCGAATCTGAGTCTGCCGCTCGGCAAGAGCCAGACGATCTTCGGGCGATTGGCCCTGTCCCATCTGATCATCAAGCCCGGGTAAAAGGTGACAGGAATTGCTTTTTTTTCGAGCGACATCCCGCAACCAGTTCTGCCCCACCCGCAATAACCACGACCGCAGATCCCGAACAGGCTCTCCGCGGTAGTCGTACAGCCGCACAAACGCCTCCTGAACAGCGTCATAGGCGCGCTCAGGATCGTTGCACATTGAGTAGAACAGAGCCCACAATTCCCGGGAATGTTCCCGATAGAATTCCTCAACCTGAGGACTCTGAATGGGTTTTCCCGATTGTTTCGGGCCAGAATCGGTCATTCAAATCTTCCGACTTCCTGAAAACGCCGACCACCGTCACCGACAGCCTCCGACCTCTTCAGCCCTCCGGGAATCAGACGCACCCGGGACAGGGACCTAACAGGATTTCGGCGTCAGTATCCGCTTCCGACGGTTTCCGCGAAAGAAAAACACCCGGGAAACCACGTTTCTTACGCAAATTCCGCAGCATTCCTCGCAACAAACCGCCCCTCACATCTCAACACAATACTCGAAAACACCCCGAAACCAACCCTTGCCGAGACGACAGACAGGCACTGAACACCGCGGCCGCGCTACTGACTTGCCCGCTCCAGAACGGGCCCCGACATCGATACCTGTCGTTACTTCTCGGGCCATGGCCCAACCACAAAACTTTTATCAAACCTCGAAAATACAGTACACTGCCTCCATGACTGTCATGTTCCTGATTCTGATGCTGTTCAGGGCCGCCACAACCAGCGGCGTCCCGGTAGTACGCGTACCGGATGACCGGATGCGTGATGGTCAGGAGGAATTTGTTGTCGAGTTACGACAGCGTGGTTTCCACGAGCTTGCTGAGCAATACTGCCGAAGTCAGCAGCAACTCACTTCAAATCAGGACCAGCAGACATACTGGGAGATCCTGGCCACAGACTGCGATCAGGACCATGCCTGGCAACTCGATCGCTCTCAGCGAATCGAAAAAATCAGCCAGACTGCAACTCAGCTCACTGAATTCCTGCGCACACACACGCCTTCTCCGGAATACGATCTCTGGCTGAGACTCCGTCAGATCGAACTGCTGAACTCTGCAGCCCGAATGGAATGGAGTGTACTCTCAGTTCATCAGCAATCACTCAGGGATAAATCGAACGTCCCCGCGGCATCGACGAAAATTCCTGCATCCGAACGCTTTGCGCTGGATGCCAGTCAGCAGGGACGGGAGCTGGGACAGGCAATGCTGCAGCAACTGGATCTGCATCGCAGGGATCTCGACGCCGACGTGCTCCGATCCGTGCGATTAAGAGTCCGATTCGCAATCGCCGAGCTGATACTCTCAGAATCCGGGCTTGTCTCCGGGAAGCAACGCGAGGCCCTGCTGCAGAGCGTCAGTGAGCAAGCCGAACAACTGCTGAAAAGCGCCGGGCAGAACGATCGATTTCGCGCCCGTCAACTCATGGCACAGGTGAAACTCGAGCAACGTGATTTTTCCGCGTTCGATTTGCGGCTGCGCAGCTTGCAGGGAGAGGCTCGGGCCAATGATGAACACACGACCGTGCTGGCGCTCCGGATGCAGGCTCACCTGCTGCAGCGACAGCCTTCACAGGCCATTGAGTTGACGGTTCCGGAAGAGTCCACTCCCTGGCGGGACGCACCGGTCATTCAGGTCCTGAAACTGGAGTCACTGCTGCAGTTGTGCGAAGTGCTGCTGGAACTGCAGGATGACAATCCGCAGCGACAACAGCTCCTGCTCTCGACAGCATCCGAGTTTCGACAGCTGCATGAGCGACTTCAGTCTCAGATTCAAGGCGTCTGGCGACAACGTATTCAGTCCTGCCAGCAGAGATTTGAGCTGGTTTTGAAGGTCGGGTCATCAGGCGCAACCGCATTGGAGGAGATCTCCCTTCTTATCAACTCCGGTGACCTGAAAAACGCCCGACAGTCACTGCTGGCTCTTGCGGATCGCAGTAGTTCCGATTCTTCACTGACCGCTTTCGCTCTGCTTCAATCCGGTGATCTCGCAGCGCGGACAGCGGACTGGTCGGCAGCGATCATTGACCTGAATCGTGCAATTGCACTTTTTCAGGAAGTTCAGAACCCGGAACGGGAAGCCCATGCCGATCTCCTTCGCATCTATTGTCTCGGTCAGATTTCCAATACCCGGACAGACCCTGCCCCGGCCCGTGATGACTACCTGCTGGCAGTGAATCAACACCTGCAGAAATTCACCGGACAGCCCACCTGCGAAACAGTGCTCGAGTATCGTGCTCGGTACTACAGAGACACGGATCCACTGCAGGCAGCCAGTGATATTCGTACGCTCCTCAACCTGCCGCCTCAGGAACAGCCGACGGCAGAGGCCACGAATCCGGGAAACACCCGGACATCTACAGACAGATTACAAAAGCTTTGTCTACTGGCCGACCTGCTGCTTGAGGATCAGTGTCTTCAATCCATTCGCAGTCAGCCCGATTCCCGGGCAAATCAACAGTTGCGCGAGTCACTGTTTCAGGAGTTTGCTCGCACTGCCAAAGCCAGCCTGCAATCCCTGCCGAAGGAAAGTGCGTCCTCCGAATCACATATCCTCGAATTACTCCTGCGATGCGAGCCCCTGATCAGTTCAGTCGGTAAGCTCGGGCCACCACAATGGCAGGCGCTTCACACGGATCTCACCGCATTGCTCCTGCAGACTCCCCATGCAGCTGTTCGGGAAACGCTGGATGCCACACCTGCCGATACAACAGCTTCTGCATCCCGGGATCCACACAGCTTCGAAGTGATTGCAGACCGAGCAATTCTGGCAGCTCACGCCACACGCATTCTGGCCTCTGTTCAGCTTTTTCTTCCTGAAACCGACCGCATATCCTCATTGGAATTTCTGGCGAAGCAAACAGAGTCCGGACAACTCTTTTTGACTCAATTGCTGGAAGGAAAACTGAATGACCTCGACATGCCGGTTAAAGCATCGCTTGCGGCCATTCTGCAGCAGCTTCGCAAACCACTGTCAGCAGGACCAGACAACGCAGCCACTCAACTCATCAAACTGAAAACGACACTCCAACTGGCCACTGTTTCGGGTCAATTCGGAGATGTCGAAGTTATCCTTCAGAAGCTCCTTCGTCACTCCCTTTCCACAGAACAACTCAGCGAGGCCGCAACCCTCGTCGCATCTGCACAGCTGAGCACAGGCAGAACATCTCCGCTGCCCCCGGCACTTCGCAGGGACTTCTGGAATCGAATTTATAAACAATCCCGATCCGGACAGCCTGCATGGCTGGAGGCGTCTCTGCAATTGGCTCAACTGGCTTTTGAGGCTGACAACCCCGCTGAAGCCGGGCGAATCATCGCACTTGTCGACGCCCTGTATCCTGACTGGGGCGACACCGAACGCAGGACTCGCGCCAACAACCTGCAGAAGTCTCTGGAGTCCCGCCCATGAGTCCGTCGGTGAAGTTTTCCATTCCCGCTCTGGCAGAAAACATCAACAGACTCCGGCAGGCCCAGCCAGAATCCGCCTGCTGGGTTCCGGAAATCCGAACTGGTATTCCCCACGAATGCCTGCTGCAGATTCTGTCCGCGTTTCAACAGCTTCCCGCAGACTCCGAGATTCGACTTGGTAGTCTCAACGTCCAGCAGGCCGTTCAACTCAGTCAATCACCCGTTCTTCAGCAGTCAGGTCGCCCCCTCAGATGGTTGATCACCTCTCCGATCTCCAGCCAGGCTGATGCGGCACTATTGGCTCAACTGCTGCAATCCTGCGATGCCACGGTCGTCGCCGATCATTTTCGGCATCTGGAACTGGCGTCTCTGGCCGCAAAAATGGGTGGTCGCCCGGTCGGAATCCTGATTGATGTGGATACCGGGCAACATCTCACCGGGGCCTGCCCAGGCCCTGATACAGCGGCTCTCGCACGAGCAATCCCGGAACTGGCTGGAATAAAACTCGAAGGTCTGTTCTCAGCCCTCCACAGTATCACGACACCGGAACACCTTCTGGCCGAGCAGATTCTCAGTGCCGTCCAGATCTGTCAGCACTGTCAACGGATGATTCAGGGTAGCCAGATACAGTGCAGTGAGGTTTTTCTGGATTACGTCCCTTCATCAGTTCTGCCCGCTTTTCCCGGAACAGGGTTTCTGAACAGCCCGTTTCTGATTCCGCCCCAATCCCTTGCGATGCATGGAACTCCGATCGCCCTGACTGCTGAAGTCCTGTCCCGCCCATCTCTGGATCACTGTGTCGTTAATGCCGGCTCATTACTGCTGCGTGATTCAACCGAACACGTTCGTGTGACAGCGCCAGGCGGCGGTTCCGTGGTCCGGCTCTTCCCGGATCACGCTGTCCTGCATCTGACATCTGACGCCATGGACCTGCGAATCGGTGACCAGGTGCAACTGTGGAGCCCCAGTCTGCATCATCATTCAGCGAATTTATCTGATGTCGCAGTGCTTGAGCGATCCTGATTCTGAACTTCGTCTTTCCGCGAACCTCCGAACAGAATCATCCAGACAGTGGGCCCCAGCACCAGCAGTATTCCAAGCACCGTATGCTGATGAAACTGCCTGTGCCAGATCACAATATCGAAGATCATCGCAAAGCCAACCTGAGACAGTCCGACAACACTGACCCGCGCAGGGGCTCCTTCCGCAAATGCACGTGTCAGCAGTAACTGCCCAATCGTCGCAGTGACACCGACACCCGAAAGCAACGCGATCAGCCGCCAATTCAGCTGTAACGGCCACACATCCGATGCCTGCGGCGGTGATACCAGCAGAAGAATCAACAGCATCGTCACCGACACAAAGGAAAAATGCACGACCACGGCATTTGCTGCCACTGTCCTCAGTCGATGCAATCCGAGCAGCGCTACGGCGCTGGTCACCGATCCCGTAACTGCTGCCAGTGTTCCGGCATTGCCTTCTGCAAGGTACGGTTGCTGCATGACCACCACCCCCAGCAGCCCACAGACAATTCCGATCCAGGCAGACCATCCCGGAAGTCGCCCCAGCATTGGCCATGACAGCACAGCGATCCACAACGGGAACATGTTAGTCAGCGTCAACGCATCTGCGACCGGGAGCTTTGAAAGTGCATAGAAATTGCACAATACACTGAGACTGCCAGCGAGACTTCGCAGCCACAGGGTCTTTGGACGGAACAGAACCAGGGGTGTCCGCTCGTAAAATGCCAGCCCCCCGGCAATCACCAGTGCCACAGCAGAACGTGCCAGAGCAATCACCTGCCACGGACAGACCTTGCCCGCCGCATGCGCGAAAGCGCCCATCACGGCAAAGGCGAAGGCCCCGCCCAGCATCAGTAAATATGGCCTCATCCTGCCCTCAAACGGATTCGGATCTGCAGCAACCAATCCGACTCAGGAGATCCGGAGCCGACGATCCACTCAGACTCACGACTCACAGCAGGTCCTCACCAGTTCCTGCTCCTGCCGGCTTACGATAAAGCTGCCACAGCGAACGAACAGGAGCAGAAAACGCGAAGTAGCAGAACAGCACCGGAAGCGCGAGCTCTCTTACGATAAAGATCAACATCAGGCTGAACACAATCTGCAGTATCTGCTTTCTGCCGCGTCTACCGCGCACCATCTGATTGAATACGTGTGCATACCGTAGCCGAGACACCATCAGAACGGCGGCCAGCAACGTGATCAGCGGAACCAGAACCACAAGTGCCGGCCAGATCAGGTTGGCCAGACTCGTCAGCCCCGACAGAGTTCCCGTTTCACTCAATTGATCCTTCAGCTCCTTCATGCCAATCGGCAGTGAAGCCACTACACCCGCAGCCGCCGGGGAAGGCAATCCGCTGAAAAACTCGTGCGAGTCCTCTTCGTCCGTCTCCACATTGAAACGGGCCAGCCGCAATATGGCACAGGTCATAAACAGGACGGCTATCGCCCAGAGAATTCGAGGATGAAATTGAAACGGAGCTGCTGCGATCGTGTCCATCAGATGATGATCCGGATGCGATAGCTGCAGGAAAATGAATGCCGGTGCCACTCCGAAGCTGATTGCGTCACACAAACTGTCCAGCTGTGCTCCGAAATCTGACGTCTGATTCGTCAGCCGCGCGGCACTCCCGTCCAGCATATCAAACAACATCGCCAGAAAAATCAGTTGCGACGCCGTGATCAACTCGCTGCCGCCAAAATGCTCCGGACCAACCTTCGCTGTGATCGTAATGGCTCCAAAACCGCAGGCTGCATTACACAGCGTCAGCAGCGTGGGCAGAACGGCAAAAACTTTCTGCCGACGCGTTTTTTTGACGACTGCCGAAGATGGCTCAGACATGTTCAACCTGCTCTGCTCTCTCCGGGACCACCCCGATCAATACATACAGAACGAAAATCACTTTCGGTGACGAGAACCACAGCCACTCTCAACGACGCTCAATGGCCCGATAGGTCGCAAGGATTGTGCTGCCAGCCCTGACTTTGTCACCGGGTTTCACAAAGATCTCCAGCCCTGCTTCCGCCGGAATCACCAGTTCCGTGCGAGATCCCAGCTTGATCATTCCAAATTGTTCGCCCCGCTCCAGAACGTCCCCCGGCTTCAGCCAGCAAACAATTCTTCTCGCAATCGCGCCCGTGATCTGACGCACAATCATGCCACGGTACGGCGCCTGATGCTCTTCCATAAATACGGCCAGTTGTTCATTCTCACGAGCCGACTCAGGACGCAGTGCATTCAGGTATTTGCCCGGGCGATATTTCAGGCCAATGACACGCCCAGCGATCGGCGCACGATTGATGTGCACGTTGAAGATCGAAAGAAAAATCCCGATCTTGCGAGCCGGTCCGCCAACAAATTCGTCGTGAGCCAACTCCTCGATTTCCACAATCGTCCCATCCGCAGGCGAAACCACCTGCCCCGGCTGAGCAGGAATTGACCGCTGAGGATTCCGGAAAAACCAGGCTATCAGGACCCCGATCACGCCCGCGGTGACAGCCAGCAGCCAACAGATCCACTGCATTGCCCCGGTTACCCGTCCGGACCACCAGAGGCTCAGGATCATCACCAGCGCAGCAGCCCCCGTCATCGCAAAAAGCTCTGCCAAACCTACTCGGGCAAACGGCAGACGATCACGCCACACAAACGGATCATCCTCGGGCTCCCAATACCAACCTCCCTGATTCCTGTGAAACTTCAGGTCTCGCGGATCCAGCACTTCGTGCGGGCAGGGATTGAAATTTCCCTTTCGGCAGGCCTCCATCCGACGAACGTAGCCCGGCCGAAACCACTTCAGCCACGCCCTTCGAATTCGCCCCCACGCCTGCTCGCAGCGAATAATAACGCCTCCGCCGGGCTGAATATCCTTCAACTGCGGATCCATGGGCATCAAATTACGAGGACCTGCAGGTCCATTGTCCGTTGTCCGGACCTTGTCTGACATCTGTGTACTTCCGTTGTTCTGATTTCCACACTTCCGAGGTGGGCACTCGGTACACTTTCCGAACATTCCTGAGAGCAAACCTGTCCCTGTTTCCGGTTAGAACAGGACCTAACCAGCGCAATACGGGTCTGAGGCCATTCGGGAATTTCTGCTCAGAGACCACACACATGCCGCACCAGCTGCAGCCCGAAGCCCCACACTTCCGCAGACGGCACTTACCCACCGTGAGTCTGCTGCGCCTACTCGCAGTCCGCACACCTGAAACTCCAATGCCCACAGGAGCCGCAGTGCTGCGGAGACCGGCTGTCTGCTGTTATTCTTTCAGCCACAGGACCTTGCTGCCGGATCTCCGGAAACGAAAAGAGCCCCTGCGGATCCATCCCGTTTCACGCTAACGAAGAACAATGAGGTGCATGCCGTCCGGATTATCGAATATTCACGATTTTTTGCAAAGCCACCCATTCCACTCCCACAGAGTGCGGGCCTTCCGCCGACATCAAATCGAGCGCTCTCAGCGTGTATTGAAGGTGTTTCTCGGGTCGTCCGCAGTGCGGTACTCCTCCCGATCCGTCAGCACCACTTTCAATCGCGATTTCTGTCGCCCCCGGTAAACCTCAATGTCAACCGCAGCACCGATATCAGAAAGACTGACCAGATTGATCAGATGATTTTCGTCAATCACCTCTACACCATTGAACGAAAGAATGACATCGTCGGGTCTCAATCCGGCACGCACCGCAGGGCTGTTCTTCTGGTTGTAAATCCGAACAATCCTGGCACCAAGATTTCGTGACAACCCCAGTCGCTCCGCCACCTCGTCGCTGAAATTATTATCCAGCTCCACACCCAGGTAGGCACGTTTCACGCGACCATGAACAACCAGTTGCTCAAAAACACGATGAGCAAGGTTGCTGGGTATGCTGAAGCCAATCCCCTCGTTGCCGCCACCATTCGACGCTATCGCCGTGTTGATTCCAACCACCGTACCATACATGTCAATCAGTGGACCACCACTGTTGCCCGGGTTAATCGCCGCATCCGTCTGCAGAAAATCCTGGTTGGTTACCACCTGATCAGATGCCAGAGAAAGATCTCGCCGGCCCTTGGCACTGACAATCCCCATCGTTACAGACTGGCTCAGACCAAAAGGGCTTCCCACGGCCAGTACAAAGTGACCAATCTCCACAGTGCTGCTGTCACCCCACTGTCCCCCGGCCTGACCGCCGTCCGGCAATTGCAGCACCGCAATATCACTCTCCGAATCACGGTACACCCGCAATGGATTCACCGTCGATCCGTCCGCGAGCATGATCTCAATATCCCGCAGTTCTGCCCCGCGGATCACGTGCTGATTCGTAATCGCGAACAACCCACGGGCCGTTGATGATCGCATCATCACGCCGGAACCCGTTTCTTCAACCTTCTTCTCTTTCTCAACCCGTACCGCCTGAATGTGAACCACCGACGGAAGCACCTGCGCCGAAACCTGCGAGATGTGCTCACCACTCTGAACCAATGCCATGCCGACAGCGCTCATCGGGGACTCTGCACTCTCACGAGGCACGGCACTGACACGCGTCGTCAGACGCATCGACTCCAGATGCCCACCCGCAGCCAGTCCAATGGCCAGAAGTGCCGCACATCCGGGTAGTGAATAATTCCTTCGCGCCATCCGGGAACTCTCCAGAGGAAAGTGTCTGGTCCTTCGGCACGGATCCATCCGCTGCTGATAATGTCCTGATTCCGAGCCCATCGCTGATGCGGTTCCACCGCACAGCTCGGAAATGCCGCGTTACCACAGCATTCCACCCGAGAAAAAGCCGCCCTTTGCAGGGCCTACCCTTTATCCGGATATGACTCCACCGCCGCTCTTCCACAAAACGGCAAAGCCCACTGTCTATCGAACCGCCTTTTCAACAAAAGCAAGCGGTTTCCGGTTGAATCTGCCGAATCGCCAAAACAACAACCCACCCCCAAAAACAGCCCGAACAATCAACACAAACCGCCGCCGGGTCAATGCCTCACCCAGCCCCACAACTCCCAAAACCCTCGCAAGCACCACCACCAGAACAAGCCTCCTTTTCAGACATTCGTCCCTCAACTCCAGCCCCGAATCCAGTTCCCAACCCCGCACAACCCCTCGAACAGGATTTTCGTGGCGTCGCCTGAACCCTTACTGCCCGCTGGACGCCTGACAAGGTTTTCATTAAACATCAACTCGCACTACCCGGGTGTTCGGATTCCCGCTTCTGCTCCGACGGAGCCTCCACTGATCACTTCATCATCCTGAATGCCACTCGGCCTGCACAATCACTCAACTCCCAGCCGGTCTCGGAAAGTCAGGATGAACCACTGCGACATGACGTACTTCACTACCCACCCTGCTCAGACAATTTCGCTCGGCCACTACCGCCTGCAAAACAGCAAAACGCACCAGCCCTGACGCCTGGCTGATGGGCTGCAGAACCTCTTCATCGGATACAACGCCATGCCCTCAGCTCCCCAAACCCGTGTTGGCATCATCGGACTCGGACTGATGGGAACCGCGATGACCGAACGCCTGCTTCAATTCGGTTATGTGCCACGGATCTGGAATCGTACAGTCGACAAAGCCGCGCCACTGATCGCTCTTGGCGCTGTTGCTTCTGACAATCCCTTCGCCGAATGCGACCGCATTCTTGTGAGTCTCTACTCCAGCGAAGTTGTGGAATCCGTACTCTCCGAACGACTGCATTCCATGCGCCCCGGACAAATCATCGTCGATACCACAACCAGCGATCCCGAACACAGCCTGCGAATCAGCCAAACTCTGGCAGACTTCGGTGTTTCCTATCTTGATGCGCCGATCTCTGGTTCCAGTGAACAAACGCGACGCGGTGAAGCGACCGTCCTTGTCGGTGGCGAACGCCACGCATGGGACGCCTGCAGTGATCTGTGGAGCGTCCTTGGAAAAAACGTCTTTCATGTGGGCGGCTCAGGTGCTGCCGCTCGTATGAAACTGGTCACCAACCTCGTGCTCGGACTCAATCGCGCGGCCCTGGCCGAAGGCCTCGCTTTTGCAGAAACTCTTGGACTCAATCCCGTCGCCACCCTCGAAGTCCTGCAGGCCAGCGCGGCCTATTCACGTCAGATGGATACCAAAGGGTCAAAAATGATCCATCAGGACTTCTCCGTACAGGCTCGTTTGACACAACACCTCCGGGATGTGTGCCTGATACTTCAGTTGGCAGCGGAAAAGGGTTTGCGTCTGACACTTGCTCAAACACACAGGGAACTTCTCGAACGCGCTGAAGCCATGGGACTGGGACAACTGGACAACAGCGCCATCGTTCAGGTCATGCGACAGAATCTCCTCCCTGCAGACTCATACTCACAGGAACTGCCCTCCTGAAGTCGACCCGGAATCCGCAAGGCCGCTCATCGTTTCCCGAATCCCCTCATGATCTCCATCGAGCCTCATGGATCGCCTTACTTCCAGCACTAACGTTCGGAAACCCATAAATGGAACCTCTCCGTTCAGGTCTGCACAGACGCCAACTCACCCGCGGCATCACTCCCTGTACCCTGCTGCTGCTCTGGACAATTTCTGCCGCGGCCGCAGCTCCGCCTGATACGAAACCATCACCCGCTGTCGCCAGATCCTCTGCAACGCCCCAATTGCTTGCCCACTGGCCACTGAACGGGACCACCGAAAACACGCTCAATCCAAACGCGACCATTCTGCTGAAAGGAAAACCAGACACTCACAGTGATCCGAATTCCACCGGATTCTTCAACAGCGGCACCTGGCTCGAAATCCCGGCAGACATGTTACCCCATTTCAGTCACGAGGATTTCACGATCTCGGTGAAAGTACTCTGCGATGCTTCCTCCACCAGAGTGACTGGTGATCTGATCAGCCAGTATGACCCGGCTTCGGCACGTGGTTTTCACCTCACCCTCAAGTCTTCCCCCGGAGTCACCTCAAGCCAGGCTGGGTTTCGCCATCTTCAGTTCGGTATCGACGATCAGCAACTGACAAGCTGGCAGGATCACGGCCGACCAGGCACAGCACTCCTCGGATTCAGCATGGTCGAACACAAGGGTGAACTGTATGTCGGCACCTGCCAGCCTGGTAAGGACGAGGCTGGACACGTCTATCGATACACCGCTCCGGATCAATGGACTGATTGCGGATCTCCGGATACGTCCAACAGTGTTACCGCGATGGCTGTCTTTGAAGGCCAACTGTACGCCGGCACCGGAAAGTATCGAGTGGCGGGTTCCAGCCTGCCCGAATCAGAAAACGACAATCCCGGTGGGCGAATTTTTCGCTACGACGGAGATCAACGCTGGATTGACTGCGGGCAACTTCCCAACACGGAAGCCGTAGGTGGCATGGTCGTCTTCAACGACCGCCTGTTCGCATCTTCCCTGTATAAGCCCGCTGGCTTCTTCCGTTTCGATGGCCGGAATTCATGGTCACCGGTACCCGTTCCTGAAAGCATGGACGCAGCCACCCGTACCTTTACAGAGCGGCGAGTCGAATCACTGACGGTGTATGAAGGACACCTGTATGCCGGCAGCTACGATGGCGGACATGTTTACCGCTTTGACGGAACGACGTGGGAGGATTGCGGACAACTGGGAGACAACACACAAACCTACTCGTTCACTCAGTACGACGGGGCTCTGTACGTGGGAACATGGCCGAGTGGACGCGTTTATCGCTTTCAAAGCCCATCTCAATGGATCGACTGCGGGCGACTGGGTCAGGAACTGGAAGTCATGGGAATGATGGTTCACAACGGTCGACTCCTCGCTGGGACACTGCCTCTCGCCGAGGTGTATGAATACCGAGGTGCAACCGACTGGACGCAGCTCACACAACTGGATCACACACCGGATGTTCGCTATCGCCGCGCATGGACCATGGCAGAACACAACGGCCGTCTCTTCTGCAGTACCTTGCCGTCCGGTCACATTTATTCCGTCTCCGCAGGACAACAGGTCCAGTGGGGACATCCTCTTCCACCGCGCTGGTGTGAAGTCATCGCAGTAAGATCCGCCGATCGGCTCACCCTGTTCGTGGACCGGAAACAGGTAGCGCAGTCGCCACCACTGAAGACAACCGCATGGACATTGACGTCCCAGGCTCCACTACGCATCGGCGCCGGGATGAATGGCACCCTGAACGGACGACTGTCAGACCTGCGAATCTATCGCGGTGCCGTGACCGCCGACTCAATCAATACTCTGCCGACAGCTCCATGACTTCATCACACCGTCAACAGTCGTGCCAGCACAGCGTGGTTGCTACCCGCATTTGCGAGCCCTAAAGTCGGTCACCCGTCTGGCATGGACAGAACCAGCGCAGCTCGCACGCCGGCGGTTTGTTCAAGCAAAAAGGGCAGCCGCGAAACATCACGGCTGCCCTTGCAAGTTTCGAAATGCGGAACAATCAACCGACTCAGATGACGCCCGCATCTTCCAGTTCGACGTCTTCAATCACCGGCAGCGGAGCATCGTCAGCCATGTCCACAAAGCCCTTCAGATGAATCGCTCGGGTATGGTGCTGAAGTTTCTTCAGTGCCTTGCTCTCAATCTGTCGGATACGCTCGCGAGTCACCTTGAAGATTCGGCCTGTCTCTTCCAGCGTGTAGCTGTAGCCATCCCCAAGCCCATAGCGCAACTTGATGATTTCCCGCTCACGATAGGTCAGACTCTTGAGGACATGATCGATCTTATCCCGCAGCATCTGCTTGGCAGCAGACTCGGCCGGACTGCTCTCATGACTGTCTTCAAGGAATTCACCGAAGCTGCTGTCTTCGCTCTCCCCAACCGGAGTATCCAGGCTGATGGGGTGCTTCCATGTTTTCATGATCCGTTCAGTCTCTTCAATGCTCATCCCCACCGCTTCTGCCAGCTCTTCATTGCTGGGTTCGCGACCGGTCGCCTGACGGATTTCTTCCGCCTTGGCCTTCAGCATCGAAATACTCTGAAACATGTGAACAGGAATACGAATCGTTCGAGCATGATCCGCAACCGCTCGAGTAATCGCCTGACGAATCCACCATGTGGCATACGTCGAAAACTTGTAACCCCGGCGATACTCGTACTTCTCAACACCGCGCATCAGTCCGGCGTTGCCCTCCTGAATCAGGTCCAGGAAGCTGAGCCCTCGGTTTCGGTACTTTTTGGCGATGGACACCACCAGCCGCAGGTTGCCACCAGACAGTTTCTGCTTGGCATCCGTCCAGCCATTCATTCGCCGACGCAGTTCACGACATCGTCGCAGAAACTGCTCCGGTGTCTCCAACAGCATCTGCACATATTCTTCCAGCTCACGCTCCAGCGCCTGACGCTCAGTGTCCGCCGTCCGCATGCCCCGCAGACATGCAATTTCTTCACGCAACTGTTCGATCCGCTCGCCAATCTGCAACATCCGCTTCATTACCGGCTGCAGACGATGAGTACGAACACTTAACTCTTCACAAAGCGAACACATCTTTCGGCGACGCAGGGTGATTCGATCCGCCAGCTGAGCACGCTCCCGCGAATTCTCCGGCAACGCACGCCACTGATGAAATTCTTCCTTGTTCACTTCCATCAGCTGCCGCAGCGTACGGAGATTCAACTCCATACGCCCCTCGATCTGTTCCTTGCGAACTTCTTCGGTCTCTGATGTTCGCAGCGTCCGCTCAAATGGCAGCTCGCCACGACGCACCTTCTCAATGGTGTCCACCGCGATGTTCAACGCAAAATCAGACTCCAGCACGTGCCGACGCATTCGCTTTCGCGTCACTTCAATCTGCTTGGCCAGGAAAATCTCTCGATCCCGGGTCAGCAGAGGGATGTTGCCCATCTGGCTGAGATACATCCGAATAGGATCGCGAGACGATAATGCAGATGTCTCCGGCCCCAGCAAGGCACGAGCCGCTTTCTCTGCCTGCGCCAGCTTCACTTCCTCTTCAACCGGCTCCGGCTCCAGTTGGATGTCCGGATCTTCAATAAAGTCCAGCCCTTCCTCGTCCAGCACCATGATCAGGCTGTCGACCATTGCCGGATCTCCACCCTCGTCCGGCAACCAGGCGTGTGCCTGCTGTACAGTCACAAACCCGCGCTTCCTGCCCTCTTCGATGATCGCCTTCAATCCCGCGTCCAGACGATACACACGATACCCCTTTTCAATGTTCCGAAATGCACAGCAACATACCAGCCACTGATACACCCCGGCGAAGCGATTTGCTTCCGGTCTTTTGAACGAGTGTCCGTGCCTCCTTGTTGAGACACACGCCTGACCAGTCTCGGACTGGTCATTGACTGCAAAACTTTGCTCCCGGCCTTCCCTGGGTCCAAAGTCTGCCGACTGATTTTCAGAAAAACAGCATAACCATGAATCTGAAAAATCAATCCCAGCCGAACCCAAAAAAATCAGGTTCGGAGGAATCCACAAAAACAAGACTGCAGAGACCCCGAATTCTGAGGAACTCCATTTCCGGGGGTCTGCCGACATCGTCTGCAGTTCGCTGCAAATTATTCGCTGTCGATGGGCTCACGTCAACGTTTTGGCAGGATTCTTCCCCGGGTTTCTGCAACTGAACCGGTTTCCGGATTTTCCACAATTCTTCTGAGTTTCCCCATCTCCACGATTCCCATCACGCGATTCACTATTCTCAAGCCACGCCCGGACACAGATCGGCCCAGCCCGCGCATGCCCCGTTGCCTCAGAATCGCCTGCCCGACAAGTCTCCGAAACACACAGATTTCCCAACAAAAAATGCCGCTTCCAATCGAGCGGCATTGATCACGGACTACGCGTTTCCTCCACTCGAGTCAACCACCCCGCGATCCCGCTTTGCCAGATCCCGACACGCCACTCGCTGCATCTCCCCCACCCAACAGCAGAGACCACGAACGCGCCCCCGTCTCGCCACCAAATCGCTGCACCTGCGTCTCCGGGATCTCGTCCAGTTCGTCCGAATCGTCCGCCTGCATAAACGCTCGACGATGATATTCCACCTGCTCGTTTGGCGTGTTGTACCGCACTTCCGCGTCCGACAGGCGATAGGTGTCACCCGATTCCAGCACGAAAAACATCCGAAACCACAGCATTTCCGCGACGTGGCGACGCGGGGAGCAAAGACTGATTTCCACTCCACTTTCATACCACTCATACAACATTCCGAAAAAACCACTCGGAATGTACTTCACCGAACTCAGATCCACCCCTACGGAACGATACCCGTCGTCAATGATCATTCGGGTCAGAATCTCACGCAAACGCGACAAGTCCGCGCCGTCCCAAATCTCCATATCCTGCAGGCTGACAATGGCCGTCTGACCCTGTACTCGACAACTCAGACGCTCGGGCCTTCTGCTGCTCATGGATTTCATCCCCTCATCGTCAGTGGTTGCAATCAACCCTGATCAGCCGTCCTGACAGATCGCGGGGATTCAGAATTTCCGAAGTGCAGGTCGGGGGATGATCTGCGCCGGAAACATAGCTTTCTCCATTCTCAAAAACAAAGCCTGTTCCACGGATTCAATTCCTGAGTTCCGCTTTGAGGACAACCATTCGGGACTGTTGCGTGAACACCACACTTTCCCATCTCGCTGTTGGCTTTCTGCAACAACACCACAACCTCTCAAACAACCGATGAACAGCATTTCCTGCCTCCCCAGGCCCTGGAGATGCCCGTCCCGTTGTTCCCCGACCCGATTTTCAGATTTACCCCGCAGCCGGATTCCGACAGAATCCAGGCCCGACCAATCCCCGGCAACAAGGCTCCAGCATCCGCTACCCGCCCGCGTGGCCTCGCTCCTCGCGGAATCACGCCCCGCCGTCAGTCACTGCATCCGCCAGGAATGCCATTTATGACTCCTATCACAGGGCCATTTCAAAAGGTGAATTCCGGAATGTCCTACAAGCAGCTGTTCCTGCTGATTCTCACAATCTGGTCCGCGGAAATCTTCACCCGCCTGCTCTTCGATGCCCTGATCACTCCCAAAATGGAGTACATGACGTACTACCTGGAAACCGACAAGGAAGGCGAGTTCCGCGGCAGCAATATCCGGCACGAAGTTGGTGCCCGTGGCTGGCAATTGGTGGACGCTGTCCCCAACCCAGAAAACCCGGAGGAAATGATCCTGTACTTTCAACGCCGCGTTCTGTTTTAGCGCCCGTCGTCCTCGATGCAGTGACAACCCTGCCGGAAAACTGACGATCCCCGGCGTTACCCAACTTATCGGTCAGTGTCCTTAACACCATCGCGATGCCAATCTGAGTCCACGGCATCCGGACAGCAGAAGCTCTCACCGCGACAGGATCCGAAATCGCCCACCTCAGGCCTGCCCCGGCACAGTCAGATACTTATCCACATCGTTGCTGACAATGACGCCATAGTTCACCGCGCCCAGCCAGCCCGACATGATGATCCCCACGCTGCCCGCATGGTACAGCCCGCGAATCTGCTGCGGCAGGTCCCGACTGACCTGCAGACCTTCAAACTTAGTGCCGAACGACGATCCCGCCACATGCTTCGTATATCGCTCAAAAGTCATCGGCGTTGCCGCTTCCACATGATCCAGCACCGTTCGGATCTGCGGCACATATTGCTCAAGACACGATAAGGTCGATTCAATCAGCTCCGCTTTGGCCAGCTCATAATCCGCCTCTGACAGGTCTGCCCAGTCTCTGTAGTTGGCATTTGTCGAGGACACAATCAGCCAGCGATCACTGCCCGGTCGCGTTTCCGGATAGTAAAAGCTGAATGTCCGGCTGCTGACGTCACGGCTGAGCATCGCCTCAATGTCAAACCCACGATGCTCCGAATGAAACAACAGATCGCCACAGTCCGAGTCAAACCCTTCGCCCGGCTTCAACGCCATGTAGACCTGACAGGAACTGTTGTTGAGCCGAATGGCTCGAGTGGACTCAATAAATGCTCTGTCAAAATGCTCCTCACCCACCATCTTCAGAACCGTGGTCCTGATGTTGGCGTTCGAAACCACCGTCCGACAGGCAATCCGCTTCCCGTTGACAACCACCGCTCGTACCGTCCGATCCGGCCCCACCTCAATCTGTTCCACAAGACTGCGAATCCGAATGTCCACACCATTCCGAATCAACTCCGCACGCATCTTTCCAACCAGCGCGTCCGTGCCACCCTGAAACGTATACACACCCTTCTGCATGAAGTTGGAAAATACAATCCCATAGGTAATCGCGGGGTCTTCCAGTGTGGATCCGTTGGCATAGGTAATCGGCTCCATCAGCATCCGGACAACGTCGTCCCGACCTGGAAAAAACTGCTCAAAGAGCTCCCGCGTGGTACGAGTCTGCTCATCGAAAAAGTTCATCCCCCGCGCTGTATCAAAGAAGGCTGCAACAGTCTCCGGTGCAATCCGGAAATGCTCCGTCAGGATGCGAGTGAAGTCGTCCCGATTGAATGTGGTCCGCAGCGAAAACTGCGGATTTTCGAAGCGAATTCCCTTCAACTGCACAATCGAATCGGCGATGTCCTGAGTCCAGTATTTCCGGCAGCTCTTGATCATGCCAAACGGAAAACCATGGAGCGAAATATCAAAAATATGGCCGCCTGACCGACGAAACCACGTCGCCATTCCCCCCAGCTGATAGTGATGCTCCAGCAGCAGCACACTGTACCCCTGACGCGCAAGTATGTTCGCGGAAGTCAGGCCAGCCAGTCCGCTGCCAATCACGACCACATCGTAAGACTCTTTTGTGCCCTGCAGGAAATCTCGCGGCATTCGAACTTCTACACCAGAAAACAAGGCCAATAGGGACATTCACCCAGACGATCGGGGAGACGACGCTGCACGCTCAACAGACTTTTTCGGACCCCCGAGACCCCGCGTTCCCGGCCATCACACCGCGAGGAACTGGCCTCGTAACCCCCAAATCCGTCGTTTCGCACACGCCGACACGCGTTAGTAACCATTCCTTACCCCAATCTCAAGCGGTTCCAGCCTGTTCAACCAGTCTTTACCCGATTTGACAGACTGGAATAGAATGCCCAAAGTCGAATTGCCCGCCCCACGGTACTTTCCGGACGCTTCTCTACGCAGTCGTCACCGGCAGTGGCCGTCAAACGGCAATTCAACCACACTGAAGGCGGCCAGCCCCCCTGGCCAGGCATCCCCACTCATCCAATCGGTGAATACGATGAAAATCGCAGTTCGACTGTCGACTCTGCTGCTCTGTCTCGCCATTCTTCCCACGGGCAGTCTGGCCCAGAACCCACAGGATGCCCGCATCACTGTCAGCCACCCAGGGTTCCAGACACTCAAGAAAGATCTCAAATCCGTTCTGGATCTGACGACAGCCGCAGAACAGAAGCAATGGTCCAACATTGAAGATTTCATCGATACGTTTGTCGCCGGGGTCGACTACGAACGACCGTTTCAGGTGCAGCTGCTGCCCGGGTTCAACCCTATGGGCTACCTGATCACTGTGCCACTCGATGGCGGCTTTCAGACATTCCGCGACAACATCGAAGGCCTCGGCTATGAGCTCACACGTGATCCCGGTGATGTGTCCCTCTATCAGTTCAATATGCAGGTCGACTCCGAACAGACTCAGGATCCGGCATCTGCCGAAGTGACTGAAGATCTTGGCTGGATGAAGGTTCTGTCCGATGTGAATTACCTCCTGATGGCTTCCACATCAAAACGCGCCAACCTGCCCCGACTGAAGGAATTCTGCCTCCAGTCCGGCGTACAGGAGATCGCTACCGACGGAAAACTGCTGCTTGAAATGAGCAATTCCGATGCCACTGCAGCAGCTCAGAAATATCGCCGCGAGGTCTTTGCAAACGTGCGGAACCCTGCGATGGATTCCGTCAAAAAGCGGCCCGATGAGACCGCCGTTCGCTTCGAAATGCGACAACTTTCCACCAGACTGATGATGGATGAAGCGGAACGCCTCGCAGCAGAATCAGAGAAACTCGCCCTTGCCCTGACCTTTGACAGCAGCAAAAAAGACGCCCCTGCACTCTCCGTTTCCGGAGATCTCACAGCAATTCCCGAGTCCGGACTCGCCAGCGCTGTGGCACTATTCAATGCACAGCCGGATCTTTTTGCCACCGTGAAAAAATTCCCCGGCTCCGCGTTGTCCATTCGCATCAATCACCCCGTCGATCCGATGCGACAGACCGGAATGTCAGAATTCCTCGATCTGCTGCAGAAGGAAATCAACGTCAAACTGAAAGAGTCCAAAACACGACCGGCCTCTGAAAAGGAAGCCATCGACAAAGTCGTCACACAACTCGTTCAGCACGTCAAGTCCGCTATTCAGGCTGGCTGGATCAATCTGATGACGGAAGCTGTTCCCGATGGGAAGGGCAACTGGGTAACCGTCGTCGGATATGCCTCACCCACCGCCTCGTCCATCACCACAATCCTTCCCGAAATGGCAAAGATGCACAAAGGCTCTACCGTCGAAATGAACGTCGATAAGGTAGGCAGCGTGGACATCCACCATGTCAAACTCGGAGAAGGCCTGCTGGATGTCTTTGATCGACACTTCGGTACCGATCGGGATGTGTATGTCGGTGTTGGAGCTGATCAGATCTGGCTGGGCTCCGGTGAAGGCGCTCTCGAAGCACTCCGGAAAACCATCACGGACCTCGGAGCGCCCGAAAAGACATCTTCCCCGCTGCATGTCGAACTCACCATGCTGCCATGGGCACGACAACTGGTCGACTTCTACAGCCGACAAACACCTCCAAAGGATCGCGAAGCACTCAATCTCTGGCGCTCCGCCGAACGGCAGCGCGCCCGCGCTGTTGAAGCGTTCGAAAAAGGCGGTGATACCCTTGTACTTGATGCTCAGGTCAGCGAATCACATGTACTGACAACACTCACCGTCGAAACCGGTATCCTGCGCTTCGTTGGTAAGCAGATGGCGGCTTTCTCGAAGGAGAACCTCGAAGCAGAGTAACTCCGGGTTCACACCGGGGATACGGATCCCCTTCAGGCATTCCCGCCTGAGTTCGCTCAGGCCCCGCAATCACCCGCGTGGCCTGCCAACCCAAACGCTCTGCTTTCCCGGAAAGCAGGGCGTTTTCTGCGCTCGCTCTCCACCATTCCCGGAGATGAACCCCGATGGCTCCCGATGACGATAGCCCGGACTTCGATCCCCTCCACGGCAATCACGAGTCCCCGGAACTGACCGCGGATCTGGATGATATCGAACTCGCTTATCGCCAGGCCCTGCAGGCCCTCGATGCCGCTGAAGAACAGATGGGCTCCGTGCTGGTGGAATTTGCAGAATCCTCGACCGCCACTCAGGACGAGCTTCAGGCTCCCTCCGGCCTCTCCATCGGTGCTCAACTGGCCGATGAACTCCGCGAAACCGCTGCCCAAACCGAAGCCTCCAGTCAGACTGTCCTCGTTGAAGGCGTGCGACGCGTGACGCCACGGGAAGTTGTGGAGGCTGCCCTGTTCGTCGGTGGACCCGTGGCTCTCACCGCCAGACGACTGGCCACCCTGATCGGACAGAATGTTGACAATCGCGTGGCCGTCTCACTGATCGACTCCATCAATCAGTCCTGGGCTCGCGAAAATCGGCCCTACGAGATTCAACTGCAGGAAGGCGGCTATCGACTCGAACTCCGGGAAGAATTCGCCGACGTCTCCACGCGTACCTTCGGTCTGGGACCCCGCGATATCAAGCTCTCGCCGGAAACACTCGAAGTCCTCGCCTTCGTCGCGTGGAATCAACCCATCACCACGGACTCCCTGAAGTCCATCAACAAGCCCAATGCACCAGGCGTCCTGCGTCAGCTCCTGCGACTGCAACTGGTGGAGATCCAGAGAACCGGTAACCGCCGCTCCGATGTCTCTTATGTGACCACTGCCCGCTTCCTGAAACTCTTCGGCCTGAAGTCTCTCGCCGATCTCCCGACCGCTGATATCTTCTCGTTCAAGTAAGCGCAGACGCGACAAAGCCGGCAAACGCCATCGATCGCACGTGCCCCTCCCGAAACTGCCAGCTGGCAAATCCCCGCCGTACTGACATCATCGTCAGCCCTCTCAGGCCCGCCTAGCGATAGTATGCCGGTAACCGGGGAACAATCTCCAGTCGCCGATAATCGAAGCCGCTGTCCGGAGGTGCGTACTTTCCAACGATGTCCATGCAGGAATCCGACCGAATCTCCCCGTCCATCTGCAGACACCAGTACACCGAATTCACCGTTAAACGACGCAGTCCCTCACTCTCAAAATCCCGGGCACTGCCCATCGTGACGTGAAAGACTCGCGCTGTCAGCCCCGAATTGCCTGTCCAGGTCTTCACCCAGGCAACAGGCAACGCCTCCAATTCCTCATTCGGCAGGTCGTCTGGCTTCCTTCCGACCAGTGGCTGCCCATCCACCAGCGCCAGACAGCCCTCAGGTAGTCCTCCTCCCTCAGGAAATGTCCGGTAGACGTCCGAGGGCCCCCAGATGTCGCGCACTCCTCGCAGAACCGGATGCTCCCGGTTGGCCTCGACAATCCGTCCCCGCGTCGAATCCTGCTGCCAGCGACCATGATGATTTCTGAACGAACCTCCCAGCACATGCTCTCCGAAATCCACTCGCTTACCAGCTTTTCGATATTCGAAGTCCAGAAATCCGTGGTTCGCCGTGCGGATCCCCACGATCGGTCTGCCCGAATCCAGATACTCGTACACATGCTGCAACTGCTCCGGCGCCAATGACAGCAGTCGACTGAATACGATCAGCAGATCACAGGATTTCAGATGCTCAAGGCCCGGGATCCGGTGCATCACCGACTTGTCTTCCCAGCGAATCTTCTGTGTTGGATCCACCTCATTCCGACTGTTCACACTGAACAGCACCGTGCAGTGGAAACCATGATGCTTCGCCAGCAACCGTGCCAGCATCGGCATCGCATACTCGCTGCGATATTCCTGCTCCGCCGCAATCAGAACCACATGCTTCCCTCGTCCCGGCCCCTCTCCGCCCTCATATGTCAGCCATAATGGACTCTCCGGAACAGGGTGCTCACCCGCACAAAGGCCAGGACTCGCAAAACAGATCAACAACAAGAGATTCAGCCCTGTCACACACGCCTGTCGGCACCGGATACCTGCCCTGACTGCCATTACAAAGGTTCACTTTCCAAATGAGTACGATGAACACACCTTCACAGAGTCACTCAGCGCGAAAAAGCACCGGACTCTGCTCTTTCAGCATCATTTCAGCGCCTGTTCCGAGGGTGATGGAATCTCATTGACGGTGTAGTAGGCATCCCTGTGCAACAGCGACTCCTGATCCTGCGAACGCAGTTTCTCCAGATCAAACTCGTACACAAATCCCTGAACCAGCCTGTCCACTTCCAGCGTCGCGGACATACCGTCGTCGCCGACCTGAACCGATTTCACGGTCACAACCGATCGCTCAATCTCCGGGCCGCCATACCCGCCATGATAGGGATGCGTGAAGGACTTCAGCGAGTACGTTTCCGGTGCTGCCGCCGTCACCCTGTCCACCGGCTTCGTGAATGTGACATGAAATCCTTCCGGCCGAATCGTAATCCGGTTGATTTCAAACGGCATCCGCCCATTCCACTGCACTCGTTCAAGTGCAAAGGGTTTCATCCCCCGCACCGGCCAGCCACGGTTTGTCCCGCCTGCCAGCAGGTGACCACCCGCCGTGAATTTCACATTCAGAATGCCGGTCGAAAGCCCCTCGCGAAACGGATAACAGGCTCCCTGCCAGACCCCGTTCACCTGCTCCGTGGTCGCCCGCATCAGTACTGAAAGCGTGTAGTCCCCAAGAAACATCTGATTCTCGAAAGGACCGAATTTTCCGGACGTACGATTCACACAGAATCCGGTAACAGACCGCCCCATCCTGATGTAGGGAAAGATCACCGCATAAGGCACCAGCTGTCGAACACGCTCCTTCTCCAGCACAACCCTTGATCCGGATTTCGGCAGCTCCGGGACCGGGCCCAGCTCAGGAGCATATCGGTACCATTCAAAACTCGCCGGATGCCCCTGAAAGCTCCCGGCCGAAACAGCCTTCAGACTGCATGAACAGTTCCACGGGCCCTGACTCTCCACGCAGAACAACGCCCCATGCTCGTCAAGACCCACCCCGCCGGGACTTCGCAATCCGCTCGCAAATGCCGTTGTCCGCCCGTCCGGCGATACCTTCATCACAAATCCGCGATTCAGGGCGTGGGAGTAATACGATTCCGATAACCCCAGCGCCACAAATTGATTGCCGTCGGCATCAAACTCCGATCCAAAGGCATACTCATGATAGTTTGCATAGCCCCAGGCATCCGAAATCGTCTCGAAGCGGTCAGCCCGACCATCACCATCCCGATCACTTACCCGCGTCAATTCACAACTCTGAGTCACATAAAACGCGTCACCCTTCCAGACCAGGCCGAAAATCTCGTCCAGCCCGGTGGCAAACAGGTGATACTCCGGTATCGGCTTCTCATCATCCACTCCGGAAATCAGGTAAATCTCACCATGCCTCGTTCCCACGGCGATGCGCTGATCCGGAAGTACTGCAAACGCCCCAGCCTCAATCACCAGCCCCGGTGGAATCGGCAGGCTGACGATCGGATAATACTCCCGTTCACGGACTTCCGTCCCCCAGCGCTCTCCGACCTCTTCCATCCCCGAAGCAGCGACACTCGAAACGATGGCGATTACAAGGAACATCGCCAGCCGAAAAATACGGTCACTGAATGGGTTCATATGTCACCTCCATCGCCGAAACTCCCACCGGCACCTTCACATGCATCAGAAGTTCAGAATTCCCGGCATTCTCCGTCTCCGGACGCAGCACGGATTCCATGTCCGGAACGGTCACGCGCAGACGCCCGATCCGATATGCCTGCTTCGATTCCGCAGTGATCTCGCCCGTCAGCACCCGAAACCACAATTCATCAGGTGTGTCCGCAGTGAACCGCAGAGTCCGCGTCAGTCCCCACTTCTCTCCAACCTTCACTGCAGCCAGACTATCTTCAACATCAATCGCTCCGGTCTGATACCGAAACGTTGGTATCCCGCCAGCTCCCAGATCATATCCCCGAAACTGATATCCCTGATTCTTCGGATACAACGGATCTGGATTCACGCGTGCATCCTTCGTCATCACGGGCAACAGTGGCCAGGCTGCTTCCCTGTCGGGCAATCGCACCAGACTGACATCCTGCTTCAGAAGAATCGGGTCCGCTGCCGGCTGAAATCCCCCCGACCCCTGGCCGTTGCGATCCACTCCGATGAAGTCACCCGTCCAGATCGCCGATACCGTTCCCGTTTCCGCATTGAAGGCATAACTGATCCTCTGCGGCAGCCCCACAGCGATTCCCCGAAACCCCGCAACTCGACTTCGCCCACGATACGTGCGCGCCTCTTCACCTACGGCCAGTTTTGTATTGATCCAGCGAATTCCGGACGGATCGGCAGCCGACGTTCCCAGTGACAGGTAGTACCAGATCGCAGTAATCTGCTGCTCGGTATCACCGCCCAGAATCGTCTGATGAACCGCAATTCCACCCGGCCATGCATTCGGCATGATAATCCCCGGCCGAAATGCTCCCGGATTTCTGACAAACTGGCTGAACCACCCCGACTGCAACCTCTGATATGAGGTCATCATGTCAATGCCGCGATTCACCGGGGCAGGCTTGCCATTGAAATTGTGACAGGCGATGCAGTTCAGCCCCTTGTCTCCAAGGAGCTCCCGTCCCGCCGTCCGCAGTAGCTTCTCCCGCTCGCGTTCGCTCTCCGAGCGACTCTCCGGACTCGGAATCTCCAACGCCACACTCTCCAGCACGTCAGCACGCGCCAGGATGTCCGGCAAATGGCCCAGATTCGCTGTGCCATACTGCGGCATCCTCGTCGCCATGTAGGGACGAACACTTTCCCCGTCAAACAGAACTTTCTTCAGCCACGCTGGCTGCAGCTTGGCCCCCACCAGTGTCAATGGTGGCGGAATACGACCGTCGTCGCCAAGATTCTTTTCTGAGGTCGAAAAGTAGGCGTTGTAGTCCTGCGGAACTCCCCCATAGTCGTCCCGGATGTGACAGGCAATGCAATTGAATGTGGTGAACGTTTTCGCGATCAGATCGCGATCAGTGTCCGGTGACGGAACCTCCGCCAGAGCCGCACGAATCACGCTCCGTTCTGCTGCCGACAGGTGAAAATCCGGATGCTGACCCGGCTGTTCAGAT
>JBDKIW010000289.1:0-18359 GCA_039796955.1 Planctomycetota bacterium
ACGGGGAGCACGCGGGCTGGCTGGCGCCGTTGCAACTGGAAGCAAAGCCGAGCAAGTCTCGGGAAACACAGGGGGCTCGGCGTGCCAGCAACAAGGGCTGTCTGTCGATGTCTCTGGATCATTACCTGCAATTGCTGGACTGGACTGGTCGTCAGTTACGACGGGACAAGCCGGGTGTGATTTCCAGCGACCTGAAGCCGATTCTGGAGCGACTGGACTGCACGGTGGAATCCTGGATGGACCTCGTTCGCAACTTTCGCCGGCGATTTCGCACGGAAGTCGGAAAGCCGGCATCACTTGCAGGTGTGAGTGCTCTTCGGAGGTTGTGCCGTGTCTCCGGACGTTCAGCCTGAATGGGGCCCCGAAGTGTCGGATGGTCATTCCTGACTACAGCGTCAGGTCCGCTGTGTATGCGCGCAGATGTGTATCCGATTCGTCCCTATGCAGGTTTGGCGTGCGAGATTTGGTGGTTTGACGTGTTTTCAAGTGATTAGTTAAGTTTGGGTGGGTGTTCGTTGAGTTTACGGTACCGGTGGTTTGACGTGGGTGAGACGAAAATGCCCTGAACATTGGAACTGGCAAGCATAGTGACATTGAGTCACCGTGCCCTTGTCTAGGTGCCTGGCACCAAATTGGGCACCCACTTGAATTTACTTAACAAAGTGCCTGGCACGAAATGAATCCGGCACCGGATGAACCCCCTGTCTGTTTTGGCTTTTCAGGTTTCCGGGTTCCCGTAACAATCCCGGAGTCTGGTTGCCACTCGGGATGGTTGGTTCGGGGTTGGTTGCTGGCTGTCGTTGATTGGTACTGCCATACGAGGAACGGGGACGAGGAAATGCTCAGAGAGATCGTGCGACCGGAGCGACTGGATCTGGATTCACCAGGGCGACGTGATTACTGGGTGGCATTGGAGCACGACAGCATCTGGGGGGACCACTTGTTTCCGCTGACTGTGTTTGTGGGGCCGGAGGCAAGCGAAGGGCGGGGACTCGTTGCGTTTGGATCGAACCATGGCAATGAATATGAAGGCCCTGTGGCATTAAAGCACCTGGTTCGTGAGATTCGCCTTGATGACGTACGTGGCCGAGTGATTCTGATACCGGTTCTGAATCCATCAGCCTTTCTGAGTGGAACTCGAGAGAGTCGTATGGATGATGGGGTGAATTTGAATCGGGCATTTGTCGACGGTGCCGGTCGTCACCCGGCTCTGTCCGGAATCACTCATCGAATTGCCGACTTTGTGAGAACACACATCTGGCCTCGCGTGCACATCGTGCTGGATCTGCACTCCGGGGGTGATGTGGCACGATTTGCAATCTGCGCGAATTATCATCCGGTTGATGATCCGCTGCTGGCGGCGAAGATTGAGGAGACGGCGCGCTGGTTTGGGACTCCTGCGCTGATGATTTACCAGAATCAGACGCCCGGGCTGCTACCTTCCGAGGCGGAGCGGTTGGGCAAAATTACAGTCGGTACGGAGCTTGGCTGGGGACGAGCGGTGAATCCGGAGGGTGTACGATACGGTCGGCAGGGGGTACTGGCGGCCCTGATCAACAACGGGCTGATGTTGGGAACGATTGAACCGATCGCCCACCACAAAGCAGGAACTCAGAAGAGACTGGAGATGGTGGATCGTGGTTGCTTTATTCCAGCACCCTTTGCCGGGCATTACGAGCCATTGGTGGAATGTGGGACAGCGGTGAAGAAGGGGCAGACGGTGGGCTATCTGCATGACTTTGATCAGTTTGATCTGCCGCCTTATGCCTGTGTGGCAGCCCTCGACGGAGTTGTGCTGGCGCAGGCGTGGGCCGCACCGGTCCCCAAAGGGCAGCACATTGTCGTGGTTGCGAAGGACCTGGACCACGAATCCGCAGAGCATCGCTGAAGGGACACCGGGAGATTTTGTCACCGAGCGGAAGGCAAATGTGCAGGTTCGTCTGGCAGGAAGATCCGGGAATGGGGTGATGTTCCTGTGGTGCGAAAAAAGTGCGGGATCTGCGAAAACACGCATGGAATTCCCGGGCAGGGGCTCGAATCCGCTCAACTCGGTCACATTTTCAGGCCTGTTCTTGCGAAAGGTCATCCATTGCCGGATACTCTGGGTTCTTCGGACCGGTCCAGGTTAGGCCTCCGGATCTGCGATTACAGTTGAACCGGCCCGAAGATGACATGTTGCCGAGCGTGAGGGCTCCTGGGTGCCAGTGTTGCATCCAGCGTCCGCCGATCAGGCAGAGATAACAACAGCGGCTCCGGCCGAAGTTGTCCCGAAGATATTTCCCGGATGGTCCACCGGAATGGGTGTGGCCGGATACGACTGATGAAACCTTCCGAAACGAATACAGCTGAGCCCTCCCTTCAGGACGTCAACATTTGTGGTACGCTGCCATTGATTTCTCCGGCCGAACTGAAACGGGAGTACCCGCTGACGGCCGAAGTGGCGAACCATGTCTGGCGTTCGCGCAGCGCGGTATGTGACATTCTGAAGGGGAAAGACAAGCGAGTAATTGCCATTGTCGGCCCCTGCTCAATTCATGACACAGAAATGGCGTTGGAGTATGCTCGCGGGCTGAAGGTTGTCGCCGATGAGGTCCGTGATTCAATTCTGGTGGTGATGCGTGTGTACTTTGAAAAACCGCGGACGACGGTGGGCTGGAAAGGCCTGATCAACGATCCGCACCTGAATGATACGTTTGACATTGCGGAGGGACTTCGCCGGGCGAGGCGGATTCTTTGTGACATCAACTGTGCCGGGTTGCCGGCGGCTACGGAGATGCTGGAGCCGATTACGCCACAGTACATCGCCGACCTGATTACTCTGGCATCGATTGGTGCACGTACGACAGAATCTCCGACGCATCGACAGATGGCGAGTGGTCTGTCGATGCCTGTGGGGTTTAAGAACAGCACGGAGGGCAGTCTGGAGGTGGCTATCAATGCCATGAAAGCGGCCAGTGCATCGCATCATTTCCTTGGCATTGACCATGATGGCAAGACTTGTGTCATGACAACGCGCGGTAATGAGTATGGGCACCTGATTCTGCGTGGGGGGCGATCCGGTCCGAACTACCATGCGGAAGCGGTGGCTGAGGCCAGTCGAATGCTGAGGTCAGCGAAGTTGCCTCCGAGGCTGGTGGTTGATTGCAGTCATGCGAATTCCAGCAAGGACTATCGACGGCAATCGGAAGTCTGGTCGGCTGTGATCGAACAGCGAGCTGCTGGCAATGAGGAGATTGTGGGATTGATGCTGGAGAGCAATCTCCATGAGGGAGCTCAGACGCTGGGGGACGATCCCGAGGCGTTAAAATATGGGGTTAGCATCACCGACGGTTGCATTGATCTGAACACGACGATGGAATTGCTGCGTTCGGCTGCATCTCGACTGCGCTCAGCGTCCGATGTTGCAGGCTGATCGCGGGAACCTGCGTGCAGAACTTTGCGATGAATGATGAAAATCAGGAGTTGGCGAAATGGAGTTCCTGACGCGAGATCAGGTTCGGAGACTGGATCAGGACGCGATTCGGCTGCTGGGGATTCCCGGATTGTTATTGATGGAGAATGCTGCTCGCGGGGTTTGCCACGTGATTGCTCAAAGTGGTCCATGGCAGCGAATTCTGATCCTGGCAGGACATGGAAACAACGGGGGTGACGGGCTGGCTGTGGCGCGATTGCTGGCGGCGGATGGAATCCCATCAGAAGTGTATCTGGTATCGGGAAATCGTGGACTCAGCAGCGATGCTCAGACCAACTTCGACATTCTGATTCGATCGGGCACTGTCGTACAGCAGCCAGACTCAGCGGAGTTACGAGATCTTCTGCGGGGTTTGTCAGAGCGCGACCTGATTGTGGACGCCATGCTGGGCACGGGAATTCGCGGAGACGTCGCCAGTCCGTATTTGGAGGCAATCCAGCAGATCAATCAGTCCGGAGCGGCAGTACTGGCCGTGGACCTGCCCTCCGGTATGGATTGCGACACCGGAGCAGTCCGAGGAGTTTGCGTTCGGGCCGACAGGACGGTGACTTTCGTTGCCAGAAAACGGGGGTTCGGCTTTTCGGGCGCTGACAGGTTTACAGGGACTGTTGAGGTCTGTTCCATCGGAATTCCCCGACCCTGGCTGCAGACCTGGTTTGCTGCAATTCAGCAGGAGTGCACAGATTCCTCCGGGTGATCAGGAGGGGGCGCTGACCGGAAGATTCCTCTGGCATCAGAAACCAGTTGCTACCTCCCCGCCATCGCGGCTTCCAAGTGCTCTCCAGACTCTGAGATCGATACTGGAACTGACGACTCGAACTGAGCCATCGCACAGGGCGGAATGAACACTTCCTGTGTGATAACTGCGAGAGTTCAGAGCGGAGTAGCTGACAGAGGTCAGGGAACTGCCTTCCTGGCGTGACGCGTAGTCGGTGTTCTGATAGGTGATACCGTTATCGACAAAGATAACGTTTGAGTTGGGAGTGAGTGTGGTGGTGAAGCCGCTGTGGTGAGAGTGTCCATTGGCCCATTCCGTGTGCCCTGTCCCGTCTTTTGTCGCCGGGAGAATTCGATCTCGTAATCCGGAGGCTGCATAAAGGGACACATCAGCGGTGGTATTCGGAACGGCGGTCGACGGTGGTCCGCCATTTCTGGTGTAGGCGGTCCATGCGTGAACTTCTGAGGCCAGCAGGGTATTGCTGGTTCCGTCGGTCAGGTCAGCAAATCGAATGCGGGAGTTCGGAAAAGTGATGCCATCACCACCGGTTCCGGACACGGGGTTGTAGACCAGCCATGTTCCGAAATTGAAGGCATAGCAGGTGGGGAGCAGAAAAATCCCGTTGGTCCCTGTATCGCGTGGGCGATCAGATTTCGGGTCGGACGGACACGCGTAAACGGGAACTCGAAAATTGCTGATGACAGGGAAATTCCCCCACGATTTTGAGAGATCAATTTGCTGATACAGCGACACTTGTTCCAGATATGGCAGAATGCGGCCGTGAATAGACCAGGAGGCATTTGTGGTCAGGTTGGGATTGATTGCCATACTGGGAGGCAGGAATCCAAAAGCGGACTCATAGTTTGCAACGGCGAGGGCAATTTGCTTCAGATGATTGCGGCATTGAGTTCGGCGGGCGGATTCTCGGGCCTGTTGAACGGCAGGCAGCAACAGTGCGACGAGAATTGCAATGATTGCAATAACGACTAGTAGCTCGATGAGTGTAAATCCGCTTGATTGGCGACGCAGATTGTGTTTCATGCGAATGCCCATGGGAATGCGGCGTCCCGGAGAACGTTCATGGCAGAAAATCGGCAATTCAGAGTATTGGCAGCTTTTTATGGAAAACCGACACTGAGGTGGGCCCGGTTGGCAAATTCCGTGCCAGAGCCGGTTTGCCGGGAATTGCAGAAAAGGTGGTGATTGGGCGGCCGATTTGGTGGAGAACTCTTCGCCGGCGGGGATTTTTTCCCCGGCTGGGCGGCGAGTAGTGTGGTGATTGGGAGTTGGGGGGGGGTAGCCTGGGTGAATGGTCGGCGGGTATGATGGCGTGGTTGTGGATTCGATTGTTTTTCTTAACCGATTCTTAACAATTCGACGTTCGAATGAATTTTGAGCAGTGTTTTGGCGTTGTTGTCTGCGGCCGGTTACTGGCGGCGGGTGTCAGGATGCTGTCGGAACTGAATTCACTGGAAAGAACCATGAGAGTGTGCATGAAGCGGGGCGTGTATCTGGCGTTGGCGTTGGTGTTGATGGTTGCGGGGTGCACAGTGGAGTCTGTGGATGCGCCAGGTTCGTCTGCCGGGGAGACACCGGCAGCCGCTGAGGGTTCGAAGCGGATTCAGGTCGACGGGTCCAGTACAGTGGCCAAAGTTGCTGCTGCCGTGCAGGAGGAGTTTGAGTCGCGGTTTACGGACACAAAAGTGGCGTTGAAAGTGACGGGGACGGGAACTGGTTTTAAGGAGATGATTGCCGGGCGTATCGACATAGCCAATGCATCGCGACCGGTGAAAGAGTCGGAGCAATTGGATTGCGAAAAAAACGGGATTGAGTTGCTGGAGTTGAAAATTGCTCTGGATGGTCTGACGGTGTGTGTGAACCGGGAGAACGACTGGGTTGACTCGATCACGGTGGCACAGTTGAAGAAGATCTGGGAGCCTGGAAGTACGGTGAAGTCGTGGAAAGACGTGGATCCATCGTGGCCGGATGTGCCGATTGCTTTGTTTGGTCCCGGAGAGGAGTCGGGTACGTTTGACTACTTCACGGAGGTGGTTAATGGGAAAGAGGATCTGATTACGGACAACTACAGTGCCAGTGCGGACGACAACGTGACGATCACGGGGGTTTCCGGCGAAAAAGGGGGCATGGGATTCTTTGGGTGTGCCTACTACTTTTCCAATCAGGACAAGGTCAAGGCCCTGAAGGTGTCCTCGACTGACAGTGCTGCTGATGGTGTATTGCCATCTGCCGAGAGTGTGCAGTCGGGCGCTTATAAGCCTTTGTCGCGTCCATTGTTCATTTACGTGAACAGGAAATCGCTGATTCGTCCGGAAGTTCAGGATTTTGCCAGGTTCTTCCTCGGTGAAGGGCAGGCACAGGTAAGCAAGGTGGGTTACGTGCCACTGGCGGAAGCAGACCTGAAAGCATCCGTGGAAGCTCTGGATGCTGCGACGTCCGCGAAGTGAGTGACGTTGTCGCTCGGGGATGAACGGCAGGCACGTCGTTGGGATTCACTGGAAAGTGATTGGGTTGGTGCCTGTCAGCAGTGATGTGACGGCGGGGAACTCGGGAAAGTGTTTTTTTGAGTTCCCTGCTGGTTGGACAGGGAGAGTCTGTTTGTCAGAATGTGGAATCAGGAGTCTGTTGAAAAGTCGTCTGGAGCCCCTGAGGAGTCTCAGGTTTTTCAGGTCAGTGGAGTTTCGGGGATTCTTTCGACGTGCTGTCAGGTTTGATTCGTGATTTCCCTCAGACTGTCGAGTAACTGAGTTTATGCCTTCCTGGGCGACTCGTCGTATTCATCGCAGGCACGAAACGTTCATTCAGTGGGCGTTGTTTGTGTGCGCCGCCTTGTCGGTGCTGACGACGGCAGCGATCATCTTTGTGCTGCTCAGTAATGCGGTTTACGCCCCGGGCTCGAAGGTGGCGTTTTTTGAGCGGGTGTCGCTGGCGGAGTTTCTGACGTCGACTCAGTGGAAGCCCCGCGATGGCGAGGGTGGGCAGTTTGGAATCTGGCCATTGTTGTCGGGTACGTTTCTGGTGGCCTTCATTGCATCGGCGGTGAGTATCCCTGCTGGTCTTGGTGCTGCGATTTACATGAGTGAGTATGCGCACCCGAGTGAGCGTGAGTGGTTGAAGCCTGTTCTGGAGATTCTGGCTGGTATTCCTTCAGTGGTCTTTGGTTTTTTTGCGTTGAAGTTTATCACGCCATGGATTCTGAAGCCGTTGTTGCAGTGGCTAGGTCTGGATGTTGCCGTATTCAACAGTTTGAGTGCCGGGATTGTTGTGGGGATCATGGTGACGCCTTTGATCGCGTCACTCAGTGAGGATGTGATCCGTTCGGTGCCACGGAGTCTGCGCGAGGCGGCATTTGCTCTGGGCAGTACTCGATTTGACGTGTCAACTCGCGTCGTTGTCCCTGCGGCACTTTCGGGGATTCTGGCCTCCTTTCTGCTGGCATTTTCCAGGGCTGTGGGAGAGACGATGGCCGTGGCGATAGCAGCTGGCGGCAACCCACTGTTGACATTCAATCCACTGCGTGGTTCGCAGACAATGACGGGGTTCATGGTTCACGCGAGCACAGGAGACAGTGCGGCTGATTCGATCAGTCGCATGAGTATGTATGCGGTGGGCATTACGCTGTTTGTGATTACCCTGGCGATCAACCTGCTGTCCGGCTGGATTATGCGGCGATTTCGTGAGGTGTATCAGTGAGCGCAGGGGCGAGAAATCAGAGTGCATCAGCAGGGGTCAGCTTTTCATCGGGAGGAGATTCCACGATTCGTCGTCGGTTGCTTCTGTCGGTGATATTCAAGTGGGCTTGTCGACTGGTGACTTATGGCGCTCTGGCGGTGTTGGCGGTGCTGTTGACGTCGATCGTCTGGAACAGTCTGGGTCGACTGTCTCCTGGGTTTCTGGTGAATCATTATTCGATGAATCCGGCTCGGTGCGGAATCCTCGCTGGTTTGTGGGGGACTTTCTGGCTGGTGCTGCTGACGGCCTGTTTTTCCATTCCGATCGGGGTGGGCTCTGCTGTGTACCTTGAAGAGCTGGCTCGGGACAACGTGGTCGTGCGAGTCATCAAGGTGAATCTATCCAATCTGGCAGGTGTGCCGTCCATTGTTTACGGAATTCTGGGGTTAACGGCGTTTCGTCCGATGACCTTATATCTTCAGAATCTTTTTGATGGGCGACACGCGATCAATGTGCTCGGGCTGTTTCGTGTGCGATTGCTGCAACTGGAAATCTTTGATGGAAATGTGCTGGTTGGGGCGATGACGATGAGTCTGGTGGTGCTGCCCACGGTGATTATAGCGTCCCAGGAAGCGTTGCGTGCTGTACCGTCTTCTATCCGGATCGCTTCGCTGGCACTTGGGGCGACACGATGGCAGACGATCTGGCGTCAGGTCATTCCGGCCGCGATGCCGGGGATTTCGACGGGTGTGATTCTTTCAATTTCGCGGGCGATGGGTGAGGCGGCACCTTTGATGATGATTGGTGTGCTCACCGTTGCGTCCATGTGTCCGGGTGGGATTGAGTCGCCACTGCAGTTGATTACGAATCCGACCAGAATTTTATCGGTGCCGTTTGATCAGTTTACTGCGATGCCGGTGGAGATTTATGACTGGTCGAAGCAACCGGATCCGCAGGATCGCTTCACCGCGGTGGCAGCATCCGGCATCGTTGTCCTGCTGGTTGTGCTGTTGCTGATCAATGCGACAGCCATGATTATTCGGGCGAAGACAGCACGAGGACTGAAATGGTAGTCCGGCGGCCGGATTCAGTGTGGCGACTGTGAGTTTGACTGAATATCGGAGAATCCCGTCTATCCGAGGGAGTGGTTGTCTCCGGAAGGCAATCACTGGTAGTGAAAGATCGTGAGGCCGCCTGATTGGTAGGCCGGTGGAATGTTGTTGAGGGTGGTGCTGACATGGCGGAACGTAATTCAGGACTTTCGGTGCCGCCTTCGGTTCGCGGAGTGGACCGCAACCTTGATACGTCATCGCACGCAGCGGCGATTGATGTGAGGAATATGAATTTCTACTACGGAGAGCATCAGGTCCTGTTTGACATTTCGCTGATGGTGCCGGAGCGATCCGTGACGGCGCTGATTGGTCCCTCCGGATGTGGGAAAAGTACGTTTCTGCGGACGCTGAATCGGATGAATGACCTGGTAGAGGGAACAAGGTGCACGGGCGAGTGCCTTGTTGAGGGTCAGAACATTATGGATCCGGCCGTGGATGTTGTGCTGCTGCGGAAGCATGTGGGCATGGTATTCCAGAAGTCCACGCCTTTTCCGAAATCAATTTTTGACAACGTTGCCTATGGTCCGCGAGTGGCGGGCGAGAAAAATCGTTCTGTGCTGGCTGACCTTGTGGAGTCGTGCCTTCGGAAAGCAGCTTTATGGGAGGAGGTTCGTGATCGGTTGCACACGTCGGCCATGGCCTTGTCTGGTGGGCAGCAACAGCGGCTTTGTATTGCCAGAACACTGGCGACCAATCCTCGTATTATTCTGATGGATGAGCCGGCATCGGCACTGGATCCTGCCAGCACTGATCGCATAGAAAACCTGATTGGTGAATTGTGTGCAAACTACACGATTGTGATTGTGACGCACAACATGCAGCAGGCCTCGCGAGTCAGCCATCAGACAGCATTTTTCTTTAAGGGTCATCTGGTTGAGTGTGGCCCAACGATGCAGATTTTCACCAGTCCCTCGGAAAAGCAAACGGAAGACTACATTACCGGGAGATTCGGGTGATGGCGGACATGGCGAGGGGTCCGATATCCGCGATTATCGCGGCGGTGGTCTGATTTGCGCGTGCAGATCATCGGTATTTCACAGGTCGATTTTTGCAGAATACTTAACAGAAACTTAACAATTCGGCGTCAAACTCCGGCAGCTGGATCAGTCAGTTGCCGGGTCTGTCTGATCAGGATTCGGTTGATGACTATTCACTTTGTTCGGGAAATGGAACATCTGCATCGCAGCATTCTGGCGATGTGTTCGGCGGTGGAAGAGTTGATTCACGATGCTGTTGATGGTTTGCGTTCAGGTCGCGCTGATCTGGCACTTGAGCTTTCCAGTCGCGACCGTGAAGTGGACGAGTGGGATATTCGAATCGAGGAGGAGTGCCTGAAGATTCTGGCGCTTTATCACCCGGTGGCGAATGATCTGCGTCGAGTGACTGTGGTGATGAAGATTTGTGCTGAACTTGAGAGAGTGGCGGATCTGGCGGTCAGTATTGCAGAGCGATCTGCCGGGATCGCTCTGCATGGGGCATTTCCGATGCCGGAGCGGCTGGGTGAGATGACTCGGGAGGCACTGAGCATGCTGCACGACGGCATTGATGCCTTTGTGGAGCAAAACGTGAACCTCGCTCGGAGGGTGTGCCTGCGTGATGAGGGTGTGGATCAGCTCAATCGGGACCTGATCAATGATGTGGTTGGAGTCGTCAAGCAGAGACCGGAGCTGATAGAACCCGGGCTGCATCTGTTTTCGGTGATTCGTCATGTTGAGCGAGTGGCGGATCATGCGACCAATATCGCTGAAGACGTAGTTTATCTGGTAGAGGGAGCGATTGTTCGGCATCCAGGACTGCATCGGCGATCCGGGAATCCTCGGGTTGGAGGTGCAGAATAGTGGCCGAGCCGGGGGTGAAGTCCCCTCGAATCGATTCGGACTGCTGTTCGAGTGGCAGGAAATCGCTCCTTTGTATGACTTCCTGAACGACACAGGGATACCTGTGGTTTGTTCTGGCAAACATTCTCAGGCGTATCCCGCTCCATGCAGGCAACTATTCTGGTCATTGAAGATGAACAGTCCATCGCAGATGTCGTGACGTACAATCTGCGAAAAGAAGGATTTAATGTCCAGTGGGAACGAGACGGTCGGGGCGGGCTTGCCAGGGCTCAGACGCTGCTGCCGGACCTTGTCATCCTGGACCTGATGCTACCGGGGATTGATGGGCTTCAGATCTGCCGAATTCTGAAAAGCGAACCCAAGACCCGCACTATTCCTGTGATGATGTTGACTGCGCGTGGTGCGGAAACTGATGAAATCGTCGGTTTCAATATGGGTGCTGATGACTACGTGACGAAGCCCTTTCGCGTACAGCCTCTGATTCATCGAGTCAAGGCGTTGCTGCGGCGAGTGGAGACGGCGGAGTCCGGAAAGACGGTGCTCAGTCTTCACGGGATCGAGATCGATCGTGCCAATCATGTTGCGACCTTCGATGGGCAGCAAGTTGAACTGACACCGACGGAGTTTCGCATGCTCTGGACACTGATGGCTCAGCCCGGGCGACCATTCTCAAGAAATGAACTCATGGAAACGTCTCGGGGAGAGGATGCGAACTCTCTGGAGCGGACAATCGACGTTCACGTGCGATCTTTACGTAAGAAGATGGATCGCCTTGCGGACTTGATTGAGACAGTTCGGGGCGTTGGCTATCGCTTTGTTCGCAAATAGGTGAGGCGGCGGTCTGCTTTTCAGGTGGGTGTGTGCTCGTGGCAGGTTGATCAAAGTCACTGCTGAATAAAAAACGCCGGTTCTTCTTGAGGATACCGGCGAATGGCAGTTGGTCCAAATGCAGACAGGGTTCAGCTCCAGTAATTTTCCCCGTGCCAGTTGATTGGCGGGTGCGTCTCGACTTCGACGTCGCCTTTGACACGTGTCTGGCAGGCTAACCGGACTTCTTTGCCGGGGTTGCTGAGCAGTTTGAGTCCAAGGAGGGGATTGAGCCATTTCCACAGAGACTCCAGAAGTCCCTTTCGAGAGACGTTCTCTGCCCCTTTGGAAATGATCACATTACAGGAGCAACAGGTCCCCATTCCCATACAATTCACGATTTTGTGGGGGCCCGAGTAGAGTTGCACGCCGTTTTTTCGAGCCACAGTACGAAGATCTTCACCTTCGGTGACGTCAACAGTCACTTTTTCGTTGACAAACCTGACTTTGGGCATGTTGGCGAACTTTCAGCAACCGGTTTTCGGGAACCTTTTTGACCCTGTAATCTGACATACTAGTTCTCCAATCCCCGGATTTCCAGATGCCTGTTGTTCCTCCCGACACTGAGAAGATGGGGGGTAGTGCGGGGCGTTGGCCGCGAGCTGAGTTTCCATGGTTGAGCGGCAGGTTTTCTGCAGATGTGGATTTTTTCGGAGGTTTGGTTTTGTGCTGGCGAGTCGTGGGTGGGCTGTCGCGAAGCGTCAGCCTGATTCCGGCGCAATGTCTGCCTCAGGGTGTTTTCAGTGATCAGGTCCGCCATTGGCTTCGTTTTGGCATTCTTCGCAGCATTCCCACGTGCTGAGGTGGCAGATAAAGCCAGAGTTCAACAGATTCGGGTGAACTTTGACTTCGGGCAACAGGTCCGACACGAGCATTCGGTAAGCTTCAGCGGCGCTGAGATGCGGGCACATTTCAAATCCGACACCTCGTATCGCCATGGCACCTAACAGCGAGGACAACGCCTCCCATGCCTGCTTTTCGCTGGTGAGATCGTCGGGGATCGGAAGTCTCAGCGGTTCCTCAAACAATGAGGTCAGTGGTTGATCATGTTCGCCATTCAGAACTTCATCCCACTGCTGATACAGGGCTTTGATTGCCGGCGGGATGCCGGGGAATTGTTCATCCCCGTGAATCTGACTGGTGTTTTCAGCTTCATGGACATCGCTGAATGCGGACTCACGAATCAACTGTTCGAAGTTGGATTCGAAGAGGCCGTATTCATCATCTGCCGAGTGTGCATCGTCCGTCTCTTCCTGCGAGTCGTCCTCGCCGAGGGCCGAGTCTGGTGAGTTATCGAAGACTTCGATGGTTCCATCGTCTCCACGCAGAATTGTGGTGATGGACGGTGGCAGGGCCGGATCTGTTTCAGGGAGATCGTCCGGCGTGCAATCCGCAAGATGACTGTCGCCACCATCGAATTCCATTTCCGGATCGAGGAGTTCCATCACAACACGACCGTTCTGGCTGTACCATTCGAGGTAAATGGACATTCGCAGTTCTTCCGGTGCAGCATCTCCTCGTTGTCTGGCCAGCAGGAATTCTTCGATCGGGATTAAGGGTACTCGAACCATGCGAAAGGCGCTGTCACCGATGACACCGACCTGCTGCAGATGGAAGGATTGTTCCTGCACGGAGTGCATGTCGGAGGAGTCACCTTCTCTGACCCGAAATCGGAAGTCTCGTCCGTCGAGTTGTCCGTCAAGGTTGCCAACGAGGGACAGGGTGGCGACGACTGTTTCCGTGATGGACAGGCCATCCTTCATTCCGTGCCGACGAATCTCGATCCATCCGGAGATCGAGTTTCTGCGGGAACTGCGGATTTCGCCCCGAACGACAGACTGCTCAATGCGGAGAGCCATCAGTTTGTATCCATGAACTACGAAACAGATTGCCGGCAGAGACGCCTTGCCGTCGTTATCGTTATTGAACGGTAATGGTTTTGCGCACGTGCAGCCAGGGTTGAACTGACCGAAACTGAAAATCTGTCGTCAGGGTATTGGGCCTTTGTCGGGGACTTCAACCGGTGGTACTTCCAGAAATTGGTGTTGGACTTGAGGTAAGACTGGCGATGTTGTTGAAATGTCGGAATGAAGTCCCTGAATCCGTAAGTTAGAGAGTTGTCTGGTCGCAGATCACCGTCGCGTGAACCGTGATGGTTAGCAACGGAGCAGGATGATTCTGGGATGGAGCGTTGATCGAAATCAACTGAATTCAGACGGTTGAATTGTATTTGCGAAGGGAATTTATTGTTGCCTGTGATGTGTTTTCGCCTTGTTGCTTGTCACTGCAATGACCAGCAACTCATCGATATCAGCGGGGGCCAGTCGTTTCCGGAATCAGGGGGTCTGCTGTCCATCAGAGATTTTCACGAGCGGGGCCCGTAACCTGGGATGGTGAAACGGCGGCGCACGAGGAGTGTTTTGGTCAAAACAGAGAGCACAGAGATACGCAGAGTTTTACGGCGAAACACTGAGAATTCAGTCCTGCTGGAGGCAGGAATGGTGATGAAAGTGCACTGGGCGTTTTCGTGCTGTTTTTCGTCTGTTTCGCCATGCCACCGGTAGCCTCTCTACCGACACCATTGTTTTCTGAAGGTGCCGATATCGTTGACGGAGAAGCAGGTGTCGTGGCGCTTTCCGGGAGAATCGCGCCACTGCTGATCGATATTCCGGAATAGAGTGCATTCTGACGAAAAGAATGACTGAGCGACGTGTTATTCGCGGTCGTACAGTTCATCACGTAACGTGGGATTCTGCAGGTTTCCTCGCGAAAGAAACCCAAGTCGTTTCTTTTCCATGAGCTGAACCTGTTCTTCGAACAGATAGTTTTCGCCGGGGACTTCTACTGAGGTCGCCCATGAAAAGCTTTCAACATGTCCGTCCAGAAAGGCCGCGTTGGCTGAATTCAGGTGTCGGAAGTGAATCGTTGGAAAATTGCGGCTTGGGGGGTCCAGCAGCCAGTTTTCCTCGAAGCTGAATTGCAGGGGTGAGAAGGTGCGGATGTTGACAGCGGCACTATCCGCGAAGACGACCGTCTGACTGGTTTGCTGCACGTCGCGCAGCCGTCGACTGGCGGGTTCCGGGCTGGGGCCGGCATTCCAGTCCGGCGGCAACCACTCAATCCCGCTGGGGCGTGAGAGGTAGTAGCCATTGTATCCGAAACCGGTAGCGGGTCTCCCGAATCGGACGCGATCCATTTGCGATGTTCCGAGATTCGGACACTGAAAAGATTCGTAGTTGGTCTCCATGAAGGGGCTGAGAGGTCCGGTGGAGAAATTCAGTTGTGTATCTGGTGTAGGTGCTGCGTAGTTGACGGTACCGAACCAGTACTGCGCCAGACCGGGAGTCCCGGAATAGGTTGTGAGAAAGGTTAGCCTTTGCTGATCCTCGATCACATACGGGGGCAGGTGTTCGCGATGCACATCAGCGTAATTGTGCAGAGCGAGGGCGAGTTGCCGGAGATTGTTGCGGCATTGGGTTGTACGAGCGGCTTCGCGGGCCTGCTGAACGGCGGGGAGCAGTAGTCCGAGGAGGACTGCGATAATGGCGATCACAACGAGGAGTTCAATCAGGGTGAATGCGCGATGATGGCGGCGGAAATGAGTGCGAGTCGACAAGGGAAACTCCGATTGGTGCAGGATCGGGGAGTTTCCGGCGACAGTCCACGGAGTTCGGACACTGAGACTGCAGGAGCGCGCAGGGTCACGTTATGTGACTGAGGCGTCATCATCAGTGGCGAAGAAGCGGTGTGAGACCATGGCCGACAAATCCCCTTCCGCGAGGGAAACGTCTGCAGCCCGGTCAGGCAGGTCTTCTGGCTTTCGGATCGACCTGTCGCAACGCCTTCCCGTGCCATGGGCGTTTCTTACGAAACGGTATCGGCATAGTGGCTGATTGTTGCGAGAGTCCCCGATTACAGCGGCGGGACCGCGACGGACTACCGATCATCATCGGGCACCGTCTTCCCTTTTCACTCGAACCCACAGCCTGTGTGAAGCAGACTGTCCACGAGCACCTGATCAGGCGGATGACCCGAAACCGAGTCGTCTGGTGGGACTGTAACAGGAACCGATGTCCAGGCAAGACTGAGCGCTGGAAAGTCTTTATTATTCGGCAGGTGGTGTGATTCCGAAGTCACGGATTGTCAGCAGCGAGGTGAAGGGAATATTGCGTGCCTTGAAGGCCGCTTCGCCTCCCTGAAGTCGATCGACGATTCCTACGGCATGCACGACTTCGCAGCCGAATTCCTGGACACGATCAATTGCCAGCAGAGCGCTGCCACCGGTTGTGACAACGTCGTCCACGATCACCACTTTTTCACCCGGCTTGATTGGGCCTTCGATGAAGCGCTGTGTTCCGTGCCCCTTGGCTTCCTTTCGAACCATGAAACCCTGGAGTGATCGTCCCTGGGAGGCGGCAGCAACCAGCACACCACCCACAATCGGGTCAGCTCCGATTGACATGCCGCCAAATCCGGAGAAATCGATTGGCTTCAGGAGTTCCAGGAGTCCAAAGGAAATCTGCATCAACCCTTCGGCACTGAGCGTTACCTGTTTTCCGTCAAGGTAGTATGTGGATTTCTTTCCGGAAGCGAGTGTGAAGTCTCCAAACTTCAGGGCGCGATCCTGAATCAGTTGCATCAGACGTTTGCGGTCGTACATGTGTTGGACCTGAGATTGTGAAGGGGCCTGCAGGACCACATCTGACTTTGAATCTGACCAGCGTTGTCGCCAGAGTGCAGTTCAGGAGCAGGAGTGTGGTTTTGAGTCTGCCACGTGAGTGGTCGGTATTGAGTCGGACTGTAGTGCACGCGATGGGTGAAGTTCAAATCTGAAAAGTCAGTATGTGAAAAGCAGGAACGCTTCTGTGTGATCTCCGCAGGAAGGATTCTGCCCCGAAGAGTCAGCTCATGGGGATGACTTTTCGAAGGAGTATTGCGGGGCCCACGAGGGCGATCACGATGGCTGCGAGTTTTGCGTCGCCAGACACAGAAAAAACCATGATGGCATCGAGAAAGATCAGACTCAGGAGCATGAGCCCGACTGTTTTCTGAACAATTATGGGATGAGGATGGGTGATGGCTTTTGTGGCGCGCATGGCCAGGTTCAAACCCAGTAACAGTATGGCCATGCAGCCGCCATTGGTGGCAGCTGTCGTGGCACCGTTGCGATAGACTGCCATGGCATCAACTCCCAGTCCGCCCAGCAGCAGCACGATTCCGGTCAGCATTCCGAGTCGATGACCAGAACCTGTTTCGCTTCGGGAGAACCACGTTACGCCGAGGATGTAAAGACCGAGTCCGCAGGCGACTTCAATTCCGGATCCTGTACTCAGACCGGAGAGAGAAATTCCGCTGCTTGTTCCCAGCAACAGGTTCAGAAATCGGCAGGTAGCCATGGCCAGTGGACCAGCCGCTGAAGCCTTGAGTCCTGCATTGTAGGCGATTACAGCGACGGCGATCATGAGTGCTACGGTCAGGCTGGTGACACCGGCAAATGCGGCGCTGATGATTCCGGAGATCATGAGCAGTGCACCAGCAATCGCTGCTGCGCGAACGGTGATACGGCCGGATGGAATCGGTCGTTCCGGTCGTTCTGTGGCATCGAGTGCTGCATCGAAGACGTCATTGAGCACCATGCCACCCAGATAGAGTCCAGCGCTTGCGAGAAGGAGGAAGGCCAGGTCGGGCTGCTGAAGGATTTCAGTGACCTTCGGGCGTGTTGTGATGAAGTAGCCGCAGAGAATATTGGACAATGCTGTAAACACTGTTGGGAGCCGCAGAAGTCGAAGCCACGACAGCAGGGCACCTTTGTGACGTGTTGAACCGTGAGCGGCTGGAGTTTTCGGGGAGGTGGGCGAGTTCACGGGATTCCTTGTCTGATCTGAAGCTGACGGCCCAGTTTGCATTGAAGCGGAAACAGTACTCTCAGGATGTGTGGCTCAGGCCATGGAGGAGGGTGTGCAGACGGGGGTCAAGCAGGCTGTCAATCCGCAGGTGACTCATGCTGAAGTCACCGTAATCTGTATGCCGATTTGGAACAGCGACAACGAAAGCTCCGGCAGCGGCTGCGGCTTGAGTTCCCGTTTCGCTGTCCTCAAGCACAAGCATTTGGGATGGGTGGACACCCAGGCGTCGTGCTGCCAATTCGTAGATTTCCGGATGAGGCTTTCCGTGGGTGACATCTTCGGCAGTCAGCGCGAACTCAAAATGCTGCTCAAGCTGCAGCTTTTGAAGCAGCCACTGCAGGTAGGCTCGAGGTGATGATGTGGCTACGGCTCGAGGCAACTGCCGGGCCTGCGTGATGGACAGGATCTCCGACAGGCCGGGCATGATTGCGAGCGAGTTTTCGGCCAGTGTTCCGAAGATCTGCTTTGTTTCTGCCATCAGATCCTCGATTTTGTCCGGCAGACTGGTCAATGATTTCAGGGCGGTGAAGGCTTCGTACGGTCGTCGTCCCAGCATGGCTCGGCGAATCGAATCCGTCATTTGAAGTCCACGACGAACCATCAGTTGTTGTCCGGCCAATTCAAAAATGTCTTCGGTATTCAGCATGGTCCCGTCGAGGTCAAACACCACCGCCCGAATTTCGACATCCATACTCATGAGTTGCTGCAGCCTGAAAAAACCTGATCTCTGACGCCGACACTTCGAAACGATGTCGG
>JBDKIW010000290.1:0-6326 GCA_039796955.1 Planctomycetota bacterium
GTTGGGCATCTGGAGTCAGCTGGGCAGAATCTGGCAAAATATGCCAAGAAGTTCTCGAACTTGGCGGAAAAAGGTGTAAATTCGGCGCAACCGAAATCTGGTTTTTTCTGTGATGAACAAAAGAACAGTATTTCGCGTCGCAGCGTTTTAGTCACTTGGGAGGCCAGTTCCGCGTGTTTCCCCAGTCGAGAATGATGCGAATGATTTGCGGAGCAACAGAATCCCTGGCCCTTAGCCGACGGAGTAGAGTGTACATGATGACAGTAGAGACCGCAGAGTCTGAAGTCGAGCGGCTGTATCCTGGCAGTCCCCTTCCTCCCTACACTTACTATCCCGGTTCCGGGATGCCTCATCCAATTCGGGATCCCAAGGGTCACAGCCACGGTCGCAAGCATGCTCCGGGCCAGGGGCCACGGGCGTTAAGTCAGGACAGTTGGCATCTGAATCGCAACTATCTGCTGGGTCTGGACTACTTCAATCTGGGGTTCTACTGGGAAGCTCATGAAGAATGGGAGCGACTGTGGCGGGTGTCTGGTGCTGACACAACGGTCGGGCGGTTTCTGAAGGGATTGATCAAGTTGGCGGCTGCGGGTGTGAAGGTACGTGAGCGCAGCATTCATGGTGTACGTCGGCACGCGGCATCGGCTGGAGAGATGTTTGCGGACGTTGCGGCTGAGGCGGACATTGATTCCTTCTGCGGTCTGGAATTCATTCGACTGCAGTTTGCGGCCGACCGTGCAGCTCAGTTGGCCTACAAGAAGCAGCATGTGCCTGGTGCGGCGATTCGGGTGTTTCCGTTTCTGTTGAAGCCCGAGACGGCACCTGTTGTGTGAAGACTCGATTGGTCACTGGCTGACGAATGGTGACCACGAATTGCATGAAAAGCCGGGTTGGCAGTTTCAGCCCGGCTTTTTTCGTATCTCAGCCAGGGTTTGTCTGAGGTCCATGTCGTTGATTTTTCCTGTCGGCTGGCTGTTGCTTTGCTGCGAGTTGGATTGTTTGCGGGCAACCTGATTGTTCCGGGTCCCGTGTTTGCGACAAAGTCAGGAACACGGCTGTTTCCGTTCGAATTCTGCTGCTGCTCCCGGTACTCTGCCACGCACGGGCTTTCGGGGCGTGTTTCCAGGAACGGCTGTCTTCTGTTGGTTGTTCCCGGGCGTCTTTCCGGGCCACATTCAGTGTTAGCATTGGGGTTGATGATTCCATGAAGATTCTTGTGATTGGCTCCGGTGGGCGTGAGCACGCATTGGTCTGGAAACTGAGCCAGTCGCCGCTTGTGAAGAAGGTCTACTGTGCTCCGGGCAACGCTGGAACTCTGGAAAACGGCGAGAATCTCTCGATCGCGGCGGACGACGTCACGCGTCTGGTTCGATTTGCTCGAGAGAACGCGATTGATCTGACGGTGGTTGGTCCGGAAGCTCCGTTGGTGGCCGGGATTGTCGATGAGTTTCGTCGGCAGGGCTTAGTGATTTTTGGTCCAACGGCTGCCGCTGCGCGACTGGAAGGCAGCAAGGTCTTCACTAAAAAGTTACTGCGAAAGGCCAGCATTCCCACGGCCGATTTTGCGGTGTTCAGCCGGTTCCCGGAAGCAGAGCGATACATTGATGAGGGGGATGAGCAGCCGCTGGTTGTGAAAGCTGATGGGCTGGCGTCGGGCAAAGGCGTGTTTGTTTGTGCCACGCGTGCAGAGGCGAAAGCGGCCGTACGAACAATCCTCCAGGAACGATCCTTCGGTGACGCTGGTTCACAGGTGGTCATTGAAGAGTGTCTGATCGGTGAAGAGGCGAGTATTCTGGCGATCGTGGATGGTGACACCATTGTGCCGCTCGAGGTTGCTCAGGATCACAAACGGGCTTACGACAACGATCTGGGTCCGAACACTGGTGGCATGGGAGCCTATTGCCCGGCTCCGGTTGTGACTCCGGAAATCATGGATGAAATTGTGCGGCGCATTCTGGTGCCGACAGTCCATACGATGAAGGTCGATGGTTGTCCATTTTCCGGAGTTCTTTATGCCGGCGTGATGTTAACCGCCGGGGGCCCGAGGGTGCTGGAATACAACGTACGATTTGGTGATCCCGAGGCTCAGCCTGTGCTGATGCGGCTGAAGTCAGATCTCGCCGATGTCTTACTGAAGGCGGCGACTGGTCGGCTGGGCGAGCTGGAGGGGCTCGACTGGGATCCCCGGCCGGCCGTGTGCGTGGTCATGGCATCGGAAGGCTATCCTGGCGACTACAAAAAGGGGCATCCGATTTACGGGCTGGACGAAGCCGACAAGCTCCCGGATGTGAAGGTGTTTCACGCGGGGACAGCTTTGAAGAATGGCGAGGTGCAGAACACCGGCGGTCGCGTTCTGGGTGTGACGGCACTGGGAAATACGATTTCGGAAGCCAAACAGAATGCGTATGCCGCGGTGGACAGAATTCGCTGGAACGGCGGATGGTGTCGCCGTGATATTTCCGACCGGGCAAAGTAGCAGCGGGTGGAAGGCTTGTCGTTGTCGTTAAGCCGTTGCCGTTAAGCCGTTGCCGTTAAGCCGTTGCCGCTGATCCGGAGCGCAACGGCATATTCAGGGCCGTAACGAGATTTTCTGAGATCAACGGCTCAGGTGGAACTTCGCCCTCCCGTTTGGTGTGATGTGGGCGGCTCAGTTGGAGCTTCGCCCCACCGTTTGGTGTGATGTGGGCGGCTCAGTTGGAGCTTCGCCCCACCGTTTGGTGTGATGTGGGCGGCTCAGTTGGAGCTTCGCCCTCCCGTTTGGTGTGATGTGGGCGGCTCAGGTGGAACTTCGCCCTCCCGTTTGGTGTGATGTGGGCGGCTCAGTTGGAGCTTCGCCCTTCCGTTTGGTGTGATGTGGGCGGCTCAGATGGAGCTTCGCCCCACCGTTCCCGTTTCCGTTTGGTGCGAGGGTTGTCGGCGGTGGTGAGTGGCTGTTGAGAACGCTACGGGGTGTCTGTGGCCTTCCACAGCCCGAGATCGTAGCGTTTCCAGAAGTCGACCGCCGACATGGGTTCATCAATGCGGACCTGAATCTGCGTCAGAGATGTCATGTTTCGCAGAATCTCCATACCCGTCTTAATGCGATCCGGGGTGAGAGTGATGCGCTGCAGCTTCAATCCCTGCAGTGGTGTGAGGTCTGAGACGGGTGTCTCTGCGATGTTCAGTCGTTGCAGTAGCGAGCAACCGGCAAGCACCTCCAGACTGGCAACAGCCGTGCGTTCAATGTCGAGGCTTTTGAGAGACTTCACGGGCAGCATGGAAAGCTCTGTCACCTGAGTGCCAGCCAGCCAGATGGTGTCCAGCGGTGCCTGTTGCAGCAATTCCAGATCGGTATTGGTGAAAGGCAGATCCAGAACATTGAGTTGTTTCAGGGGCATGCCCTTCAGAATGGAAAAATCGGTGACTTTGGTTTTCTGCATCTTCAGGATCTGCAGCGGCATGCCCTGCAGCGGGGCGAGGCTGGCGACGGGTGTGTTTTCCAGGTCCAGCCGTTCCAGTTTCATGCCGACAAGCGGAGTCAGATCGTCCACCTGAGTCATACCCAGATCGAGGGCTCGCAGAGGCAGACCGGCGAGGGGCTGAATATTTTTGATGCCGGTCTGGTACAGAGTGCCTTCGACGATTTCGTTTCCAAGCATCCGAAACTCGGCCTGAAAACAATTCAGTTGTCGTTTCAGTTCTTCCGGTGTCATGCGCACGGTGGTGCTGGTGTTGGCTGCTGCCTGACGAGCGATCGCCGCGGGATCAGCGGTCCGTGGTTGTTCGCTGCAGCTGCACAGGCAGAGTGGCAGGAGCAGCAGGCTTGTGCGCAGGCGTGTAGCGGTGCGGGAAGACGTGTGAGTCATTGAGTTGGTTTCCATTCCCCGGCAAGTGCCTCAAACTGTTCGCCGCGCTGACGATAATCCCTGAACCAGCCATAGCTTGCGCAACCCGGCGAAAGCAGAACAATATCGCCCGGACGGCTCATTGCAACAGCACGTGCGAACGCATCGTGGAAGTCCACAGCCATTTCGATGGCAAGTGCCCTGCCCTGCGATGTGTTGTTCAGGAGTTTCTGCAGAGTCTCTGCTGTCTGACCCATCAGAACCACGCCGCGGGCAGAGCGCTGGATTTCACCGGCGAATTCCTGCAGGTCCTGACCTTTGTCGTAGCCACCGGCCAGCAGCACCGCGCGTCCCGAGAAATGTTTCAGTGCGGCGATCGCCGATTCCGGTGTGGTGGCGATGGAGTCATTCCAGAATTGGCGACCACCGCGATCGGCCACGCATTGCAGTCGATGGGGGAGTGGCTGGAACGAACGGATGGAATCAGCAAAGGTCAGCGGATTTCCACCAGCCAGCCAGGCAGCACAGCAGGCTGCCGCGAGATTGAGTTGGTTATGTTGTCCCGGGAGTTGCCGTGGGGCTGACAAACGCACGGAATCTTCCTGCGTTCCGTGGTGAGTGCGGAGGATGAGGGATCCGGCGTCGAAAAACGCACCGTCCTGGCCGGTGTCTTCGGTGGCAAAACAATGCAACCGACCACGAATTCGCCAGGTGGTCCTGACGGTGTGTTCGGTTTCCTCCAACGCTGCCGGAATGATGCTGCAGTCTGTGCGTGACTGAGCAGCGAAGATTCCCTGCTTGGCCATTCGATAGGCTTCCAGAGTTCCATGCCAGTCGAGGTGATTGGGGGAAAAGTTGGTCAGTACGGCGATGTCCGGACGAAATCGTCGGGCACGGAGCAGGTGCAGTTGAAAGCTGCTGAGTTCAAGGACGACGTGATCATCCGGGGTAATGTTGTCCAGTTGGTCCAGCAGGCTGATGCCGATGTTTCCTCCCAGCCAGGCCGTTCCGGGGCTGCCGGAATGTTTCAGAAGATGCTGGATGAGGGCTGTGGTTGTGGATTTTCCGTTGCTTCCAGTGACGGCGATGACTTTGCCCCGCTGATGTTTCAGGAACAGTTCGATTTCTGTGGTCACGTCAATTCCGGACTGACGAGCCTGAACGACGATCGGGTGATCGGGAGGAACGGCAGGATTGACGACCAGCAGGCGACAGTTGGTGAGCACATCGTCGGGATGGCCGCCCAGAGCCAGTCGCTGCAGGGGCACGTTCTGCAGCTGAGCCAGCGATTCGGCGAGTTCGTGTTCCTGTTTCTGGTCGGTGATGGTGACGAGCGCGCCCTGAGTGGCGAGGAATCGGGCGGCGGCAATTGCACCTCCAAAGCTTCCCAGTCCCATGACGGTCACAGGCAGATTACGATACATCAGCATGGTTGAGTGAGGTTCTGAGAAGGGTGGAGATAGAAAGCCTGTCGGCAATGGCCGCAGGATGTCGGAATCCGGCTGGGAATATTGTTTTTCAGCGGCTTTCTGTGGAAACAGCTTGCAACAGGTCAGGAGTTTTCAGAGGATGGACCGCAGGGGGGGCTTTGAAGCCGGCAGGGGTCACTTTTTTCGTGTCTGCAGGCGTTTAAGGCCGCTGGCCATGGGCTCTGAAACTTTATGGCGGATCGCCTTCATTGAAGCGGGATTTCGTCGTTCCGGGTTCGGATTGTTCAGGCGATGCGCCGTTCGCCTGATGGTACCCTTGTACCGCACGCAGCATTTCGCTGGTTATGCAGGCGGCAGGCAGTATGACACTTTTTACCTCCGGAATCATCTCGTCAAAGGACGTTGCTGTGTCGGCCATGGACTGGACACCTCTTAAAGAGCTGATTGACAGGCATTCGTCGTTCCTGATCACAAGTCATGTTCGCCCGGATGCTGATGCGCTGGGGTCTGAGCTGGGCCTGCGGGCGATTCTGCTGGCACTTGGTAAGTCGGTCGTTGTCGTGAATGGTTCTGCTGCACCGGCGAATCTTGAATTCATGAATCCACCGGGTGCCATTTCGAAACTGAATGGAGATATTACAAAGGCCACGTTGCCTCCGGTGGATGTGATCCTGATTGTGGATACCAGTTCGTGGCAGCAGCTGGGGTCAATGGCTGACGTGGTGCGAAATTCCGGGGCTGTGCGGGTGGTGATTGATCATCATGTCAGTTCCGACCAGATGGAGGCGGTGGAGTTTCGGGACGTCACGGCTGCTGCGACCGGGGAATTGATTTTCGAGCTGGCTCAGTTTTTCGGGGTCACTTTTGATTCGACCACCGCGAATTGGGTGTATGCGGCCATTGCTACGGACACGGGTTGGTTTCGATTTCCCTCGACCACGCCCCGCACATTGCGAATTACGGCGTCCCTGATGGATGCGGGTGCTGTTCCGCATACCGTTTACAGTCTGGTTCACGAGCAGGTGTCGATGTCGCGTCTGCGCATGGGTGGTCGCATTTTAGGGCGGGCGAC
>JBDKIW010000291.1:0-12761 GCA_039796955.1 Planctomycetota bacterium
GTTGCTGGTGGATTTGCTGAAGGCCGATCACGGCGGCGGATGGGGCGTCCCGCGCGAGGCGCACCACCAACGCCGGGGCGAGGTGGCTGTGAGTCGTCCGGGGCCACGGTCTCACCAGAGCGCTGTTGATTATTCGATCCGAGCGTCTCGGCTGGTTCCGCCGGGGGCCCCGGCATGGCACGTGGATCCTGCGACGATGGATCGGGGGCGGTCGCCTTTTCCTGCAGCTTTCGCAGGAAATTGTCGAGGGCTTTCAGCGAGCTGCGGGGCAGGTCCGGTTTTGTGGTCGTGGGGGGCAGTGGGGCCGGGGTGCCACCGTCTTCCGCCGGCGGTGGCAGCATGCCGTCCCGTTGAAACTGCTGCAGGAGTTCTTGCAGTTTCTGCTGAGCTTCGGGGGCCTGAGCGGCTTTCTGAATCTGCTGCGGTGTGAGCTGATCCAGACCTGGTGGAAGCATGTTTTCCGGCAGACGATCTTTCCACTGGTTGATGAGCTCACCGAGTTGCCGGAGCCCGGATGAGGTGGATGAGTCCGGTGACTGAGGCTGCTGAGGCTGGGCCTGTGAATCCGCCGGGGCCGGGTTGAGTCGGGATCCGGGAATGTCGGGTGTCCTGTCACCCGACGAACGCGGCGTGCCGTCAGTCTGCGGATTTCCAGTGGGGCTTTGCGGGTGTTGTTCTGAGCTCGCGTCGCGGTCTGCCTGCGTCTGCTGAGCGATGGTGCTGCGCAATCGCTTGAGCAGTTCCAAATGAATGCCGGGGTCGGCCGCTGCCTGTTCCGGGAGCGGCAGCGGTCGCTGCGAATCGTCCTGGCCACTGGCAGCTGATCCGGCAAACGCGACGGCCAGCATGACTGGCAGCCAGCATCGCAAGTGAGACAGCTTTACAGAAACCATGGAAACACCAATCCAGTGGAGGCAGAATTCCAACACACCACGTTGTGACCGGGCAGTCAACCGTCTGTTATGCTCGTCGATCACTACCCGCCTTGTCAATCAGTCGGTGGCTGGTCCGGAGGCTTGGCAGGCAAACCGCAAGATCCCCTTCGCCATACCGCCCGGTCATCAGGAGACAAAAACAGACGAAGAAGCCTATGGCAAACCCTCATTCAGTGGCTGCAGATCGGCGGGCAGGAAGCGGCCATCCTTACGGATCAACTCGCCGTCAAACCAGATTTCTCCTCCGCCGTAATCAGGACGCTGGATCAGGACCAAATCCCAGTGAACGCGACTGCGATTGCCGTTGTCCGCTTCGTCATAGGCATTGCCGGGTGTGAAATGGAATGAGCCTCCGATTTTTTCGTCGAACAAGGTGTCCAGCATGGGATGCAGAATGCGGTTGTTGGTCCCGAACGACCATTCACCGATGTAGCGGGCCCCTTCGTCCGAATCCAGAATCTGATTCAATCGCTCGGGAGCATTTCGGCAGGTTGCGTCCACGATGCGACCATCCTTCAGTTCGAAGCGAATGCCTTCGAAGACTGTTCCCTGGTACCGCGACGCGGTATTGAACTGGATCGTTCCCTGCACGCTGTCCCTGACCGGTGCTGTGAAAATTTCGCCGTCAGGAATGTTGCATTCACCGGAACACGGCACCACCGGAATATTGCGGATCGAAAACCGGAGGTCGGTACCCGGACCGGTGATGTGCACCTGATCAGCCGCTTCCATCCGTTGCTTCAGTGGTTGCAGATCACGGGCCATCTTTTCGTAGTCGGCGGTACACACGTCGAAGAAAAAGTCTTCAAAAGCTTCACAGCTTTTTCCGGCCGCCTGAGCCATGGAGGGGGTGGGGTAACGCAAAACGACCCATCGCGTTTTGGGGACGCGAATCTGGATGTGCACTGGCTGCCACCAGTGTTTCTGATACAGGTCCATGCATTCGCCGGGGACGTCTGAGAATTCGTTGGAATTGGCCGAGCCGCGAATGCCGATGTACGCATTCATTTCGCTCATCACCGCGGCTTCGAACTTTCCAGCCAGAGCCATGCTGTCTTCAGTGGCGTGGCGGTACAGCGTCCGCAACACCGCGTTGTCTTTTTTGGAGACCACCGGAATGGCACCCATTCGGCTGGCCTCTTCAATCAGGCGACAGACCAGCGCCGGGTCCGCCAGATCCATCGCTTCGATCAGCACCTTCTGACCGGGCTTCAGCCGGCAACTGTGATGCAGCAGGACATGAGCCAGGCGTTCAATTCGAGGATCCTTCATGGATGTTTCCGTTCCGTTGTGTGCGGAGGTATCGTAAGTTGTTGGTAATCTGCCATTGAAAAACAGTCCCTGCGCAACGCATGCAGCATTGACTGGCCTGTTTGATCTGGCTGGTTGATAAATCAGCGGAGTTGACCACCGTGTCGGCGTTCCCCCGTCGCCGTTCCCGCGGACGTGCTGTGGCAGAATCCTGCCAGAGATCCGTTGAAATTGCGGTCAAGGTTCTGGCCCGGACAATCACCGACCGGAAACGAACCGGCCCGTATCGGCCGACTTCACTGTTCAGTTCCTGCTGAAACGTCCTGTTGCCAGACTTTTGCCTGGGCAGCGGTTGCCATGTCCGTGGCGCATCTCCGGGCAGGAAATCAGAGCACTGCAGTCGGTCGAAAGCTGGGCATAACTTCGGATGACATTCGTTATTATTGCGTCAACGCCAGAGATGTTTCGCGGGAAAACGCGTGACAAACGGAAATCTTTCCAGAAAGTGCAAATCTGCGTACACTTCCCGTGCGGAATTTTTACACCGGCTGCCGGTCTGGAGGGGGCGTTTTCCTTCCTCGCGGGGTCTGCCGGCTGAAGTTTTCGCCACGGTTCATGAGAAAGACACAAATGCTGCGGAATTCACTGGTTTTCACTGCCTCGGCGAACTTACTGCACTCGACGTTCAGCCGTTCGGCCCGCGGTGGCTGGCTGCTGCTGGCGATGCTGCTGCTGGTTTCTGATTTGCTGCTGCCGGCCGCGCATGCATTTCAGCGGGATGGCGGGGCCGTTGAATTTGAAACCAAATCCGCGTTCTCGCACATCCGTATCCGTCGTAACGGCTCCATTCGGTCCCTGATCTTTGTCCGGGATTCGGGTGAAGAGGCCTACGAAAGCCAGGTCAACCTGCGATCACCACACATTCTGCGTTTCAGCTACCTGCAGCACATGTTCACCAGCTACCTGTTGCAGCCGCAGCAGTCAAACGTCATGGTGGTCGGCCTTGGTGGCGGCTCCATGATCCACTTCCTGCAGAAGTATGATCCCAAAGTCTCTGTGGAGGCTGTGGAAATCGATCCGGTCGTGGTGGAACTGGCCGAGCGTTATTTTGCGGTGCGTCAGAAGGACAATGTCAAACTGATCATCGCGGACGCTTTCGATTACCTGAAGAAGACGAAAAAGAAGTATGACACGATTTATATGGACGCCTTTCTGAAGCCGTCCGCGGATACTGATGAAACAGGCGTTCCTCTGAATCTGCGGACTCAGGCCTTTTATCAGGAACTGCAACAGTTACTGACTCCCACGGGCAGCGTTGTCTTCAACATCAATCCGCATGCGCAAATGCAGGCGGACATCCGCACGATTCGCGAATCCTTTCCTCAAACCTATGTCTTCAGCCTGCCTGGTTCTGAGGGTGTGGTGGTCGTGGCCAGTCTGCAGCCGCAGCGTCTGACGCCGGCAGAATTGGTGGCAGCCGGCAAAGCGCTGGATGATCGTTTTAAAGCAGGTTTCTCTTTTGCCACTCTGGCAAAGCATCTGCGAACGAAGCAACCGTGACGTGGGATGGTGTTTGGCGCGGACTGCGCCAGTCAATGAATCAGGTACCGCGGCCTTTGTGGTTTGCCCTTTTCTCCAGACGAGGTGTGCTGATGTTCTGGTCTGCAACGCGTTTTGCTCTGACTCTTGCCGGCTGTCTGATGACATTCTGCAGCGCGGCACTGGTCGCCGATGAAAAGCCCGCAGAAACTCCCGCAAAGCCCGCTGCCAAAGTGCGAGCAGACTGGGCCGAACTGACACTCAGCGGCAGCCTCCCGGAAGCCCCCCAGGCACCGGGTGTGTTCGGAGAAATCTCGGATTCACTGCCTTCCATACTGCAGCGTTTGAAACAGGCCGGAACCGATAAGGCCATTCGTGGTGTTGTACTGCACATCGAAAGCCTCGACATCGGCTGGGCTCGACTGAATGAACTGCAAACGGCCATCGCCGCCGTCCGCGCTCAGGGCAAGCCGGTCTGGGCGCGCATGAATGATGCAGGCAACAAGGAATATCTGCTGGCCTGCGCCTGCGAACGGATTCTGATGCCCGAGTCGGGAACCCTGTCACTCACAGGCCTGCGGGCGGAAGTCACCTTCTACCGCAACCTGTTCCAGATGCTGGATATTCAGGCGGATATGCTGCGTGTGGGGGCGTTTAAGTCCGCTGCTGAGCCGTGGACACGGGCTGAAATGAGTCCGGAATTTCGTGCAGAGATGGAAGCCATCCTGGACGATCATTTTCTGGACATGGTGGGCCAGATTGCCAAAGCTCGCAGCCTGCCGGATGACAAAGTCAAAGCTGCGATAGACCTTGGACTGATCCCCGCCACAAAGGCAAAAGAAACAGGCCTGATTGATGTGCTCGCGTATGAAGATCAGGTGGCCGGGTTGATCAGTGGGCCCGATCAGAATCTCGATGTGCGAATCCGCGGGGACTATCGCAAGCCGAAACCGGAAACCGAACTGGATTTGTTCTCGCTGATGAAGCTGCTCTCCGGTCCGGCAGAAAGCAGTGGTAGCACGCGGCCTCGGATTGCCGTGCTGACTCTGGAAGGCGCTATCTCGGCAGGCAGCGATCCAACGTCGCTGCTTACCGGTCCCGGCGGGATTGACTCTGATGAGATCGTGCCGCTCATTCATAAGCTGGCTGCCGACGAAAATGTCAAAGCGATTGTGCTGCGTGTTGACAGTCCCGGCGGAAGTGCTCTGGCCAGCGATCTGATCTGGCGTGCGCTGGAAACCAGCGGCAAACCTGTCGTTGCCAGCATGGGTGATACAGCGGCCAGCGGTGGCTACTACATTTCGATGGGAGCCGAACGGATCTTTGCGGAACCGGGAACACTGACGGGTTCGATCGGTGTGCTGGGGGGCAAGATTGCGATTGAAGGGTTGATGAACAAGCTCGGCGTCACGACCTCGGTGATCAGTCGTGGCAAGAACAGTGGCGTGCTGAGTCTGACATCCGCCTTTGAGGACTCAGAACGAGAAGCGATGCAGAACATGCTGAATGAGATCTACGGCCAGTTCACTCGCAAAGCCGCCGAAGGCCGACGGATGGAATACGAGAAACTGGAAGCACTCGCACGGGGACGTGTCTACACTGGCCGGCAGGCTCTGAATGTCGGACTCGTAGATGAGCTTGGAACCCTTGGGGACGCGTTGGCTTACGCCCGCAAACTCGTGGGGGACACAGAGGGCAAGCTGGAGCTTGAGAATCTTCCGGCGCCGCGCAGCCCGCTTGAATCTCTGCTGGGACAGCGTTCCGGGGAAAATCAGCCGCTGGTTCAGGTCCTGCAGTCTCTGCCGCAATCCCTGCGACCGCTGATGCAGCATCTTCCGGTGCTTGAGCTGCTGCAGCGTGAGCCCGCGTTGCTGCTGATGCCCTGCCACGTGCAGATTCGGTGAGTGGGCAGTCCAGAAAAGAGACCTGACCCCTTTTTCAGAGGGCGGAATTCATCAGTTTCCAAATCTGCAGGCGGGTCCGTTCGACGATGCTGATCCGTGGCGGTAGAATTCCAGCCGTTCCGGCCGGCCCGCCATCTTTGCGGGGCGGTCCGGTGCAATGCGGAAGCGGTTGGGGAATTCGGCACTTTTTTCGCTGCAAACGGGCTCATGACGGACTTAATCAACATCGGTGAACGCCGCGCCCCGCCGGACGTGGCGGTCGCGGGGCGCACCTGCAGGCTGGTCACGCTGGGCTGCAAGGTCAACCAGTACGAGACTCAGTTGGTTCGCGAGGCACTGCTGCAGAGCGGTTACCGCGAGGCGGCTGACGGCGAGTCGGCAGAGCTGTGTGTAGTGAACACTTGCACAGTGACCAACACGGGGGATTCGAAATCCCGGCAGGTCATTCGTCAGCTGGCCCGTCAAAATCCGGGCGCGCGTACGATCGTCATGGGGTGTTACGCGACGCGTGACCCGGCCGTCGTGGCGGGCTTGCCGAATGTGATTGAGGTCGTTACGGACAAGCGTGAGCTCCCGGATGTGCTCAGCCGCTTCGGGGTCTCGGACCTGCCCGCCGGGATTACGGAATTCGAAGGGCGTCAGCGGGCATTCGTCAAGATTCAGGACGGATGCATACTGAAATGCTCCTACTGCATCATTCCCACGGTGCGTCCCGGCTTGCGCAGTCGTCGCCCCGTGGATATTGAAGACGAGATGCGGGCGTTGATTGATCACGGATATCGTGAAATCGTGATCAGCGGGATCCACATGGGACACTTTGGTGTGGACACCAACAATCTGGCGCCCGGCGACCGGCCCGAACGTTTGTGGCATCTGTTGCGGCGTCTGGACCGGATTCCCGGAGACTGGCGCATGCGACTTTCCAGCATTGAAGCGGTCGAAGTGAATGACGACTTCATCAGTGCGTGTGGCGATTGTCAGCATTTGTGTCCACAGTTTCATCCGGCTCTGCAAAGCGGCAGTGATGCCGTGCTGACACGGATGCGTCGCCGTTATCGCGTGGATCGCTTTCTGCAGCGACTGGATCAGATTCGCGAAAAGCTTGGCCGCGGGACAGCCTTCAGTACAGACGTGATTGTGGGATTTCCCGGCGAGACGGAAGCCGAGTTTCAGGAGACGCTGGAGACCTGTCGTCGTGCGCAATTCATGAAGGTGCACGTCTTTCCCTTCAGTCGTCGGGACGGAACACCGGCGGCAACCATGGACGGCCAGATTCCACCTGAGGAAATTCGGCGGCGGGTCGGAATTCTCAGCGATCTGGAACGTGATCTGGCGGAACAGTTTTATCGTGAACGCGTAGCGGATTCGCAGCCTGCAGTGGCCGAACGCCTTTCACAGCATCCCGCAGACCTCGAAGTGCTTGCGGAACGACTCTCAGAACACCGGGACGGCTACGTGCGGGGCACTGACCGCTGGTACATGCCGGTGGAAGTGCCGGGGACTGCCGCTGATCTTGGCCTGTTTGTGCGGTGTCGCGGGATTTCAGCCAGCCGCGAAGGCGTTGTGGCTGAGCGACTGCAGCCGTTGCGCAATGACAGCAGTCTGAGCCATCGCAGGGCATCGGACGACTCCGATACGTCGATCGTTTCCCGGGACGCGGAGGCAGCCTGTGACACCGGAGACCTGACGGCCTGCTCCGTCGATGGTGCGGATGGGATTGTGTTCGTCAGTCCCGGCATACCGACGGCTGCACCGAAAAACTCAGAAACCGGAGTCGTCACATGGCCATCCTGATTGCGATTGAGGGCATTGACGGAGCCGGCAAGGGGACTCAGGCCGGTCAGCTGGTGCAGGGCCTGCGTCAGTTGGGATACCGCGCGGACAGCCTGCAGTTTCCTCGGTACGGCGCCACCACTTTCGGCCAGGCGATCGGCGACTTTCTGAATGGCCGATTCGGTGCGCTGAATGAAGTGCATCCGCAACTGGCCGCCGTGCTGTATGCCGGAGATCGCTACGAATCCCGGGAGCTACTGCTGCAGCTGCTGCAGGACAATGACGTCGTGGTCCTGGACCGCTACGTCGGTTCCAACCTCGCCCACCAGGCCTCCAAACTTGCGGGTGAGGCCCGGGCGACGCTGATCGACTGGATTGAACGCGTCGAATTCGGCGTTTTTCAGTTGCCTCGGCCGGATTTGACGATACTGATTGATATGTCCAGTGAAATGAGTCGCGAACTGGTTTCACGCAAAGGCGCGCGGGATTACACGGACCGTGAAGCCGATCTTCAGGAAGCCGACCTCCCGTACCTCGAAAAGGTCAGACGGTGTTATCTGGCACTGTCGCACAGTCGACTGGACTGGCGAACGGTACACGGTTTGGCTGACGACGGCAGTTTGCGCACGATCGAACAGATCGCGGTGGACATTCGCAGCCAGGTTCTGCAGCTGTTGAATGCTGCGGCCGGTCCGGTGTGAGCGATGTTTGGTTTTCAGTTTTCGGTTTTCAGTTTTCAGTTTTCAGTGTTCAGTTTTCGGTGATCGGTGTTCGGTTTTCAGTTGTCAGCGGATGGTTTTTTTGGCGGCACGAGTCTTCCTGTGGATCATGGCGATGGGGATGGGGCGGATTCGTACGGCGGCTTATTTCAGCGTGCTGCCGTGTCTTGGGTTGCTGTTTCTGGCGGGCCTGTCGCCGTGGCCATCCGCCGGGGCGCTGTACGGCCTGGGACCGGTTCAGGACCCTGAGGTCGAAGCGGCCGAATCTGTCTGCGTGATTCGCGACTGGAACATCAATGAGGCCAGTGGCATGGCCTGCAGCCTGCAGCAACCGGAATGTCTCTGGATTCACAATGATTCCGGTGACGAGCCGCGGCTGTTTCTTGTGAATCGGGATGGCACGACACGCGGGATCATGACACTTCCGGAGGTCACGGCCACCGACTGGGAAGACATGTGTGCGTTTCGGGCAGACGAACGCAACTGGCTGTTGATTGCGGATTCGGGAGACAACAGTCGTGATCGGGGACAGCAGCGGCCGGGATGTCAGTTGCTGCTGGTCGAGGAACCGCAGATCCAGCCGGGGACGACGGTCAGTCAGCAGCAGTCCCGCCCAACGGCCACTGTGACGTTTTCTTACCCGGAAGGTCCGGCAGACTGCGAGAGCATCGCGGTGGATGTCCCGGGACGACAGATTCTGCTGCTGACAAAAGCAAAACCTTCCGCCGCCACGCTGTATCGAATTCCGTTGCAGTTGCAGGCCGGTCGGCAGAACCATGTGGCGGAAAAAATCCGCCCCCTGGGAATTGCGTGGGCGACGGGAATGGACGTGACCGCGGATGGTCGTCGTCTGGCGATCGTCAATCCGGTCAGTGGTGCGGTGTTTGAACGACAAGCGGGCGAGAGTTGGGGGGACGCCTGCGGCCGCAGTGCGACGATCCTGACGCTTCCGGCGCGTCGACAGGGGGAAACCGTCTGTTTTGAAGCGGACGGCCAGAGCCTGCTGGTGAGCAGCGAAGGCCGCTGGCAAACACTCTGGCGCGTCCTCGTGCCCAACAGCACGCGTTAAATGTGAGTCCGAACCGGATGCTGACGCGTCGCGCCTGTTTTCATCCGGGACAGACAGACTCGACGGCTACTGTCTTGACCTGCTGTTACTCAACTGGCTGAAGTGTCACCTGGATCGTGCAGTGCATCGCCGTGGCAAGGCGTTCGACGGTTTCGAGGGTCAGGTTGGGTTCATCGGCATTCAGCAGACGGGACAAGTTACCGCTGTCGATGCCTGTCCTTGCCTGCAGTTCATTGAGTGAAAGGTCTTCCTCAGCTTTACGTTTCCGCAGCAAACCGATGACATGTTGTGCTACTGTTCCACCACTTCGTTTGCTGGCCCTCAATCTCCGGATTTTTGCCTCATTTTCCGCGATCACTTGAGGAGTTGATTCTTCGGAGATTGCTGTTTGAATTCTGGCCTTTTCGGCTTCTGTGGGTTGTCGCCGTCGAATGTTGCTCACAGTCGTTCCCTCACCTCAAAAGCAGTTACGGGATAAACCGTCATTTCAGCTTCAATCCATTCGAACACAACAGCTATCAATCGGCCGTCTACTGTTCGCCCGAATCTCATCGGGCGGCCGCTGGATTCACTGACGGTTTCAGCTTCATAATTCTGAAAAACGAATTCGAAGTCCGCTGGCGTGAGTCCATGCTGGGCGATGTGGTCGACGTTGCCGCCCATGTCGTCCATCCAGACGAATTCAAATCAAGCCATTTCCAGATCCCTGCACTGAATCTTACTCGCGTTGCCGTGGTTGTCAAATAATACAATTCCCCGGCCGAATTGATCTCTCTCGGTAGAACCCGGTATACCGCCGGAAGTTGGCAGGTCTGCGGTATTTACGGAATATCCACGCGGAAGTTGGGGGACTGACTGAGGAATGTCCGCGGGTTTTCAAGTGTTACCTTGTCGATCAGTGACATGGCGTGTCCACGTCGGCTCATTTCCAGACGCGCTTTCGGGACAGCCAGCGGATCACTGCAGCCCCAGTCACCGGCCGAGTTCATCCAGATGCGTTCCGAACCATACATCTCAATCACATCGGTCGCTCGCTGTGGAGTCATCTTGGTGTCGGGATACAGAGTCATCCCCGCCCAGAATCCTCGATCCAGTACTTCGGCGACCGTATGTTCTTCCACGTGGTCAATCAGAATCCGTCCCGGATCAATGTGACTGGCCGACAGGGCATCCATGATCAGTCGAGTGCCTTTGCGTTTGTCTTCCAGATGCGGTGTATGCACCAGGATCAGCTGATTGTGAGCTTCTGCGAGGGCGATCTGTTCTTCCAGAATGATCATTTCGTTGCGGGTATTTTTGTTCAACCCGATTTCCCCGATGCCGAGGACCGTATCACATTTCAGGAATTCCGGGATCAGGGCGACGACATCGCGTGCGAACGCCGGGTCATCAGCTTCCTTGGGATTGATGCAGAGCCATGTAAAGTGACGGATGCCGAACAGCGCCGCACGCCGTGGCTCGTACTCCGTCAATTGGCGGAAGTAATCGTGGAACCCTTTGGCCGACGACCTGTCGAAGCCCGCCCAGAACGCGGGTTCGGTCACGGCGATGCAGCCGGACTGTGCCATCCGCTGATAGTCGTCGGTCGTCCGGGACACCATATGAATGTGGGGATCGATGTATCTCATGTGCTGACTCCTGTCACAGGTTTGACTGCCCCGAGAGCGCCTTTCATGCCGTGAGCCGACTGAGGAATCTCCTCGCTGCTGTCACTCAACAGATCCAGAATCCGTGCCGTTCGATGCGGCGCATTGTCGGCCAGAATCGACAACGCCTGACGCAGCGCCTGCTCACGAAAATCCGGGTTCCCGGTCGGTGTGGCGCGGTCCAGTCGATCCAGAAACGCAGCCACATCCAGCAGCTTGGCGCGATGTTCGAGGAAGTACTGACCAACCACCTGCTCCCGACTCAGCGGACAGGTGCCTTTGATCTCTTTCATCAGTCATGCCTTGATGTCAGGGAATTGGGAGTGGGGAATAGGAACGAGGAACAGGGAACAGGGGGGACGGATTGGTCCGCCGTATGCATGGTTTGCTTGTCCGGGGTTTGCCGATTCGCCGTAACGCTCTGTTCTGAGTGATGCAATGTTCAGATCGTGATTTTGCGGTTGCGGCTGGTGACGTCCCAGTACTCGGTCACGCGTCCATCATCCACAACAGCAACGCGATCATACAGGGCACTGGTGGGGCAGACATGCACCGGAACAGCCAGCAGCACATCACCTGGCTGGTAACGCTGGGCGTCCGGAGTCACCAGCACCAGATGTTCTTCGCTGTGAATGTCCTGGACTGCTTCCGGAAGATCCGGAAAGAAGACGCGGGCGCCTTTCGGAGGATCAGCGGCGACCGCCTTGTTGCCCAGATCCAGAGTCATGCGGTTCGGGCCGGGACGACTGACGACGCGGGTGACGAGGGCGGCAGCCGGACTGAAGGGCAGATCCGGAAAATGATTGCCGTAGCCGGAATCACTAAGCACTGATGTCCCGGGACACAGTTCAATCGCCGGATCCGACATGGCGGCGTAACACGGGAACGTCGGAGTGCCACCACAGGCAAACGCGGGGACTGATGATCCGAGAGACTCGACGGCGGACCGCAGCTTCAGAACACGCGGCCACTGTTCGGCCACTGCGACACGACGTTCCATCAGATCCGTCTGACGCTGATGGCCGTCGTACACCTGAAATCCAGCCTGCACCAGACCGGGAAGCGACTTCACCAGGTGGTACAGTTCTGCGGCGCCGGGGGTTTCCGGCGTGATGCCGGTGCGATCCATGCCGACATTCACGTCCAGCATGATCCCGATGGTGACAGCCGCAGCGGCGGCCGCCGCAGACAGTGCCCGCAGCGGTTGTTCGTTGTCCGTTGTCGCGGTGAAGCGACAACCGGGGAAAGTCTTTGCCAGTGCGACCATCCGCGCGATGTTTGGTCCCACCGGGTTGTAGGCAAACAGGACATCGGTGGCCCCTGCCGCGGCACACATTTCACATTCGGCAATCGTCGCAGCCTTATGTTTCGTCACGCCGCGTTCGACCCACAGTCGAATGATCCGATCCATCTTGTGAGTCTTGCAGTGGGGGCGCAATCGGCTCGGCTGCTTGGCCACTCGAATCATCGAATCCAGATTCTGCAGCAGTCGATCGCGAAAAATCACATAGGCCGGACTGTTCAGCTGCGCCAGAGTATCCGGGTGCAGTGACGGGAGTGTAATGGACATGCGAGAGATCCTGATCAGCTTCAAAAGGTGGGGGGCGAGGTGGGGCAGAAACACGTCACAGGTGGACGCCCGGTTCGTGGGAAAGCCTGGACGACCTGCCATCCACGTGACCCCGCGTATGGTAGACGGTCCGCACAGAACATTCACCTGCAAAACACCAGGGACGATGGTCGCTGGCGATAGTTGACGTTTCCGTTGGCTCGGTGACCTCTATCGCCACGCAGAATCGCGGATGATTTCTGAAAATCTCGGGCAAATTGCCGAGGCGATCGCGGTGATTTTCCCGGCCCTGTGGGTGCGTGACCGCTCAGTTCAGCCGACGCCCCGGACCTGCTAACCTATGCCAGAGGCCGGT
>JBDKIW010000292.1:0-5287 GCA_039796955.1 Planctomycetota bacterium
CCTTTTCTGACCCTGACCTCCGATGTTAACAGATTTCATTTTTCATCAGAACATTGTTTTCAGCCCCCCACGCTCCGTCGGTTCATTCCCGTCAGAGAATGAGTCTGCAGAGGAGGGTGTGTCGGGTTTGGAAAGCGATGTCGAACAATGCCTGTCACAGCTTCAACGGTGAGGAAGCGGCAGTTTCTGCCGCTGACAGGTCAGAAAAGGCGTCAGGGTCAGAAAAAGGGGTCAGGAACCAATAGCCAAATGGCCCGTAGGGTGCTCCGCACTATTGGTTCCTGACCCCTTTTTCTGACCGGCCCGAAGGGTGCTTCGCACTATTGGTTCCTGACCCCTTTTCTGGCCTAGCCTGCACATCGGCATGATTCGGGCGGTAAAAACAGAAAAATCAAAAAAGTTTGCCTAATCGTTAAAGTCCCGGGCTCCGGCTGGTCGATGCAGGAAGATACGAGACCATCTGTCCCCCGAAAGCGTGCGTTTTTCAACGGATTGGTCGCCTGTCTGGAAGTAATACAATGCGTTGCCTCAATCTCCTGCTGCTCGGCATTGTGACGTTCGCCTCGACCGGTTGCTGTGTCAGTATGTCCGGCGGTCGTCACTCCTCCTGCCTCTCGTCTCTCTCCTCCTCCTCGTCTAAAAAGCACAGCGGTACATGTCAGTGTGGTGCCTCCAGAAACGGGAAATCCTCGTTGTTTGGTCGCAGCCATCAGGGACACGGCTACAAGCCAACTCCGCTGTTTGCGGGTGACACATGGCCGGTCAGCCACGGTAACTATGGTCAGTTCGCCAGTGCTCATGGTCAGTTTGTCAGCGATGGTTGCGGAGAAGTCTGGAGCGGCTGCGGTGAGTGCACCGAATGCGGGATGGCACCAGCCACCTGCTCTGCCCCTTCCGGAATGGTTTCTCCAGGTTGTGATGCTCCGTCCTGTGTCCAGCCGGTCTACACGCCGCAACCGGATTGTCATGCTCCGGCCGACGTCTTCAGCCCCGGTTGTGATTGCGGGTCAGGTCCGGTTTCCAGCATGATGCCGCCGGCTTCTCCGGACTGCACCGCACCCAGCGGGCCGATGTACCCCGGACATCCTCCTGTCATGTCACACCCGTATCCGCAGCCAAACTCACATCCGCATCCACAACCCCAGGTGCAGATGCAGCCGCAGCCTGTTCCACCGGCCCATTTTTCTGCACCGGGTGAAGCTCCGCAGCCGCAACCGCAGGCACAGCCACGCGAGTTTTTCGCTCCTGAGAGCACTGCCCCTCCAGCAGCCGCTCCAACGAATCCGCCAGCTCCCGTGCCTGCCCCGGAACCGGCTCCGGTAGACGTACCAGCACCAACGACGCCTGTTGATCCCGTCAGCTGGGAAGTGCCCGCCTTTCCGCCATTGAAATAACTGAGTCTGTTCAGCACCACAGCTGATGACACGCACCCACCAGCACTCGAGAAGTCCGGGGTAGTCTGCAGACCACCCCGTTTTCTCCGGTCCGGTGGTTTTTTTGTTGCGCACTCCGCAGATGCGATTGCAAGGTCAGAGCGAATGACCATCCGACTGAGCCGATGGTTCTGTACTCGATGATGTTCGCTGAGATCGTTCCCGATACTCTGCCAGAGCTTCCTGCAGACTGTGACGGGTTTGTCGATCCCTGCGCAGGGATCTCCCGAGGTGGATGCGGCTGGCAAGTGCATCGCCCAACCCCAGCAGTAGCAGCCAGACGGCGAGAAAGAGCATCGCGAGGATGTACCAGGCTGCGGCCGAAGCTGAACGAGTGACCAGCGGAAGGAAGTCGCTCAGCAGTATCAGCAATCCGAGCGATGCCATCACGGCTGCCGTTTGAGTCCGTCGCGCTCTTTGTTGCTGACGGAAGGGGCGGTCGACGTCGGATTCATTGGCTGAGTTCGTCGGCTGACGTTTCTGCCACGACCACAGCAGGCAACCGCAGGCAAAGACTGAGATCCCGACGGCCGCTGAAACGTAATCGATCTTCATGATCCCGACCCCTTGTCGAGTTGTCGAAGTTTCGAGCTCTGCCGCGAGAGGCTGTCGTCCCGAAAGCCGCAGGATACTGATTGTGTGGCGATTGAAAAAGGAGCCCGCATGGCTTTGGGAACGGAGTTTCGTCGGATCCTCCAGAAACTTTGTGGTCGCCGAGCAGCTCAGCAGCGTAACAATCCCGAGGCGTGTCTGGTACGATTCACGTGACCGGTTTGAGGTGATCAGGTACGGGGTCTGGGTTGCGGGGAACTCGGCGGGCTCGTCAGATTGTCCTGTGAGAGGGCGTCTGTTTACGGCACTGAGCCTGGATGAGTGTTCCGATTTTGAAAAGAAAGATCATGCAGCATCCGTCTTTTTCTCTGCGGCCCGCCATGCGGGTGCGACGTTCGCAGGACTTCGAGAAGATCTACGAAAGGGGTCTGCGAGCCGGGGATGGGCATTTGCTGGTCTTTGCCGTGATCAGTGAGCAGCCGCAGACAAGGGCTGGCTTAAGTGTTTCCCGAAAGCATGGTTCGGCGGTCATCAGAAACCGCAAGCGACGGCTATTGCGGGAAGCGTTTCGGTTGAGTCAGCATCAACTTCCGTCCGGTCTGGACCTTGTGTTGATTCCACGACAGCGAACAGATTCCTCGCTGCAGGATTTCTCAAACTCACTGGTGCAGCTGACTCGCTACCTGCAGCGACAACTGCAGCGGCGCGGCGTGCATCGCCCGGAGTGATTTCCGGAGTGTTGCGCGGAATAACGGTCGAGTTCATCGTGGCATTCGCTGTGCGTGATCATATCGGTCGATTATACTGGGGACTCTGGCGTGATCTCGGAAACTTCTCTCTTTGATGACAGGTGAGTGGCGATGAACTGGACAGATCTGACATGGCCGGAAATCCAGGCTCTGGCGCCTGACACCCCTGTAGTATTTCCAGTTGCAGCCATTGAACAGCATGGGCATCACCTGCCCGTCGCAACCGACAGCATGCTGCTGGGGGAAGTCGTGCGACGGCTGAGCATCAGCCTGAATCAGCAGGTGCTTTTTGCCCCCCTGCAATGGCTCGGTAATTCCGACCATCACATGGATTTCTCCGGGACCATTTCTGCACGGCCTCGCAGCTACCTTGATCTGCTCAACGAGCAAATTGATACGGCCCTGGCACACGGCTTCCGAAGGATTGTGTTTCTGAACGGGCATGGGGGAAATATTGTTCCCGGCAAGCAGGCCGTGTTCGAAGCTCGTCAACGATTTCGGCAACGTACGGACCTGCTGCTGCTGTTCGCCACCTACTGGGATTTTGCAAGACCGTGGGAGTCTCGTGAAGACCTGGTCCAGCGTTCTATGGGCCATGCCTGCGAATGGGAGACTTCCATGATTCTCCGAATCGCCCCGCATCTCGTGAAGGACATCCGGAATCTGGAAACGGTTCCTGTTGACTTTGGGTTTGAACCAGCGTACCGCGGATGGACCACCAAAGATCGCACTCGGCCCGGACACATGGGATCTCCGCAATTTGCTTCGGCTGAAAAGGGTGAGCATCTGTTTGCGGAATTCACACGGGGCGCGGAGGACTTTCTGAAGCAGGTGGCTGCATGGGACGGAAGCTTTCTGGCGCACTCATAGTGCCCTGCCCCCGGATGGCAAAACGATGTGGACACCCGGAATAGTCGCGTTTCGCTCCGGCGAAACGACCGTCCGGGATTTTTACCTCGCGAATTCGCCAGACAAACATGTCTCGGAAATCAAGCAAAAACGCTCGTGATTTTCCATCGTGCCACCGTGCCATCGTGCCACCGTGCCATCGTGCCCCGAGTCGCCATCCCAGCCCTGCTCTACCGATGACGAGACAACTCAAAACGAACAATCGGCGGCGTTTTTTGTTGACTCGGCAAGTGGTTGCGTTCCTCGTTGCAGCTGGGCAGAGAACGGAGACCATTTTCAGTCAGGTGAGCTGTGATCCTCGGTAAGGTCGTAGCTGATCCCGCGTTTCGGCCACGCTGAATTGATGTCCGTATGGGGAGTTTACGAAGCGGCGTTTCACGGCATCAGTCTGTGAAGTCCGCGTTTTGCTCTCTGCTGATTGACCATCGCGAGGGCATCGGGCACTCGAGCGATGAATCGCACAAGCTGTGATGTCGAGCAGCTGAGGGCGGCGGCGGCGGCTCGCACGTCATATTCTCTCGCGTCAACAGCATCCAGTGCTTCAGCCAGCAGTGCGGGAAAGTCGTCGTGCCGTTCGTTGCAGACGATGCGTTGGTCACGGCAGCGCTGTGACCACAATTGTGAAGGCAGGATCACAAACGAGTTGACGGTGCGAATTCCTACCGCCAGCAGGACTCGCAGACGAAACACGGCCTCACGTCGGTTGGCATCCTGACTTCGGCGTTCTGCTGCAAAGGCGGTCAGCCCACTGGGTTGATGCACCAGTTCGATCGCGGTTTCCACTTTGTTGCGATGCTGTCCGCCGGGACCGCTGTGTCGAGTTCGACGCATCAGGCACTGTTCCAGCAGTCGCTCTTCGTTCCATGTGCTGGGGTGACTGATCCTGTCCGGGAGATTCATCCTGTCACCAATTTGGGAAGCCGGTCGATTTGAAAGAAACAAGTACTGAGCAGGACACTGTGCGGGCAACGGCATGGACGAGTGTGACGAGTGTGATTCGTCAGAGCAGATGGATGCGAACATAGTTGCCACTGCAGTTTTAACACGTGACAGAACAGTGTGGAAGCGAGCTGGTGGCCAGTAGATTTGTTGTCCCACGTATCGCAGATCGCAGAAGCGCTGCGTGACTCACGGACTTGTTGTCGGTACACTGTGATGTTCTGCAGAGCACCTCGATAGACAGATGCAAACTTCGGGATGTTTGTCGGCAATGGTGCTGATCTGTTCAAGTGACCTTCTATTGATTCAGAGATCAAATGACGATTTCCAGCCTGATCCCCAACCTCAATCTTCGTGCTGCCGAATTGATGACTTCTGCCAGAGAGCGTGCTGCTGTTCTGGGGCTGCAACGTCTGCATGTTGCCGGGACGGAAATCCTTGACTTTGGAGTGGCCGCAAGTGGTGGGCTTGAGGCTGGGCTGTTGCTGTCCCGTCTCTGCCTGGCCGATCTGGCCGATGTCAGCCTGGCACCACCGGATGGCAATCTGCCGCTGCCCCGGGTCTGCGTACGCACCGATCATCCAATTGCTGCCTGTCTCTGCAGTCAGTATGCTGGCTGGAAGATTCAGACGGATGATTTTTTCGCCATGGGTTCCGGTCCGATGCGTGCTGTGGCAAGGCATGAGGAATTGTTTCAGATCCTGC
>JBDKIW010000293.1:0-3372 GCA_039796955.1 Planctomycetota bacterium
GTGAATTTCAGCGGGAAGGTCTTGTCGATGTCGCCACGGAGGACGCCTGTTGCCGCCCCATTTTCACGGAATCGCGGGACATCATGTTCATCGATGTCAACCCTGACATGTTTACGGCGCACGTCTCCCAGCATGATGAGTGCTTTACCACTCATCGTGTCAACGGCTTCTCCGGGGCGGACATTCACCTGCAGCACTGTCAGTTCGACAGCCCCGGCCTCATCCATCAACGCTGGGGTGCAAACGCGATGAAGATCGAGTTGAATTTTCAGTTGCGAGACTTCGGCTTCGGTCATGGCGACGGCGGCATGTGCGATGGTCTTGTCTGCGTCCCAGGCTCCGGCCCGCAGACGCTCTTCTTCAGCTTTCATTCCGGCCGCATCGGCCCGTGCAGCGGCAAGTTTCTGGCGGCTGGCAACCAGTGAGGACTCGGTCGTTGCCTTATCCCGGGCCAGCTGCTGCTGTCTGGCATATTCGTCCTCCCACTGCCTGACAATTGCCTCGGCCTCTTCTCTCTGTGCCACCACGGGTGGAATGTCCTCGGGACGCGGCAACTGTTCAAGTTTGGATAACTCTGCCCGGGAACTTGCTGATCGCGCCTCCTGCACAGCGATCTGTGAACGTACCAGCCTCGTATCAAGTTCGAACAGCGGCTCATTTGATCGGACACGCTGTCCGACACGCACAAACACCTCTTTGACGATTCCTGGCAGGTGCGTGCCGATCGAGATGTTCTCCGTCGCAGCTTCGATCAGTCCTGCTCCCGCCACACGATCCGGATATGGCGAACCTGCCGGCGCAATCGGTGGTGGTGTCTGTGGGGTCTCTGTCTGTCGTGTACGGATATGATTCGTTCCGAAGAGAAGCATTCCCAGAGCAATCATTGGCAGCAGGATGTTACGCATTGTGAGGTTGATTCCGGGGTTAATAGTGATGGGAGCATTCTGCAGATTCCTGCTGAATGTCTGTCAGTGAACACCTGACCGATTTGACTCCTCAGCTGTTGTCTCCACCAGTCCGTCCGCCATCGCGATGATCCGGTCACCCAGATCGAACACTCGATTGTCATGAGTTACGACAATGACGGCCCGATCACCGCGAACAGTCACTCGCTTGATCAAATTCATGACTGTCCGTCCTGCCTGGGCATCCAGAGCGGCGGTCGGCTCATCGCAGACCAGCAGTCGGGGCTCGTTCACAAGTGCCCGAGCAATTGCGACCCGTTGTTGCTGACCGCCTGAAAGCTGAGCAGGCAGCGCGAATGCGCGGTCCCTGAGTCCGACTTCGGTCATCAGGGCCATCGCGCGTTCGATTGCCTCCGACCGACGCACTCCGCGGATTAATAATGGTACGGCAGCGTTTTCAACCGCGGTCAGCGACGGCAGCAGGTTGTACTGCTGAAATACAAAACCAACGTTCTCGGCACGGAATCGGACGAGTCTGCTGCCGGACAGATTGCGACGATTCTGCCCCAGCAAGGAGACTTCGCCCGCAGTCGGATCAAGCAGTCCGGCGATGATCGAAATCAATGTCGTCTTGCCACATCCGCTGGGGCCAACCAACAGGGTCATCTGCCCATACAGAATATCAACGTCGATTCCGCGCAAAGCCTGCACCTTCGCCTCGCCGGTACCGAATTCTTTCGTGACACCACGGCAGAGAACAGCAATGCCGGCAGGTGAATTCATTGATTGTCTTTCATCGGTAAGGCGAATGACTCCGGTGGCTACTTGAAGACCACTGCGGGCTCAAGGACGAGGACGCGGTGCAGGCTGAGCAAACTGGAAATCACGACAATCAAGCCGACCGCCACTGCCGCGATCGCGGCCACCTGCCATGGAACCCACATTCCACGAAGATCCGCCTGGCCGCTGCTTTCCATCAGCTCAAAGAAACCGGCTGATGCTCCAAGTCCGATTCCATAACCCATCACACCGACAATCGTGGCCTGAAAAAGAATCATGCCGATCAGCCTGAGATTTGTGACCCCCATCGCCTTCAGACTGCCGAACTGTTTGAGGTTTTCCAGAGTGAACAGGTAAAACGTCTGACCGGCAATCGCTCCGCCTACGATGAAACCCAGCATCACCGTGATTCCAAAATTGACCGGAATGCCCGTGTTGTCGATGTAGTATCCGATGTTCAACCAAAAGAAATCATCCCATGTCATCGCTTTCAGGCCGGTCTGCTGCGAGATGCGTTTTCCAAGAACCTGCAGGTCCTGACCGCTGCTGGCCCTGGCCAGAATAAACGAAAGCGTATTCCGTTCGCGCGGCATGAACTGCATGGCCTGACTGTAACGCGTATAGAGCACCGGAAATGTCTGGAACGGTGGCGTGACCCTGCAGATCCCGACGACCACCGCCCGACGGTCGTTCATGTCCAGCACACGTCCCACCGTCACTGGTTCGCCGGGAAAGAGCTGCCGGTATCCGTCAATGTCGAGAATGACACCGTCCGGACGACGCAGGTCAATGTGCTGGCCCTGCAACATTTCACCGGGCGCTCCAGTGAATGACGCATCGTCCAGACCAACGAGAATTCCCTGAGTGAAGTCGCCATTCAACGTCCTGACTCTGACCATCGATTTGGAGAGCCTTACCGCCCATTCCACTCCCGCCACGCCGCGAACGCGGTGCAGACGAGACTCAGGCATCGGGCGAATATCGTCAACATTCCGCTGACGCTGATCCATGACCCAGATGTCGGCGGAGGTAATGTCAATGATCTGACTGGAAGTGCGACGCATCAGGCCGACGAAAATCGAGGACTGCTGGGCGATCAGGAGTGTCCCAAATGCAACCCCGAAGACGATGCCGAAATACTTTGTCCGATCCCCCGTCAGCATCTTCCACGCAAGCCAATTCATGCCCCGGTCTCCTCTGCAGCCGAGACCCCGTATTGGCGGGCGCACTCGCGAATTCCTCCAAGGCTGAACGCCACAATCTGCCTGGCGACGGTGTCCACATTGAGCAGTCGCTGGAACTGTTCTTCACCAATCAACAGCTGCCCAATCGGACGGTGGTAGCGATACAGCAGGCACTGGGCAACCACGCTGAAGGCCGTCTGCTGCCTCGCCAGCAGCGGTGTTTCAGCCGGCAACATCTCGCTCACAATTGCAAGCAACTGTGTGAAGACAGGCGAGATAAACTCTTCAACCAGCACACGGCAGGCCGCCGTGGGGCGGGCCAGCTCACGCATCATCAGTTCAATCTGCCATGCAGGCTGGTCAGTCGCCAGCATCATCGTGAGCATGTGCGTGACCATCGTGGTCAGCTTTTCCTGAGACGACGTACCGTTCGGCCAGTCAAAATCAATCATTCCATGCTGGCAATGTGCGTGCTTGACGCACTCAAGATACAGCCGCTCTTT
>JBDKIW010000294.1:0-6181 GCA_039796955.1 Planctomycetota bacterium
CACTGAGTTCCCGGCAACGACGCAAGCAGTCCCACCTTGTCGATCACAAGGAAGTTGATGAGAACACTTGTGTCCGTGATGACTGTCACCTGGCCCGCCATGACGCGTCCTGTATTCGCAAGTTAAGCTGCCTCTGCCAACTCCAGAAGGACATCAGCCGGAATGGCCAGCAACGAACTCAAATCACGCAGCTTTCCCTTAGAGACTTCTTCCCTGCGGTACGCTTCGAGCGCAAGGTGCAGTACCTGGCTGACAATTTCGCGATCAGGCTTACGCTGCTGCTGTCCTTGATCATCGACGAACGTTTCGAGCAGGTCGAGGTAGCTTTTCCCGAAATGCTCCTTGTTCCGCAGCTGCGTGAACTCCGTTGCATTGACGATCGAGAGGCTCTTCAGCCGGAACAGCATCGCCAGGTAACTTACCCCGAAGTGATGCGCCAGTGCTGCCACATCCTCGTAAGTCAAATCCTGGGATCGCGGTGAAGCCCGGCGCTGCGCACGAACTTCCGCGCCGTCAGACTCGGCCGTCGGATCGTAAACCGTCTGCTCGATTACGCCAGGCCCCGCTTTGAAGCGGGCATTGAGAAACGCCCAAACGCCCGTACGCGGCATAAGGAATGCTGCGGCAAAAGCATTGGCTCGAACCTCCGCCATATCCGAGCGGTTCTGTTCCAGAGAAACCGTGGCCGTCTTGTCGCGGTCAAGCAACGCATGCGCATATTCGTGGGCATACGAAAAACGTTTGCGGGAACGCTCGTGGTGGTAGTTCACCAGGATGCAATGCCCGACTGATGAATGCCGCAGGAATAGTCCCGACATCTGATCAGGCAGCTCTGCCCCCGATGCCCAAATATTCTGGCTGTTGATCAGGTCCGACATGTCCGGGATCGGATTGTGCCCCAACCCCAGGCGACGTCGCTCCTGTTCAGCCACCATTGCCCCTTGTTCGACAGCCTCCATCGTTCGCTGCGGGACGGGCATCTGATAGGTCGGCGGGCCGACATGCGCGGGCAATTCGAGGCAATGCTCCAGGAGCACCCCTTCCCGGCAAATCGATAGATACCTGGTTACCGCAGTCTGCCATTCGGGATGGTCAGTAACGCTTTCAGCGGCACGAAACAGAGCAACGAGAACGTCCTCCTCCTGCACTGGCACGGGAGCATCATCAAAGAAACTCGCAATCGGCCGGTTGTAAATCGCCGACAGCTTTGCAAGTTCCAGAGTACTGACCGCACGATTTCCGGCTTCCAGCTGCACGATCGCAGTTCGTGGCAATCCAAGTGAAACGGAAACCTGTTCCTGCGTAAATCCAGATGCCAGCCGGGCCGCTCTCAGGCGGGCAGCCAAAACGTCTTGCTGTATGGTCATGATTTCCAACCTCGCTTCCCAAACTGCGAATTCGACAGCCGGGGTCTCACCCGAGATTCGCGTTACGTTTTGCTCCGAATTGAATAGTTACACAATCGGACAAATAAATCAAGAGTTTTGACTTTAAGGTTCGATTATCGAACAATTCGGGCAGGGCTGATTGAATGGGTTGTGCCCTGAGAGGCGATTTGCAAGCGTAACCAATTTCAGGGCATAGGGTTGCGTCGATTCGGCGCTGCGGAGACTTGAATTTTGACTGACAGCATGCATCAACGGTTTCAGATTCTTTCCCTCGACGGGGGCGGGATTAAGGGGCTTTATTCCGCCGCGATTCTCGCCAGGCTCGAAGAAGACCTGCAACTCCCGGACATCACCGATTGTTTTGACCTGATCGTTGGAACGTCCACCGGAGTTATCATGGCACTTTAGTACGGTAGCCGGTGAGGCGTTCAAGGAAATCACAGAAAACAGGAAACGATGACGCACTCCCGACATGATGCCTCCCTCCAATGATTCGTATGACCAGTGATTTCAATTATGGACCAACTGCATTGGGAACCACCTGCCATGCTGTTCAGACTCGAAATCCTGCAGATGACCGTTGCAGGATTGTCATCCGAGCTGCTGCGAACTGCGATCCAGACACCCGAACTTCGGTTTCGACCGCATGAATCAGGAGTCGTCGTGTGCAGCGAAGTTGACGTGGTGGTAGCTCTTACACCAGAAGGTCCCCGCGCCCAGATCGCAGAACCGGGCTGCGGCGATCCGTTTTTGATTCCAATGGCAAGCGGTGCTTCACCCGGATTACGGCGGTGTCAAATACTCCTGGAATCGATTGACGTGCGTCGTTCCACACTGCAAAAAGTGACCGATGTTTTGATCGAGCATTTGCCGGATTTTCCGCAAACACGACACTCAATTCAATTGTCGGAACTTGCTCAGCAATGTGAAATGCATGTGACAACGGTCAGCCGTGCACTTGACAACAAAACCTGCTCAACGCCGTTTGGTCCTGTTGCATTGCGAAGATATATCTCGGGCAGTTTCTGACATCGACACAGGACCAGGCAACATAACTGAATTGGCACGCGTGACGCGATGACGCTCATAGCAACCGACAAACCTTCAAGCGAACTCCCTATGCCACCCATGAGCGATAACATTGAAACCGGATTCGCAGCGGCATGCGGCTTTTTTCTGATTGGTTGCACAACATGGTTCTTCGCGTCTCGCCCGAGGGCTTTTATGCGTGTGTTCGTGCCGGCAGAAGAACTTCGCGAAGTTGCCAGATCTACTCTTCGTGGCGTTGAGTTTCGCCGAAGCATGCGTGCCATGGGACTACTCCAAATGGGCTTGGGCGGGCTGTTTGCGATCATCACGCTGGTGGCGTGGCTCAGTTGAGATCACCGTGACCTGCGTTACCAACCGGCTTCTTCGTCATCACCTGCGATCCCTGTGCTCTCTACTCCACCACACCGTTCGAACGCCCGCTTTCTTTGGGAAAACAAAAACCGTGGCTCTCCGGTTTTGGGGCCTTCGGGTAAGGTTGTTGCGGACAGTCAGCCGGATTTGGGACTTGCGGCACAGCACAGACTCCGTTTGATGTGTCGCCAGGCAACTTGAGCAGCGATCCGTCGCAGTTGGCTGGCAAGAGTAACGCTCCAGAATTGACATCTCCAGATTCGACCGCGAAACTCCGGCAGAATCTTACCGCAGTTCCGCGGTCGAATATTTGTTCGCCACTCAGCAGAGACAGATGCCACTATTGCTCGGTCCGATGCCAATCTCAGTCCGTAAAGCCGTCTCCGAATTGGTGCAGTCGGCCAGGGAAGCTTCTGCCAAAAGCAATCACGAATTCATTGGTCACTGCCTCTGGGGTGGTCCAGGAGGATTCGACTATATTGATGCAAACGGAGAAGTGTGGGCTCAATACCTATGGTGTGATTCACTTGAGCACATACCCGATGGGCCCAGAAAGGTTGAAGCGATAGCGATTGCCGCAAAACGGACACCCGAACTGGCTGCGTGGCTTCCACGTCGCCCGTCCAGCGCCGTAAACTGTTCAATGTGCTCTGCTCGCGGCTGGCTTAACGTGGGGTCTCATTCCTTTCTTTGTACGGCATGCCACGGTATGGGCTGGGTGGATGATTAGTCCATAAGCGCTGCGAACAATGCCATGCAGCGGAATGGCGGTAGTTCGCGACTTGACATGGATACTCTTTTCCCGCCATCCGCTGATGGCGTTCGTTCGCCGCTCCAAGGATCACGATGAATCGACAGCAAGTCCTCGAATTGATTGGCCAACAGGGAACGCCTCTCGATCTCGAATGTGTCGGCGTAAAATACGCGTTTGATTTCAACTGCACTCCAAAGACGTTCGACAACAGACTCGTATTCGAACTGGGGCGAAACGATGTCGATATTCCGATTGTCGTCGATCCACAGGATGGCCACGTCCATTTCTATGATCACAACGGTCTGTCGTTCATAAACTCGTCGTTCTCACAAATGCTCCGCACGTTTGCTCTCGTCAACAAATGGGATATACCCGACGATCTGCCCGACGCTGAACGAGCTTCATTATTCAACATACGGATGCTTGAAATTGACAGCAAGTGTTTCCGCGATCCGGCGGCGTGCTGGTCCACGATGCGAGAGGAGATAGAATACGGCGTCATCTGAATGCCGTCGCGAAACGCCAAACGCGGCGAACAAACCGTTGCCCAAGGAGCCGCGGGCCGCGCGGCTTCTGAAATCAATATCGTTCGCCGCGGCCCGGTGAACGGTGCCGTTATGCCCTACAGTTATCTCTATGTTTGACCGCAACTCGATCGTTGCGCCTGCCGCCTGTGCGAAGTGCGGATTGCCTGACGCTGATCACTCTTGCATGGTCCGCGGAATGCGATACGAGAAGACAACCGGACTCTTCGCCAAACAGCATCATTACACTGTAACCGATGTTGAGACTCCGCTCTGCAGCTCATGCGCCACTGGACTTGCGACAATACTTGTTGTTCAACGGGTCATTATCATCATCGGCGGTCTCCTCACCGGATCACTTGTCACATACGAATTGCAGCAATACACGGACCCAACTCAACAATTTCAATGGACTTGGCCATGGCTTCGAGATATGGCCATTCCCGTGTTAATTGTTTCTGCGTTCTGCGCAGCACTGTTGATGGTTGCCACTCACTGGCTATTCCAGTGGCCGTGGTTACAATTTACCGGAGTTAACGACTGGCTGGTACAGTCAGGCCGCGCCACGTCCGGGGTAAAAACCACGCGGATGCCGCGTCGTTCGAAAAGGGCATAACCAAAAGATGCACTCCGAGCAGCGGTGGTGCGCCGTTTGGTATTGAAATTCACTCGCCGCTGCCGGGTGATCTTTGTCGTTCGGCTGGAAAGGAAGGCATGCGCCATCGCGGCGGCTTCCCGAACCCCATGAAACGTGCTCGGGCCCGGGAGCTACTCAGGGCCGGTGACGCGGTAGGGGCAGTCCGTCTACTTTCCGGAAGTTGTTATGGCGCTGGGTACGATACGGACTACTTTGAATTGTTGGGCAGAGCTCTGCTTGCGAGCGGACAGTTCAGCAATGCTGGGCGGTTCCTCTTCCTAAGTGGAGCGCGGAAGGCGGAGTACGTGGCAGCCATTTCCCTGTTTCTCGCTCGGCATAGCAATACAAGAGATTTCCGGCAGCTGCAGTCGCAGCTGCCCGAGCGGATACGAGTGTTGTGGAAACTCTCGCAGTTCCCGGCAGTCGTTGCAGCGGAGTTGCGAATACTAGGTTGGCCGGAAGACACCCAAATTGCTATCGTCACCCGTAAGGCAAAAAGCCGAACAATGCCGTGAACCGGAGCAGGCGATCCGGTGTTTTTGATATGGGAACCGAACTGGCGCGTGCCCGGTTACGGCGGTCGTTCTGCCAACAGCCCGCGTTTCCGCGCGAACCTCGGAAGCATCATGCGCCCACGCATCCGGCCTCATGTCGCAGTAGATGCAAGTCAGTGTCTCGGCACTCGATCGCTGCCGCAACATAGTCCGCGACAAACCCGGCCACGGGTTCAAACGAAGCGCACTCATCCCGACTCGTCACATGGAAAGGCCGTTCGACTGAGCAAGTCGAACGGCTTTTTTGCGTTTCACGCCCCGCCTTGGCTCCACTGTCGGACAGACGCCAGGACGGTCCACCATCAGCAACACACCCCACAAAGCACTGGCCCCACAGCGAACATCACCCGCCGAACCGCAGCGCGGTTCCAATTACCCCTGCCGGTCCCAAACAGGCGAGAACGAACCACGGGAACTTGATGCCCATTCCGTCACGCACCTGTTGCACGTTAAATTTGAAGTCGGCCATCGGTACAGCAGCAGCGCACTGGCCAGCCCCAACCGCTCCACTACCGACTGAACTGAATGGCCCGGCCGTCCAGCATCAACTGAACAGCCTCGTCCTTAAACTCATCTGCATCGCGTCGACGTCTCTGCCTTGGCTTCGATCTGTGCTTCTCCGAATTCGTCGCACGGTTCCCTTCAGAAGCTCAGAATCAGCGAGTCAACTGTCTCGGGAACCTGCAGCACCTCATGGGACTTACTTCACAGCACAGACTCCGTTTGATGTGTCGCAAGGCAACTTGAGCAGCGATCCGTCGCAGTTGGCTGGCAAGGGTGACGCTCCAGAATTGACATCTCCTGAAGTTCCCCAGAATTGGTAGGCGCTCTGAATTGGATGTTTGGGACTTCGCACGGAGCGTTGTCCAAATGTGATCTATCATCTTGTGTCAGACGAAACGGAGACGAGCTCTGCTGAGGAG
>JBDKIW010000295.1:0-16592 GCA_039796955.1 Planctomycetota bacterium
GTCGAGCAGGTTGTTGTCGGGCTCGGTAGTGTTACTGATCAATTGCTGATGGCACTGCTTGCCGGCGGTCATGTCCTGCTGGAGGGAGTCCCCGGGACGGCGAAGACGACACTTTGCCGCACATTCTCAGCGGTGCTTGGAATTCACTTCGAACGCATCCAGTTCACGCCGGATTTGCTCCCGTCAGATGTGACCGGGACGCAGGTGCTTGACCGGGGAACCAATGAATTTGTACTGCGACGCGGTCCCGTATTTTGCCAGTTATTATTGGCAGACGAACTGAATCGGGCCCCCGCCAGGACTCAGTCATCGCTGCTGGAGGCGATGCAGGAACGACAGGTCACTATCGAAGGGCGAACGTTGCCACTGCCAGACCCTTTCATGGTTCTGGCGACGCAGAACCCCATTGAACAGGAGGGTGTCTACCGTCTTCCCGAAGCGCAGCTTGATCGGTTTCTGTTTCGTATTCACGTCGGCTATCCGGAGAGACAGCAGGAGGTCGAGATGCTTGAGCTGCACAGTCGCCAGGCGACAGTCCCTGCATCGGTCACGACCTCTGAAGAGATTCTTCAGATACGCAGCGGCCTCGACACCGTGTATGCATCACGCGAATTGCTTGAATACATTGTGGATCTCATACGTCAAAGTCGACGAAATCCCGATCTGGCGCTCGGCGGCAGTCCGAGAGCAGCGATCAGTCTGCTGAAAGCCGCCCGTGCTCACGCACTGCTGAATGGTCGTGCCTATGTGACTCACGCAGATGTGCAGCAGGTCTGCGGCCCTGTGCTCAGTCATCGTCTGATACTGAAACCTGAATCCGAGATGGATGGCCGAACGATTGAAACCACCATCCAGCAATTGATCCGTGCGGTACCGGTGGTACAGGACCGAGCCCAATGACAGTCGCCGGTCGCTGGATGACAATAGCAGGACTGCTTGGTGCGACACTGGGACTGGCGCGAGGTCAAACCGGGCTGGCGGTGTTATCGTTGACGGTCCTCGTCTGGCTAATGGCAGAATGGCTCTGGTTCTCGTGGCGTTTGTGGCGGCATTATGGTCAGTTGCAGTTTGAGCGGAGTGTTAACGGCCGATCCGAAGACTTCAGCACGCTTCAGGCGGGGAGACTGATCACCGTTGAAGTTCGCCTGACGATGCGGAAAGGGCGGATGAGCCCCCCAATACGGATCCGCGACAGCATTCCTGAAAACGCGACCGTCGTGAATAACGGACATCAGGTCCGAATCCTGTCAAACTTTCAAAGAACCGTCTTTCGCTACGAAGCGCGTATTTGTGGAGCGGGCCAGATTCGCCTGCCGGGATTCCGCCTGTTGATTGAGGATCCTCAGGGACTCTTTCGTGCCGAGCGATTTGTTCCCTGTCCCCAGGTGTTTCGAGTCCTGCCGGCATGGGTGGAAGCTGGTGAACACCGCCCGTTGATCAAACGCAGCAATTCACTGCCGCAGCATGGGATCCACCGCCTGCAACGAGCTGGTATGGGTGGTGAATTACTGGAGTTGCGAGAATACGTCGCAGGTGACCCCCCGAAATCCATCGCATGGAAGGTTTCCGCGCGGCGTGATCGGCTGATGACACGACAGTATGAATCCGAGGTCCCGATACGAGTGCAACTTTTCGTCGATGGCTCAATCAGCACGAGAATCGGCGGGTTCGGTGAACGACTCCTTGACCAGATCACCTATGTCGCCGCCAGCGTCGCTCGCTCAGCGATTTCCAGCGGTGACCTCGTCGGGCTTACTACATTCGATGAACGCGGCATGCAGCGGAGAGCCCCCGTAGCCGGTGAGCGTGGATTCCTGCGGATCCTGCAGGATCTGGCGGATTTTTCTGTCAATCCCGCGCCGCTTCCGGATCGTCTCACACCACTGCTGCAGCAAACGGCCATGAATGTTTGTCGAGAGCAGTTTCCGGAACTGCTGGATGCTCGATACAACCGGGTTCCCACCTTCTGGTCTCCATGGCTGCCATGGCGTCGTCGTCACTTTTACGAACGCTGTCAGTTGGCAGGAGTTCTCAGTCATCTGTACGCTATGCCGCCACTGCGTCACGTGCAGTTGATCGAGGACGACGCACTACTCGCCACATTCACACAACATTTCCTCAGCCAGCAGGGATTGGCATGGCTGACCCCGGTCGTCTCAATTCGAGGACGCGGCTTTCACGATGGGGTTACAAGACTGGAACTACTGGCCGACGCGATCAGGAATGCAGTCGCCCATGCCCGGGACAATGAACTGTTCGTCATTTGCTCAGACCTTCTCGAAAACACTCACAGCATTTCCCATTTGATGCCGGCACTGCGATTAGCGCGAGCTCGTCACCATCGCGTGGCTGTCGTTTGTCCCACTCCTTCATTTCGCCGCCCATCACGTGCGTCTGTGGAAATCGTCAGCGATGCTCCCGAGGATCTGCTACTGGTCGCCGAGCAGATGCGTTGCCGAGAACTGGCGGAACAATTGCAGGGTGCTCTGCGGCAGGCGGGTGTCAGTATCGCGTTCTCAGGCGAACAGCAGGCAATCCGAATGATCCTTGCTGAACTGGACCTTGCTCGAACCGGACGCACTTCTGCAGGACGAGGAAGCTCACTATGACGACGTGGCCCGAGGATCTCATGGAGCCCGCCGGCGTACCCCATGAGCTGGATTTTGCCGAGGAGACGCCCGGTCCAGCGTGGTCACTGCTGCGAGGAATAGCGGTACAACTGCTGTGCATGACACTGTCAGCTTCTGTTGTACTGAATCTGTTTTCTCCGGACGTTCAGTGGTCAGTTTTGCTGGTCATGCTGGCCCTGGTCATACTCTCGCTGAGGCATTTGGGTGGCCTGCTGATCCTTTGTCTGGTGCAGGCGGATCTGGTTTTGACAGAGGGACAATTCAGCAGCGCAATGCCTCCTGCCGAGGCGCTCACCTACACCTTTTTGATACTTGCAGTTGTCATGTTTATTGGAAGGCAGCGGCACACTTTGCAGGAGTTATCACAGGCATCACTGTTTCGCATTCTTGCCCCAGGGGCACCGTCAGCCGCGCCCACGGCTGCTGAGCAGGATCCAGTGCCGGCTACAACGTTTTTAAACCTGCTGCAACGGCTGTTGGAGCATCGACAGCAACTACTCAGGCGACTTCTGCAGCATCTCAACAGGGCGATGCGCGGCGCATTCCTGCTGGCAGCCTGCTCGGCAGTGGCTACCTGCCTTGTTGCATGGCTTCCACGGGGTCCAGTGCTGGCCCGGGAACTCCGAACCGCAGAATCTCTCGATCCGGACATGCGCTGGGCTGCGTTGCTCATCACTGGAATTGTCGCTATCGCACTGGTGGCTGGCGAACTGAGTTGGCGGCGAATGACCACGGCTCAGGCGAGAGTTTCCCAGCGGTCTCAACTTCTCAGTGTGTTCTATCGCGACTTCAGATTGATCGTGCGACAGAAGATTCGTGCCAGACAAAAACGCTACCTGGCCCCGACACGCCGGACAACCGACTGATTCATTGGCCGTATCAGTCAACTCCACCGCCTGCACCTCTGTGCCGCGACCTTACTGCCACGCGGGCTAAGACACTGGCCAATCGCAGGGCAGGGCAGTCAGAGAAGGCCGGCCAGTGAAGAAATTGGCCACTGCCAAAGCGGGCGGAGAACACGCCAGCAACACGGCTTCTCGGACAGTGAATGCCGAGTTTGTCAGATCACCTCCCCGGCGCCATCGGAGGCCGGGGAGGTGAGTTAAAATAACACATTTCAGGTGCCCCACGACGGGGACATCCGGCTTACTGCAACGGCCGCACCACGGAGATGGGGCGAAGGTAGTCATTCAGCGTGTCCGGACTGACCACGCCGCCGCCCATGCCGCTTTTCCCGATGCCACCATAAGGCACACCGTGGACGATGACGTTATGAGCATTGATCCACCCATTTCCGGATCGGAAGGCCTCGGCCACACGGGCACATCGTTGCAGGTCACGGGACCAGACACTGTTCCCAAGGCCGTAGTCGGTATCATTGGCGAGCCGAATTCCCTCTTCTTCGGAAGCAAACGGGGCCAGGAACGCAACTGGCCCGAAGATTTCTTCGCGTGCAGCCACGTTATTCAGCGAACCGGCAAGCAGAGCTGGCTTCACATAGAAACCGTGCTTTCCGGCGATTTGTGCCTCGCCACCCTCAAGGATCAGGTCAGCCCCGTCAGCCACGCCCTTTTGCAGATATCCGAGCACGCGAGCGCGCTGCTTTGCGTTGACCACCGGGCCCATTTGGGCCCCTTCATCGAACTGGTAGCCAATCTGAACAGACTTCATTCGGGCCACACACTCCGACACAAAGTCATCGTAGATATCTCGCTGAATCAGCCAGCGTGTGGCATCGCAGCAGACCTGACCTGTGTGGAAGGTGATGGCATCGACAAGTTTCTGAGCGGTTTCCGGAATATCCACGTCGTTGAACACGACAGCCGCGCCTTTTCCACCCAGTTCACATTTCACCGGGATCAGATTACGGCCCGCAGCTTCGGCCACCATGCGTCCAACTTCCGGAGAACCGGTGAAGCTCATCCGGCGGAAGCGGGGATTCTGCGATACGGCTGCTCCCGCCGTTTCACCGTAGCCGGTCACGACGTTCAGAACACCGGGGGGAAGCAGATCCAGTTCTTCGATCACGCGGCACAGATACAGCGCTGACAGCGGGGTATCTTCGGCAGGCTTCAGGACGCAAGTGTTGCCAGCAGCCAGTGCCGGAGCAAGCCCCCAACCTGCCAGCAGAAATGGAAAGTTCCATGGAATGATGAACCCGCAGGGTCCCCACGGATGACGTGCAACCCACGCTTCATGATGGCGAACGGCAATGACCTGACGATAATTCACCGCCTGTGACAAATCGGCGAAGTACCGAAAGGTATCGATAAAGTTCTGCACATCCGCTTCGGCCTGAGAATAGATCTTTCCGCAGTCCAGGGATTCCACCTGTGCGAACTCATGTCGGCGTTTTTCGACAGCATCAGCGATGCGATGCAGCCGGGCAGCACGTTCGGCGACCTGCATTGAAGCCCAGCCGCTGCTGGTGAACGCATCAGCGGCAGCATCGACCGCCTTATCCACATCAGCCTTCTTCAGGCTGGTCACAGTGGCAATTTTCGTCCCGGCACCCGGATCGAGCACATCAAAGGTCTGCCCGTCTGCAGCTTCGACCCAACGTCCACCATAGTACGACTTGTGAACAGGAGTGGAAAGAAACGCGGCAACCGATGGAGCAAACGCTGTTTGCCCTGAAACAGTGGTGGACATAGCAACTCCCGAGAGAAAAAATGGGATTCGATCAGGAAACTGAGACCTGGCGCTGGCTCTTCGGTGTGCAGCACAGAGCGAAAACTGCCAATACCAGACCATTCGTGATGATAAACGGTCACGTGGTTAATGGGAAACCAAGACCCGGCTACACGCCGAAAACAGTACCAGGTGGCAGCGTATATGAACGCCTTCTGGTTCGGTAAAAGTCGGGGGCAGCCATGATCCGTGATCCTGCGGAAATCAGCAAACCGGGCGAAAATGGTAGTCCGGTGGGCAGGTCGCCCAAACGCTGTCGGTGATCACGAATCAGTCAGAAGTCGATTCCGTTCCGTGTCGAACCGGTTTTCCACGCAAATCTTCAATGAATTCAGTAACCGTGGACGCTGGCTACGAGCGCATTTGTCGGATTCTGAGTCGCAAGTATTCACTCGGAGCACAGTTTTCGTTACGCTATGGACTGGTTTTGGCGTTCTGAGGGGCCACATTCGTGGCGGGTCGCCAGATTTCATTGGCTGCATGGAAGCTGATTTCTGATTCCTCTGACATCTCTCACCTGCTGATTCAGGAAGAGTATCAGGCTTTGCCGTCCACACGAGAATCTGTTCCGTCGGCAAAACCTCAGTGTCAAATGTGGAAACCAGAGACTCAGGATCCGGCAGCGCTACAGACTCACAGAAGCAGTTGCAAATGGGCACGATTCCCGCCGGAGAATTCAAAAAAGGTGTCAAGGTCCAGATCGATAATGAGCCCTACGAAATGCTGGAATGCCATTTCGTAAAGCCCGGAAAAGGGCAGGCCCTGTATCGCACAAAACTGCGCAACCTGCTCAGGGGCTCACTTTTCGAAAAGACCTACCGCAACGGCGATTCGCTGGAAACAGCAGACGTTCACCGCAACGACGGGGTCTACTCGTATCGTGACGGCGACCACTACGTCTTCATGGACAATACCACCTTTGAGCAGCACAGCTTGCCCGCCGCAGTTGTTCAGGATGACATGCGGTGGCTGATGGAAGGCGCTACAGTCGGGTTGCTGTTCTGGAATGGTCAGCTGATCACCATGAGTCCACCGATGCAGGTGATTCTCACCGTCACCTACACAGAACCAGCGGCCCGCGGTAACACAGCCACCAACGTCACCAAACCTGCGGTCGTGGAAACCGGTGCGGAAGTGCAGGTCCCGGCCTTTATTAAGGAAGGTGACCGTATCAAGATTGACACCAGTTCCGGTCAGTACATGGAACGCGTTCAATCCTGAACCCTGACGAACAGTTCACAGCGCGGCGGACCCGGATAAATCTCGAAGCCGGGTCCGCTGTTCTGCGCAGTCCCCTGCACAAGACCCGCGGCACTTCCCGCAAGCCGCGTTAACAACACTGTCGGGAACTGGCACCGCAGCCATCTGCAATCCCGACTTGTCCCACTAAGATCAACTATGTCCGACAGCATCCCAGCCACCAGTCCATCACACAATGGTCGGCTTTACATCGAAACTGTTGGCTGCCAGATGAACATGCTGGACAGCGAATTAGTCGTCGCAGCCCTCCGCCGCGACGGCTATCAACTGACTGACAACCCCAAAGACGCCGATACCGTACTGTTCAACACCTGCAGCGTTCGGGAGCACGCCGAACACAAGATCTACAGTGCCCTCGGAAGACTCAAGTACAGCAAGCGCAATCGCCCGCAGAAGGTGATTGGAGTGATTGGCTGTATGGCCCAGAAAGATCAGGATCTCATTTTCCAGCGGGCTCCCCACGTGGATATCGTTGTCGGAACCGGTCAGCTCGCAGAAATCCCGGCAATGATTCGGGACACGCGAGAAGCCCAGGAACGTTCTCACCGAAAAGCCGTCAGCCTGGGCCGCCGTGAAGGTTCACGTGACGAGGTCTCTGACAGCTTTCAAAGTTATGATCCGTTGCGTGATCCCGAGATGCGGCCGACGCCCTTTCAGGCCTTCGTCCGAATCATGATCGGCTGTGATAAGTTCTGCACGTACTGTGTCGTTCCAGCCACACGGGGGCCTGAACAAAGTCGTCCGCCGGCCCACATCGTGCAGGAAGCCAGAGTGCTTGCCGATCAGGGTGTCCGCGAAATTACGCTGCTCGGACAAACAGTCAACAGCTACAAGTACACCGAAAACGGGCGTCTGGTACGACTCTCAGACCTGCTGTACCAGTTGCACGACATCTCCGGTATTCAGCGAATTCGCTTCATCACCAGTTTTCCGAAAGACATGGGAAATGATCTGCTGCAGGCCGTCCGCGACCTGCCGAAGGTCATGAAGTATCTGCATGTCCCGGCTCAGTCCGGCTGCGATGATGTCCTGAAAAGAATGAAACGCGGATACACGGTCGAAGACTATCGGGACATGATGCACAGAATCCGGGAACTGATCCCTGGCTGTGCTGTCTCCAGTGACTTCATCGTTGGCTTTTGCGGTGAAAGCGAACAGTCCTTCGAAAAAAGCATGGACCTCATCCGCGAATTTCGTTTCAAGAACAGCTTCATCTTCAAATACAGTCCACGCACTGGTACCAAGGCTGACGAACTTTTCGAAGACGATGTTTCAGAAGACGTCAAACGACGCCGAAACAACGAAATGCTGGAATTGCAGAATCGGATTTCTGAAGAAGACAATGCCGAATTCATCGGGCGACGGGTGACTATTCTGGTGGAAGGGCCCAGCAAGTCGGCCTCCAGACGTGCCGCTCGCGAAGGATTGCCTGCGGATGCAGCGTCACTGGTGACACTCGGAACCACCAGCGAACACCACCACTCCGCACACAGCTCAGCCGACCACCACAATCATGATCATCATCACGATGACGGACGCGGCCACGCCGAGCACACCGGAATCGCTGAGCCACAATCGATGCAGCATGCTTCGGTCGACGCAACACGACTGGCGATGCAATTGACCGGACGGACTGAGTGTGATCGGATTGTCGTGTTTGACGGAAACCCGCGACTAACCGGCTCGCTGGCAGAAATCGAGATTCACGACTGCACCAGCACCACGCTGATCGGAGCGATCGTTACCCGTGAGGTACAGGCCGGCTCCAGCCTGAGCCTGCCGATACTGGGATGATGATTCGCCAAACCCCGAGCATGAGCAACGGCGACAGACGCTGATGGCTTAACTGTAGCGCACGATCAGATTCCCGGGAAGTCGCCGCACCAACCGGCGAACCTCAAGGACCGTCAGTGTGGCCAGTACCTGCGACGATTCTGCCGACATCGAACGCAGAACCTCGTCAATGGGAACGGGCTGAAGGGTGATTTGATTCAGAACCCGGGATTCGATCGCGTTCAGATTCAGTTCTCTGGGAGAATGAATTGTCACACTTGTTGAAGGGCTGGCCGGGCTGGGAAGTGGCCCCAGCGCGGCAAGGACATCATCCGCATGCCGGACAAGTGTGACACCATCCCGGATCAATTCGTGACAGCCCGCGCTGGCCAGACTGTCCACTGGCCCGGGCAAAGCAAACACGTCTCGCCCCTGTTCGACTGCGTGCCTGGCCGTATAAAGTGCACCAGAATTTCGCGCCGCCTCGATCACAATCACACCCAGACAGAGTCCACTGATAATCCGATTACGCTGCGGGAAAAGCCCCGGAAGAATCCGTTGATGCAGAGGCATCTCACTCAGAACGGCCCCCTGCTCAGAGATCTCCCGGGCGAGATTGTCGTGTTCCGGCGGATAAACGGTCGTCACACCTCCGGGAAGCACAGCAAGTGTCCGACCACCGGCGGTCAGCGCTCCCTGATGCGCAGCGAGGTCAATTCCTCGGGCCAGTCCACTGACAATCGTCAACCCGGAACGAGACAACTGTGCTGCCAGCCGTTCTGCATGCCGGCGCCCATAGGTTGAGCAACGACGCGAGCCAACAATAGCGACAGCCAGTTGGTCCTGAGGCAACAGTACACCACGTTGATACAGCACGCGAGGTGCATCGCAGATTTCACGAAGCCGCTGCGGATAACTCCCGGACTCACCGTGCAGCAGGATCTGTACCCCTTCAGCCGCACACTGACGAATCATGTCGGTGGCCCGCGCATGGAGATCAGGGGCCAGAATCGCGTCGGCCGTCTTCTCCCCGACTCCATCCACTTGCAGCAACGCGTCATGCGTTTGACTGAAAATCGCCCGGCAGGACTCGAATCGCTGCAACAGGCAGGACTGCAATCGGGGGCCGACACCCGGCGCCAGTGACAAAGCCACCGCGGCAAGTTTTTCAGAATCCACGGCCTCGCAGGACACTTGGGGAGCAAGCTGCATTTGTGTGCATTTTCAGCAGGAAGCACACCGAGCGGGCAGTTCCACTGCCGCCTCGGACAAACGATTTCTCAGTCGATCTCCCGGACTGATTCAGAGTTGTCTGGACCGAAAATCGGTGTCGCTGTTGGCGATCAACTAACCTTCAGTTTTGTCGCGTTCCACGAACTGGAGAAATCACAAGTCCCGTCCGAAATGCGCTGGAAAGTCAGCATGTTGCACACCGTCGTCACAGGGCCTTCTGGCCATCTGAAAACAGATGCAGCAGTTGCCCCGAACTGCCGGGAACCTGATCCCAGTCCGGTACAGAGAATTGAAACACCATCAACGTTGCCGGAGGTACCGGTGTCACTCGCTGAGCCCAATGGCACATCAGCATCGCGATTCCCGGGTTATGTCCCACAACTAAAACGGAAGATTCATCGGGAAAGCAGTGGTATGGCAAGGCAGCCGCGAACTGTTCTGCCGGCGCTGCATACAGTTCGTCCCGCAGAACGATGGGGACAGCGGGAGCCATTCCCAACGCCATGATCTCTGCAGTTTGAGCCGTGCGCACAGACGCTGAGGCGATGATACGGTCCAGACTGAGCCCCGCCGTGCTGGCCAGGTCAGCTGTCTTTCGGGCCATTTGCTGACCGGCTGGCGTCAGGACGCGTTGAAAGTCGGTCTGACCAGATTGAGGCTCGGACGCTTCAGCATGTCGCATCAAAAGCACAGTCTTCACGAATCCTCCCGTTGCGACAACGGACCAACAAACGCAGCGCAGCTACCGCCGGTAGTCCGCGTCAGGAAATTATCACGTAAGGGATAACCCTTTATCGCCACATCGCATGCTATCGAAGAACTCACAGAAGGCAAGAACAAAGATGGCGATTGCGGACAATTCAAACCATTCAACAATGGCTTCCGTGTCACACGTCAACAACAAGGCTAATGTGAGCCGGCACCAATCATGGTCTCTTAAAGAGCATGCTCTACGGTCTTCAACGCAACTGTCGAAAGTCGAAACCGTAACCCGCCTTTTGCCACGTACCGTTTCCGCTGCCGTTCACCTCGCCGGAATGCCGCAGAAAATCGGGCTCGCGCAGCACCTGCCGGGACTCATCCCAGCCGCCAAGGGCCTCGCAGAATTCTACAGAACAGCGTCCCGTGGCCACTACTTCGCTGTCAGCCGAGCGACCTCGTCCGACACGTCCGCTGGTGACGTAACAAATTCCCGCATGTCTTCTTCACTGGCAAATAGCCAGACGCGTTTGCGAAACAGTGCTGCAAATTCCAGTTTACCGGGTACCTTTTCATCTGTCCGAAGCAGGGTCAGGGGGCACATCCCATCGAGCATGGGCCAGTACCGTTCCGGTTCGGATCGAAATTCCTTCAATTCCTCGGACGAGGCAAAGTACAGAATTTGCCCCTTCCAACGCATCTGGAAGTCCGCAACCCCCTGCGTCAACGTACGGTCATTGACAGCGGCCACAAGAGACATTCCGCCGAAGGCCGGTTCGGAAGCCGACGACTTCGGCTGGCTATCTGTCTTCTTCTGCCGGGTGTCGACGGTCGATGAGCGTCGAGGGACATCCGACTTCTTTGCCGGTGTTCGCGGCTCAGCATCCCGATCATCAGATTCGACGTTGTCAGAAAATCCCGCTGGTTCGGGATCCTGAGCATCGGTTTCTGCAGCTTCCCTGTCCGTCGTCAGTCGGGGTAAATCCCGAGTGTCGCGCACGGTCGGTCGGCTGATGGGGCGAACCGTTTTTCCGGCCGTCTCAGCGACCGGTTTCGTCGTATTCGGCTGAGAGCGTTTGGCGGCCGAGGGAACAACTCGCGATGATGTGGGTCGCGTCGTCTTCGCACGCGTCTCAGATGCCGAGTTTCTCGCTACTCGAGTCGCGTCAGTCCGGGTGCCTGATGCAGCCCGATCTGCCTTGTCCAGTTCCGTCATCAGCGCTTCCGCGGTTTGAAACCCCGAAATGCGATGCAGAATTTCCAGATCCGGCGACACCACCAGAATGGCAGGCAATCCCTTGATTTCCAGATCCTTCACAAGATCCTTGTGCTTGTCAGCGTCTACACGTACCGCGACAAAATCTTCGCTGATGCGTTCTGCTACCTCTTCGCTGGTAAATGTGCTCTTCTCCATACGCTTGCAGTAAACGCACCACGAAGCCGTAAACTGCATCAAAACAGGCTTGCCGGAATCCGCTGCTTCCTGCAATGCCTGTTCGGGGTCTGTCGCCCAGGAGATTTCTTCTGCTGTTGTGGCACTGATTGCGTTCGCAAAAGCGACCAACAGAGTTATTGCAGTCAAAAAGCAGCGGGGTGATCGCATAATGACACTCGGAGTTTCAGAACAGAGCGGTAGTCCCGCAGAACCAACAGAATTGGCTGGCGTCCGACACCGGAACGACTGAGCCGCAGAGGCTGCAGGCCAGCATGGGGGTTCCTGTAAACACCAGCTCTGCCGGAGTTATCGGACGAGAATCAAACGCGAAACGGCAGCATTTTCGGTAAAACCGTTAAGTTCGGCGAAATCCGTATCTGAGCAGCCTGGCGAAGGGCGGATGACGCGCCGAGCCCCTGCTTGTGCGGCAAATTCTGCGTCTTTGATTTTTCAGAACTTCCGGGAAACCAGCAGCGCGGCGACGGGGCAGGGGAGAGTTGATTATAATGCCCCGTGTTGAACTGCCGGACAAGCAGCGTCACTGTCTTTCTGTCGGGACATTCCCGGACACTTCGAAATTCCACTGGACTCGCAGTTGCGTTGCCCGGAGGTCTGGTCGAAACTTTACGCAGGGCTGATCAGGGGCTGGATATGCGGCCTGCGGGCGTCTTGAGGCGCTTGAGTGACACGCCAGGGCATGTGGAGCCTCACGCTCAGTCGATCGTCGTCGGATCGCTGGTGTTTTTTAAAGATTCCTTTTTTGTTTACCAGACGGAGTCGCCGTGCAGGTTCTTGGCATTGATATTGGCGGAGCGAACATCAAGGCGGCCACAGCGGACGGAGAATCACGCTCCGTTCCTTTTGCGATCTGGAAAAGTCCTGAACGCCTCGTCGCGATGCTGCAGGAATTACGTCTGCCCCAGCATGGCGTTCCGGATCTCGTTGCACTCACCATGACTGCGGAACTGGCAGACTGCTTCCAGACCCGGGCCGAGGGCGTTGAGTTCATCATTCGAGCCGTGACCGAGGTCTATCCGAAGATTCCGGTTCGAATCTGGCTGACATCCGGAGAATTTGCTGAGCCGGAAGATGCAATTGATCTTGCTGAGCTCGCAGCGGCGGCCAATTGGCATGCGTTGGCGACATGGGCCGGGCGTGCAGTACCAGTCGGTCCTGCTCTGCTGATCGATGTTGGCTCCACCACTACGGACATCATTCCGCTGATCGATGGTGTCCCGATGCCAGCGGGATTAACAGATCTGCAGCGACTGCAGTCCGCCGAACTCGTGTACACGGGAGTTCGCAGGACACCGGTCTGCGCAATCGTACAACGAGTGCCGCTGCAGCCCCCCAGTGAGGTGTCAATCAGTCGGATGATCCCGGTCGCAGCAGAGCTGTTTGCAACAGCGTTGGACGTCCATCTGCTGGCGGGCGATATCCCGGAAAACCCAGACGAGACAGACACCGCCGACGGCCGTCCGGCGCTGCGTTCGGCGGCCCTCAATCGCCTTGCACATCAGATTTGCTGTGATTCCACGGATCTCACCGAAACTCAGATTCTGGCCATTGCTCGCTTTGTGTCGGACAGTCAGGTGCAGCAGATTGTCGCAGCCATCCGAGAACAGTTAGCCACTTTGCGACGCCATGTTTCGGCAGCGGCACAATCTGAAGTGCATGTCATTCTCAGTGGTAGCGGCGGCTGGCTGGCCGAAAAAGCACTGTCCGTGCTGAACGATCGCGGGATTGCCTCCGTCACAGATCTGTCGAGTATGTTCATCCGCAACGTCAGTGCCTGTGCGCCGGCCTTTGCAGTCGCTCGACTGGCCGCAGAACGGTGTATGGACGACCTCCTGCCACTGTCTACACTTCTGCAGACACCTCAGGAAACTCCCTGATTGCGGGCATCGCTGTTCCGGACTGATTTTTGTCGGACGCGGGTAGCCTCCGAAATCACCGCACCCAACAAACACCTTCGGTAGCTCATCGGATTGCCTGCCGATCGTCTCGCTTCGCGTCGCCCCCTTTAATTCCGCTTCGTGTTGAGTACCCCATCGATATGAATTCACGACAAATTCGAATTCCCTCCTTTGGGCGTTACCTCGTACCGTCGCACCCGAAACGCGTCCCGCATTTGTTTACGGACGTATTGATCATCGGCGGCGGCATTGCCGGAATTCGGGCGGCCTTGTCAATTGATCCGTCTCTGAGGACGGTAGTCATCACCAAGGATGCTTTGCAGCATTCCAATAGCGCCTATGCTCAGGGAGGCATTGCGGGAGTGCTTGGCCCACTGGACGAATTTGCCAGTCATGTGTCCGACACAATCGCCGCGGGCAAGGGACTGTGTCATCCCGACGTCGTCGACCTCGTGGTTCAGGAGGCACCGCAGAGAATCCGTGAACTGATCGCATTTGGTGCGCAGTTTGACCGTGTGAACGGTGAACTGGCACTCACGCTGGAGGGGGGCCACAGCCATCCGAGAGTCGCTCATGCACTGGGTGACGCCACGGGGCAGGAGGTGATGCGTGCCATGAATCGGCTTGTGATGGAACAGCCGCATATCGATCTCTGGCCAAAAACCTTCACCATCGACTTACTGACTGACGGCAACGTGTGTCGCGGAGCCCTGGTCTGGAACGCTAATCACGGTCGAACCTTTGTCTGGGCCAAGCAAACGATTCTGTGCACAGGGGGCGCGGGTGCACTGTATCGTGAGACCACCAATCCGCAGATCGCCACGGCAGACGGTCATGCGGCAGCTTTGCGTGCCGGATGCGCCCTGCGCGACATGGAATTCATGCAGTTTCATCCGACAGTCCTGTATATCGCGGGCAGTTCGCGGCATCTGATTACCGAGGCGGTTCGGGGCGAGGGTGCACATCTGCTGGACTGTCGAGGCTATCGGTTCATGCATGACTATGATGCCGCCGGAGAACTGGCACCGCGGGATGTGGTGAGTCAGGCCATCACCGAACAGATGGCAAAAACGTCACACCCCTGCGTGTACCTTGACTTGTCTCCGATCGGGCCGGAAAAAGTTCGCCAGCGATTTCCTCACATCGGTAAGGTCTGTGCGGACTTCGGGCTGGACCTGGCACGAGATCGAGTACCGGTCCGACCAGGGGCGCACTACATGATCGGTGGACTGATCACAGATGTTGATGGCCGGACATCACTGGAGGGACTGTGGGCTGCGGGGGAAGTCACCTCCAGTGGACTTCACGGTGCGAACCGACTGGCCAGCAACAGCCTGCTGGAAGGAGTTGTCTTCGGACTCCGTTGCGGAAAAAATGCGTCCGAGGCTGCTCTCGGCATGCCGGATCAGTTTGCGGTGCCTGAACTGGCCTGGCAGGAAGACCGGGAATTGCCCCGCAGCCACGAGCAGCTCGACCTTGCCGACCTGAGAAACTCACTACGAAGCCTGATGGGCCGCAGCGTCGGGATTGTACGTAACGAACAGGATCTGGCCGCAGCCTGCCAGCAACTGGATTTCTGGGCGAATTACGTCTGCCGTCGCGATCTGAACGAACCGGCTGGCTGGGAACTGCAGAATATGATCCTTGTGGGACGAGCCATGGCGGCAGCAGCGCTGGAACGGCGGGAGAGCCGAGGAGTGCACTCCCGGTCGGATTTCCCCGGACCGCTGGAAACAGAGCGAAATCATATCGTAGTCCGATCCGAATAGTCGTTCAGGATTTGGCGGACTTAACGCAGATGCCGGTCAGGTGACCGTTTTCAGCCCGGATCGTGGCGATATCCTCAGCTGCTCCGATTCCCCCTCCACTAACCACCGTCGGGGGGCGGACGTGCAGCAAACCTGTACGTCAACCAGCAGTTTGCCGTCAGAAATTCCTCTCACTCCCCGGCTCAAATTGAGGTATCATTTTTACTGGCATCGCATCCACATGTTTGTGTGTGGCGACTGATTGAGTCAGGTGAAGGTGCCCTGGATTGCCGGTGTTGTCCCACCTTCAATTCCGCGTTTTGCTGGCAATGACATACAGGCGTTTCCCATGTCAAAGATTCTGGTCACCGGTGCTGCAGGTTTCATCGGCATGCACACCGCCAAACGACTCCTGGAACGTGGAGATCAGGTGATCGGTATAGACAACCTGAATGACTACTACAGTCCACAGTTGAAAACAGATCGTCTGGCCAGACTATCCGGTGAGCCCGGATTTCACTTTGAAAAGCTGTCGCTGGAAAATCGTACAGAAATGCAGCGGTTGTTTCAGCAGCATCAGTTCGACTCTGTGATCCACCTCGCAGCTCAGGCAGGGGTCCGATTTTCACTCACAAATCCTCACGCCTATGCGGAATCGAACCTCGTCGGCTTCGTAAATATTCTGGAAGCCTGCCGGCACCATCAGGTACGTCATCTGACATACGCCTCGTCCAGTTCCGTATATGGAGCCAATCGCAGCATTCCCTTCCGGATCGAAGACCGAGTGGACCATCCGGTCAGTCTGTATGCGGCCACAAAGAAGGCGAATGAGCTGATGGCGCACACCTACAGCCATCTTTTTGCCCTTCCGACAACCGGGCTGCGGTTTTTCACCGTCTACGGTCCCTGGGGACGTCCTGATATGGCCATGTGGCTGTTCACGAAAGCCATCCTGGCCGGCAAGCCCATCGATGTGTTCAACTATGGACGCATGAAACGAGACTTCACCTACATCGATGACATTGTGGAAGGAGTGATCCGCACGAATGACACCATCCCCGGTCCCGGTACTGTATCTGAAAGTACGGGGAACGACGGAACAACTGCCCCCTATCGCATTTACAACATCGGCAACAATCAGCCCGTCGAACTGCTGCATCTGATCGAGACACTCGAAAAGGCCCTTGGAGTGCAGGCACAGAAAAAT
>JBDKIW010000296.1:0-4692 GCA_039796955.1 Planctomycetota bacterium
GCCAACAACAACGAGAGGGATCCTGATTTCCCTGTCAGGAACAGATCTTGGATTATGAGAGAACTGCACACATTCAGTGATCAGAAGATTGCCAGTCGATTGTCAGCGTTTCTGACATCGCATCAGATTCTGAATCAGGTGGAGCCGGAACAGGACGAGTACACGGTCTGGATCATCAATGATGATCAGCGTCATCAGGCCCGACAGGTTCTGGAGACGTACCTGGACGATCCGTATTCTGACGCAGTGACGGCGGCCATCGCCTCGATTCGAACGAAGCCGGCCGTTGTGGAGGAGCGTCGATCAGTGTCTGTTGACAAAGCAGCACGGCGTCTGAGAGAGCGCTGGGATGGTGTATGGTACCGGTGTTTTCCATTGACCGTTCTGCTGACAGGTCTGAGTATTCTGGTGGTGTTGATCACGACGGACTGGCAGAAGGCGTCGAAAGAGGGCGGGTTGTTTTTTCCAACCTGTAATGACTACGAATCACCTTTACTGGACGCCTTGTTTATCCAGCCGATGCTTGGTTTTCAGTCAACAGACAACTTCATTCTGCAGTTGTTTCGCGATCCCTCAAAGCCGGATCTGAATGGACTGCTGAAGAGCGGTCAGTACTGGCGAATTGTGACGCCGATCTTTCTGCATTTTGGGGTACTGCATCTCTTTTTCAACATGCACTGGATGTGGGGCCTTGGGCGATACATTGAGTTTGTTCGCGGATCATGGCGTTTCGTAGCGTTGGTGCTGGTCGTGGCGATCGTTTCCAATCTCGCGGAGTTGTGGTGGTCTGGTCCGAGGTTTGGGGGTATGTCCGGAGTGGTGTTTGGTTTGATTGGGTATGCATGGTTGAAGGGTCGGACACAACCTCAGGTGGGTTTGGGACTCAGTCAGGACCAGGTGGTGTACTCAGTGTTTTTCATGTTGATGTGTATGACCGGGATTTTTGGAAATGTGGCGAATGCCTGCCATGTTGCTGGCTTTCTGACTGGGATCGTACTGGGATCACGACAGGCCATTATCCGGCGAATTCTGAATCGTCCGGGTGAACAGACGCCGTAATTCACAGATTGAATTTCATCTCAGAGGCATCCCGGGGAACTGACTTTTCTGTCTGCAATTTGTCTGTGACAAAGACGTTTGTGACACAGGGACGTTCCGAAGGCATCAGAAAACTCAGCTCGATTTCTGCCTGTGGGAATGCCGGCATTTCTTTCAACGATTACCTGATTAACGGAGTCGGTTGATGAATCGCGAACAGAATCTGCAGTTATTGAGAGAGTACGTCAGCAATCCGGGACTGCAGAGGCATATGTTTGCGGTGGAGGCAGCGATGCGTGCCTATGCCAAGAAACTGGGTGAAGATACGGAAAAATGGGCCACGACCGGACTACTGCATGACTTCGACTATGAACGCTGGCCTGACCCTCCGGATCATCCGCTACAGGGGTCGGAGATACTGAGGTCGAAGGGGTATCCGGAAGACGTGATCTATGCGATCAAATCGCATGCGGACTACCTGACCGACTGTCCTCGTCTTTCCCCGATGGACAAAGCGTTGTACGCCTGTGATGAGTTGTGTGGTTTTCTGGTTGCCTGTGCACTGATGCGACCCGGCCGTCTGGAGGGAATGACGGCGAAGAGTGTTCGAAAGAAAATGAAGACAGCCTCCTTTGCCGCTGCGGTGAATCGAGATGATATTGTGCGCGGGGCAGCAGATCTGGGCGTCGATCTTGATGAACACATTTCATTCCTGATAGAGGCACTGCAGACGATTGCTGATGTGCTGGACCTGGTTCCTGAGCCAGGTGCGAAATCTGGTGAACTATAGAGTGCTGAAGATCCGTTGCTCGGGTGCAGGGCAGATGTGAAGACTGAGCAGAGTGTTGAACCTGGAAATGGCGACCAGAGACGCGGCAGACAGCCTCGACAAGCAAATTGGAGGTACTGAGCGGGAGGGTTTCAGTGAGCCTGCGACGAATTCGAGTTCTGTGTGCCATTGGTGCCATGCATGGTGGTGGCTCAGAGCGGCAGATGGTGCAGATTCTGAAGCATCTGGACCGGAAGCGATTTGAGCCTTACCTGTATCTGGTGTATCGATCTGGTCCGCTACTGGATCAGATACCGGGGGATGTACCTGTTTTTGCTTTTGAAGAGCGGGTTCGCGGCGGGGGTTGGTATTTTCCCGGTCGGATGCATGCGCGTCGCGTGGCAGACTATGCAGCATGTCTGCAGGAACTGCGAGCGGACGTCAGTTATGACCGAACATTTCTGATGACGCTGATCACTGCCGCCGGGGCTCAGCGAATTGGCGTACCGAACGTTTCGACGATTGTTACCAATCCCGAAACGGGGTTTGCTCCGGTGGCAGGAAGGTTTCAGTGGTTCAAGCGTCGTCTGCTGCACCGACTCTACAACCGATCAACACGGGTACTGGCTGTTTCAGAGGGAGCTCGGAACGCAGCCATCCGGTTTTACGGCATTGCCCCGGAACGAATCGTGACGCAGTACAATGGGATTGACACGGTTCAGCTGCAGCAGCAATCAATGCAGGCGGTGTCGGATCAATGGTGGACGATGGAGACAGGTAGCCGTCCGGTGTTTCGGATCGTTGGAGCGGGTCGGTTGAACCGTGAGAAAGGCTGGCATCTGTTGATTGAAGCGGTAAGCCGGCTGGTGCAGGAAGATCCGCAAACGGACTATCGGCTGGCGGTGTTGGGCGAGGGTGGCCATCGGAAAGAGTTGCAGCGGCAGATTGACCAGTCCGGACTGCATGATGTGGTGCATCTGCCCGGATTTCAGACGAACGCTGCCGCGTGGTATCGCAGCGCCAGTGTGTTTGTGCTGCCGTCGCTGGTTGAAGGAATGCCCAATGTCCTGCTGGAAGCAATGGTGTGCGGCACACCAGTGATCTCCAGTGACTGTGAATCAGGACCGGCGGAGATTCTGGAAGGCGGGCGCTGGGGAGCGTTATGCCGAGTGAACGACGCAGGAGCTCTGCAGATGGCGATTCGGGAAGTGCGACAGCAGGCCGAGGCAGCCAAATTCAGGGCGATAGAGGCAAAGACGGCGATCGAATCGCACTGGACAATTCAGGCGGCCACAGACCGACTGCAGGAGATTCTGGAAGCAGCGGCGAAGCAAAAACCGGGGTTTTCTGAGAACCCCAGCTGGTGAACGGGGAGGACTCGGGAAAACGGAAAGGAATCCTGATATGCTTTGGCTGGAAAACAGCCATGCCCTCGGAGAAGAGTGATGATCATTCAAAAAGAGTACAAATTCTACGCCGCTCACCGGAACGAGACGCTGCGGGACAAGTGCAGCAATCCGCATGGCCACCGATATGGAATTCGCTGTTTTTTTGAGGTCGAGCGGGACGGAGAAATCAGCACTCTGTTTGGCACGTTTGACGACAAGGTCGAACCATGGCTGAAAGAACATTACGACCATGGCATGTTGATCAACATTCAGGATCCACTCTACGAAACACTTCAGGATCATTGCCGGCGAACGGGTGAGAATTTCAAACTGAAGTTGTTCAACGGTCCGACGAGTGTAGAAAATCTGGCATGGATGTTATTCACAGAGATCACAGAGATGGGCTTTCGGTTGTCGATGCTGGAGGTTCGCGAGACGGACACATCCGTCATATCGTACACTCGGGAAGACTGGATCAGGGATAACCGCCTGTTTGCGACGCAACACAGCCCGAGCGTTCACGGAAAACCGTGAGACACACCCGGATCGAAGACGTTGTTCAATGGTTTTTTTTTAGATTTCCAGCTGCCACGGCGGGGTAGATCAGCAGGCAAAAACGGTCAACGAAAGTCTGCCTGATTGTGGCGGAGTGATCTCGATTTCAGCAGGCTCAGCGGTTTCTCCAGAGCAATTGAATTATGTCGATTGTTACGAGCGAGATGAATGAGGGCCGAGTTTTCGTGTATTCAAGGGATTTCTCGGGGTGTTTTAGTACACTGCGGGAACGTTGAAGCGAAAAATTTTCCGGCAACTGGCGGACGCTGTGGTCCGTGGCTTCCTGATTTCAGTGGGTGTCCCACCATGAACGCTCGATCTTCCGTGCAGGCATTTCTGACGCTGTTCAGACTGATGCTGACTGTGAGTTTGCTGGTACGTGGCAATTGGCTGCACTCTGACGAGCCAGCCATTCCAATGCCAGTGCCAGAGGGTAATGCGGACAGCAATGGCAGTGCAGATGAGGCGACGCCATCAAAAGATGCGAATCGGCCGGTCAATCGTCTGTCACGAGAATCCAGTCCGTATCTGCTGATGCATGCTCATAATCCGATCCAGTGGTTTCCGTGGGGGCCTGAAGCGTTTGAAAAGGCACGTGCAGAAGACAAGCCGGTGTTTTTATCCATAGGCTACAGCAGCTGTTACTGGTGTCATGTGATGGAACGTGAAGTGTTTTCGAGTGACCGCATCGCGGAATACATGAACACACACTTCGTCTGTATCAAAGTGGATCGGGAAGAGCGGCCGGATGTCGATGATTTGTACATGACCAGTCTGATTGTTTATCAACAGGCTGCGGGCAGTGGCGGCGGTGGAGGCTGGCCGTTGTCGTTGTTTCTGGACAATGAAGGGAACCCGATTGCCGGGGCGACCTATCTGCCTCCGGAAGATACCCCCGATGGTCGTACGGGTTTTCTGACGGCCGCCACTCGTATTCAGGAC
>JBDKIW010000297.1:0-4598 GCA_039796955.1 Planctomycetota bacterium
TGCGTCGTCCATGCTTCACACGTTTTTCTTCGCTGAGTGAAACTTTAACGTGACATTCGGCCGAAATTTCCCACAGCCAACTACGACAGCCCTATGACAGCACAACGACAATCCACAGGCCTCCCGCGACTTGACGAAGCACTGGGGGGCGGACTGATTCCCGGGACTCTGACTGTCGTGATGGGAGCGACGGGAATTGGCAAGACGCAGCTGGGCATTGGATACTGCCATGCCGGGCTGCAGCAGGAAGGCCAGACCGGAATCATTTTCGACCTGACGACTCGCGGGGATTCTCAGAACCAGCCTGAATACGCGCGGCGGATGATGGACTGGACCCTGCGGACGCGTTCCTTTGTGGATCACTTTGAGCCTCGTTCGGTCTGGGATGCCGCTGCGACTCGTGCTGACTATCTGCACGTCTTTACGCGAGGTGGTCGTCGAGTGACGATTGGCGACATGCAGCCTGAAGAATGGCAGGAATTCAAAGCGGATCTGATGCGTCGACTGGATCAGACGATCGCTTTTTTCTATGGGAATTTTGTGCACGGCGTCCGTCGCTGTGTGATTGACGGTGTCGAACCGACGTCGCAGGATTCTGATTCCTTCCAGTTTCACCTGTTTGATTACATTTATCATCAGGTGTTGCGAAAAGACCACGACTGGCTGGCGCGGGATTTGTTCAAAGTCCACTTCCGCTCCCAGGAAGAAGAAGTGCAGCGGCATGCGTACCAGTTTCAGGACATCGGGGGTCTGTTTTTGTACACCAGCCATGAAGTGATGCTGGACGATCTGATTTCGCGACCGATCCGTTCTGGCGACATTCTTTCCAATGCCAATACGATTCTGATGATGGGCAAAGTTCGCAACGGCAGCCAGATCAGTCGGGCGATGTATGTGGCCAAGCACCGTGGCAGTGCCTGTTCGGAAGAGATTTTGCCGTATCGCATTGGTGAACACGGTTTAATCATGGACTGAATCTGAGAAAAGGATTGGCAGTCTGACGTCGGACCTGCCATACTCTTCCCCGGAAATTCTCTTTCCAGTTTTGAAATCTCTGTGAGTCCTGCGGTGACTGCAGGCGTCTGCGTTATCTGCGGGCCCTCCAGCCTCCGCAATCCGTTGAACGACGTGTCAGACATTCAAAAGGCCCCTGCGGACCCCCGGAATCCCCCGTGCTGCTGCAGTGCCCTTGCCGATCTGATACGAGATTCAGCCGCCCTCCGAGTTCTTGATCCGGATCCGCAAATCGGCCGCGTTTTCGCGGCGAACTGAACGTCCGGACAATCGTTTATGAATGAGCATCATGTCCGAACGTGAACAGGTATCAGCCCAACTCAGAGACAGTCGGTTCATGAAGGCGGTTCGGCGTGAAGCCGTGGATACGACGCCATTGTGGATCATGCGTCAGGCGGGGCGTTACCTGCCGGAATACATGAACGTGCGCAGTCGCGTCACCTTCATGGAGCTCTGCAAGACCCCTGAGCTGGCCTGTGAGGTGACTGTCACTGCCAGAAATGTGCTGGGCGTGGACGCGGCGATTCTGTTTGCCGACCTGCTGCCCATTCTGGAGCCCATGGGAATTCACCTGGAATACCTGCGTGGTGAAGGGCCTGTGATTCACAACCCGTTGCGTGGCGGCAGCGACGTGGACCGCTTGATTGCTCTGGATTCCATGGAATCGGTGGACTACGTCTTTCAGGCCATTCGCCTGATCCGTGCGGCGCTGCCCGCGGACATTCCGTTGATTGGCTTTGCGGGAGCGCCCTTCACGCTGGCCTCGTATGCCATCGAAGGCGGTGGTTCCAAAAACTACGTGCACACCAAATCGCTGATGTACAACGATGAGGGCGCGTGGAACGTGCTGATGAGTCGGTTAGTAGATACAGTCAGTCTGTATCTGCGACGGCAGATTGAGGCGGGTTGCCAGTGCGTACAGGTTTTTGACAGCTGGGCTGGCTGTCTGTGTCCGTCCGATTATCGCCGCTACGTGCTGCCACATTCTCGGCGATTGATTCAATCCGTCGAACCCTACGCGCCCGTGATCAATTTTCTGAATGGCAATCCGGCCTTGCTGAAGCTGCAGCGGGAAGCGGGTGGCCAGGTGATGGGAACAGACTGGAGATCTTCGCTGGATGTTGCCTGGCAGACCTTTGGGCACGACGTGGCCATTCAGGGAAATATGGATCCGGTCTCCATCTATGCCGACCTGCCAGTTCTGAAACAACGTGTCGCCGATATTCTGAAAGCGGCCGATGGGCGTCCCGGCCACATTTTCAATCTGGGACATGGTGTCATGCCGGATATGAATCCGGACCACGTGAAAGCGGTCGTCGATTTCGTCCACGAACTGGGCCAGCGTAAATGAGTGCGGCAGAAGACGCTTCAGAGACAAAGGCCCCGGGCCTGAAAGTCGCAGTGATCGGAGGTGGTATCTCTGGTCTGGCTGCGGCCCATCGGCTTTTGTCCCGCAGCGATTCTGTCGACGTGACGCTCTTCGAAGCCTCGCAACGCCTGGGAGGCATCATTCGCACAGAAGAGGCGGATGGTTTTCTGATGGAGCTTGGCCCGGACTCATTCATTACCAACAAGCCCGCCGGTCTGCAGTTGTGTGAAGAAATCGGATTCACCAGTCAGTTGATTCCGACGGATGCCCGTTACCGACGTTCGCTGGTACTTTCGCGTGGCAGGCCGGTGCCGGTGCCGGAAGGTTTCATGCTGATGGCGCCGGAGAACCCGTGGGCCCTGCTGGCGTCGCCCATTCTGTCGGTGCGAGGTCGACTGCGGCTGTTGAGTGAGTACTTCGTTCCGCGTCGCCAGTCCACAGACGATGAAAGTCTGGCGCAGTTCGTCCGGCGACGATTTGGCCGCGAAGCGCTGGATCATCTGATCCAGCCGCTGATCGGTGGCATTTACACGGCCGACCCGGAAAAGCTCAGTCTGCAGGCGACGCTCCCGCGATTTCCTGAGATGGAAGCGTCGCATGGAAGTGTCATCAAAGCCACTCTGGCACAAAAAGCCGCCCGTCGGCAGCGAGGGGGGCGGAGTGATGCAGAGGAAAGTGGAAGCGGTGCTCGCTACGGACTGTTTGCGACGGCCGCACGCGGGCTGGGCGATCTGGTCTCCACGATTGAATCGAATCTCAGACGACGCCCGGGGTTTCATTTTCATCCCGGAACGCCAGTGAGTTCCGTTCGCCCGGTTTCCGGCCGCGGCTGGACGGTCACTACGGCTCGCGAACAACACCCCTTTGATGCGGTCATTGTCACTCTGCCGGCATGGCTGACGGCTCAACTGCTCAGTGATCCTGCCTGTGCGACTCTGCGTGCTCAGCTGCAGACGATTGAATACGCCTCCAGCGCTATCGTCGTCAGCGGACATCAGCTGAGTGACTTCGCCAGCCCCATGGATGCCTTTGGGCTGGTCGTTCCGGCCATCGAAAAGCGCCGGATTCTGGCGGTCAGTTTCTCCAGCCGAAAATTTGTCAATCGCGCACCTGACGGTCATCTGGTGCTGAGGACCTTTATTGGCGGCGCAATGCAGCCGGAATTGATGCAACTGGATGATGATGCCATCCTGAACCTTGTGCATCAGGAGCTCAGAGATATCTTCGGAATGCATCAGGACCCGCTGTTCTCCGAAGTGGTACGTTACCCGCGTGCCATGCCGCAATACCATGTCGGGCATCTGCAACGCGTGGCTGCGATTGAAGACAGCGTTCGGCAAATGTCCGGACTGCATCTGGCCGGCAGTGGTTATTATGGTGTCGGGATTCCTGATAGTATCGCCAGTGGCCGTAACGCAGCCGATCGAATTCTGCAGACGATGCACCCGACCACAACCTGACAGCCACAAGGCGATACGGGCCAGAAGCACACCACAGAGTTACGGGGTATTCCCGGCTGGTGTTTGGCGGCTGTATTGGTTCTGATGCGATGTCCGGTCTGACGCAACCTGATCCGCATTTCGTCTGGAGCGATCTGACACGGCTCTGATTTCCTGTTTGATGTCTCTGTTCCCGGTTTCGGAGGCTGTTGCATGTCCGCAAAAATCCTGGCGCTTGATCAGGGAACCACCAGCTCGCGCGCACTTGTGTTCGATGAAGACGGCACCATCCTGGCTGTTGCGCAGAAGGAATTCCCGCAGATCTTTCCGCAGCCCGGCTGGGTGGAACACAATCCTGAGGACATCTGGACTTCACAGCTGGCCGTGGCGCGAGCGGCCTTGCGAAAGGCCGGGGTCAGTGCGTCTGAGATCACTGCCATTGGAATTACCAATCAGCGTGAAACCACGGTGTTGTGGGATCGTCGAACCGGCCAGCCGATTCATAATGCGATTGTCTGGCAGGATCGACGAACGGCTGACCACTGCGCGGCGCTGCAGAAAGGTCCCCGGGCGGCCGATTTTCGTCAGCGCACCGGGCTGGTCATCGACAGCTATTTTTCTGCGACGAAGATTGCGTGGCTGCTGAAGCATGTGCCCGGGGCAAAGGACCTTGCAAAAGCCGGGCACCTTGCCTTCGGTACGATGGATTCGTGGCTGCTGTGGAAGCTGACCGGTGGTCGAGTTCATGCGACGGATCTGACCAACGCCTCGCGGAC
>JBDKIW010000298.1:0-5033 GCA_039796955.1 Planctomycetota bacterium
TCCCACGTGCCCCCTGCCTTCCCCTCCGTGTCGTCATCCCAGATCGCCACCAACAGGTCGGAATGATGCCGCAACGCTTCCGACTGAGCCCGAAAACCGTAGGCCCGCTGCCGGGCAATCGTCGTTTCCTGCCGCATTTCCTCACGGGTCAACAAATCCGAGCGGATAGCGCTTGACTTTTCCGGAATTGTCCCCACCGCGATCTCAGAATACTCCCCTGCACGCGCCGCCCCGGTGCGCACCAGCTCCACCCGGTACTCAACCGTCCCGTCACCACGTCCTTCCCGCACCGCCGCGTGCTGCGCAGCCACACCCGAGATCAACTGATCGGCGCCCTCGGCCCCGCCGGTCAACACCCGAATCAGGGGACACGCTGTCCCAAACACAGTTGCCGTCCGGCGTTCACGGAATTCCTGCAGCCCCCAACGGTCACGACTTCCCAGCAACCCACACATCCATCGCCGCCAGATGGCTGGCGGGGCCGGCCACAGCCGTGGCTGACGGTTGCGATCGTCCTCAAGGATATTCGCCAAACTGGTTTCAAGCTGCAGGAAAACCTGCTCACACGCCCGCTGAACACTCCGCCGAATCTCTGCAGAATCCTCCGCAAGCCCGCGGTCCGTACCAAACAGGCGATTCCCGACGCCACCCACACGCAGGCACAGTCGCGGCAGCGGAAGACTTGTGTTCTGACTCGTCGTCGTGTTATCCATCTGCTGATTTCCCCGAAAAGGCACCTGCACGTCCATCCGACACTTCATCCTGAAAACGCTGCAACACCGAACACCGAACACCGGGAGCCCCAACATCCTCGACACAGCACTCCCCGCCTCCGCGAAGTCCAGTGCTCTGATCCAGGCGTCCCTACCCTGACGGCATCAGCGGCGTCACCGGTGCTGCTCGATGCCGTTGCAGCCAATCCGAATTCTCATTCAAAGCCTCTGTTCCCAGGTCCACCAACAACTGCTGAATCTGCCGCACTTGCTGGTCCCGCGCATCCCCCGGGACATCCGTCAAGCCGGTCAGCAACGCCGTCAACTGCCCCGTCGCCCGCCGAAACACCTGAGCCATGCTGCTGTAGTGCGCAATGTTACGACTTAAAAAACTGAAACTCATCGCGGCCTGCAGCAATCCCGCTCCCGCAAAACTCATGTTTCTCAGAATCTGGTTCAGATTCCGTCCGGATGGTAACTGCGACAGAGTTTCCGGCAACCCATAGGCCGCCACCAGGCATGCGCCCGAGAACAGCAGCGTCGCCGCAGGAACGGTCCACCACTGCTCGACAATGCCTTCGATCCACAGCAACCAACCTGCCGCCCCCGACGTTCGCCGCACCGGATAGCCCTGACGAATGGCGCGGTATGTCAGCAACTGGACGACCAAGAAACCAATCACGCTGCTGACGGTAACCAGCCCCAGTGGCCACAGCGCCACCGGGAGCGGCCGGAAGAGCGGCACCGGCCGAGTCGACAGGAAGTCCGACAACCAGTTTTCGTGCTCGGTAAATTCCAGCACACAGGCTGTCACCAGCTGCACCAGTCCACTGAACAGCAGGACTTGTGCGAAGAATGTCAGCCAGCGCTGTCGTACCATCAGTTCGTGAGACTTATTTTCAAAGTAGCGCGTCTGCTCTTCCAGCCAACCCCGGCGGATCTGCTCCAGACGCTGACGCTGCCCCGCCGGTGACAACTTCAGAAATTCCACCCGGTCCTCGGAAACCGGCATGGCCGCGGAACTGACCGCCGCACGAATCCACGACAACCCTTCACGCTGATGCTGCAGATAATACTGAGACACCAGCTGCCCCGTTCCGCCTGCCGTCCAGTAAAACTGCACCCGCAACGCCTCACTCAACACGCGATAGTCATCCTGGTCCGACACCATCCCGCGTCTGCGGCTTTGCAGATACAGCACCCAGCTGATCCATAGTCCGCAAAGGGCCGCCACCAGCAGCCCCAGCCGTCGCGTGTTCACTGCCGGCGTCAACGGGATCGGGACCCAGTACTGACTGAGCTGCAGCAGAAGCATGACCACCCCCGCCAGACACAGCAGCCTGCGACGCAGCGTTTTCATGTGACCGTCCGCAGCCTGATTGATGCGGGAGGCGCAGCGGCGCTGGCCCGCCAGCGCCTGCAGCTTCGTCGCTGGTTCCGGTACTGGAGACGGTCCTTCACTGAACGACCTCAACCGCCCACGGCGTACCGCCCGCCACCCCACCTGCATGACACTGATGGCTCCTGCCACCCACCGTTGCAGCAGGCATCGCGGCGCAGCGGCCAGCCTCGCTTCGTCAGGCAGCAGGCGCTGCGATTCCAGACCACCATCAATCCTCATCGCGGACAAACTCTGACACCGACGGTGCCAGCGATTCAGCCTCACAGCGTCCCTGTGCAATTCCGCAGAATGTTCATCATCCCGGACCTCCGGCTGCATAACATTGGTCCAGATGGCGAACGCCCCCGTCCGCAAGTCCTCACGGTCCGAAACACCCGCGCGTGGCAGAAAGATCCGAATCACCGTTCCGCGACTGACCCAGCCCGTTGAATGCTGCGACACCAGACGCCCTGATCGCAGTCCCCGCAGATGCGAGTCCAGCACCACATCTGCACTACCGCCCACATCGGCAGCGTCCGGACCGATCCGATTCCCGGTGAGCTGTGGCGATTGCCAGTGCTCACGATCACACACGGCAATCAGCAGCTGACACTGATCCGCCAGATACTCGCCGGCCGCTCGGTAACGCCGCCGTCGCCCCAGCTGGTCCAGTAAATCCCGACTCAGCCGCTGCACCCACTGAGGTTCACTGCACTCGCTCTCGGCGGCCTGCCAAACGGCAAACACATTGTTCACACCAATCCGACGCAGCATTTCATCATACTCCGCCAGTCGCTGCTCATCCCAGCCGTCACCCCGGCGGAACGTACTGGCGTTGCGATAGAGGGGCGTTGGTTGCGAACGCCCGTCGTCCTGCCACCCCGGCAACTCTGCTGGAAAAGGCAACGCCGCCCGCACCGGGATCCCCAGCTCCAGCGCCACGGCAGCCGCCAGTTGATCCACCCCTGGCGCGAGGCAGGTCAGCAGCAGCACGCTTTCCGGATCCAGCGCCGGCGACGGCCCAAACGCACGGAGCAGCTCGCCCCCGGTGGAATCCACGGCACTCATTTGGCCCGTCACCCAAAGCAACACGGTGCGTACACGTTGGCGAATCGTGCTGTCATGGGCCCGATCAAAATGCATGTGGCCAGTGACGCCAATTACAAAACGCGGCTGATATCGAGCTGCTGTTGTGGGAAGATTCATTCCTATCCCCATCCACGGTCTACATCCCCAAGCGCTACCAGGGCAAGACTCCGCGTGGTCGTCGTTCACCCTGCACGTAATCACATCAGCATCACATCAGCCGCTGAATCGCCGGCCTTTTTCGCGGTACAAAACGCGACGATGTCCCGGGGGCACACCGTCTCGCCGTCCCGCACGGCACCGCGCCGCGGTATTATCAACGACGGCCAGTGGGTTTGCAATGCCTCAGGAATCAGCGTGATCCTGACATCGCCACCATTTGACGATCCCGCTGACTCTCCGGTATGCTCCGGCCAGTCAGCACGTCATTTCGCCGGAAGGCTGAGCCTGCTCTTCAGAGACTAGTTTTCCGGCATGTTCCAACATGCTGCCGATCAATGTCCCTGGCGCCAGGATGTACAATCAGATAACAAAAAAAGCCAGTAGCTGTGATGTGCGTTTCGTAAGAGCGCAACGCGATGCTGGCGGTTCCCCCCGTTTCAACTCCTCACCCTGCACTTCAGATATCTTCTTTCGCTCTCATGCCCGCAGATCTTATCACACTGGAATTGAACACATCGGTCCACATGAGCTTCCGGTGGCTGCCACCCGGCGAATTCCGCATGGGATCCCGGGGCTGGAATTCCATCGAAGAACCACCGCATTGGGTGCGGTTGAGCGGTTTCTACATGGGCATCACGCCGGTCACCCAGGAACAATTTGCCGTCTGGACGGAACAATTGGGAATCGACCACAAAAACAAGTTCCCCGAGCGTCCTCAGCATCCCGCGGAAAACCTGGATTGGTTTCAGGCGAGTAGGTTCTGTGACTGGCTCAATACCATGCATGTTGCTGCGATCCCTACCGGATTTGCGGCCGCGCTGCCCAGCGAAGCGCAGTGGGAGTACGCCAGTCGTTTGATGCGCGATGCCGCGGACAAACCGCGAGCGGTGGAGACGGAGTACTACACCGGCGACGGCGCAGCCGCACTTGATGTGGCTGGTTGGTATAGAGACAACTCCGCCGACTCCCCCCAACCGGTGGGTCAGAAGCAGCCGACGGATTTTGGACTGTACGATCTGCATGGCAACGTCTGGGAATGGTGCCGCGATGATTGGGACCCTGACGCCTATAAGCGGCACGAAGATGGAGTGTTGGATCCCGAAGTATCGATGCCGCGAGAACGCGGCTCGGAACATGGCCTGCGTGTGATGCGTGGTGGCGGTTGGTTCAATTCTCCTGCGAACTGCCGTGCTGCGTTTCGGGACAGGGGGGGGCCTGGCTTTCGCTTCTGGGGTCTGGGATTCCGTGTCTGTCTGCTTTCCGGTCCGTGTGCCGAACAGTCAGTGAAGGGAGCGGCATCGGAGCCAGGGACCGAAGACGCAGCGTGGAGGGACGACACGCGGGAGTCGCCGGTCCGTGGCGGAGATGCAGCGACAGTGGATCTCAGCCGCAGCAACCTTCCGTCGCGCAGCGACGGAAAAAATATGTGAACCCGCGCTTGTTTTTTGATTGACCATGCGCACTCGTTCGGGAGGGCGCGGATCTTCGGGAGGGCGCGGCTCCTGCCAAGCCGAACCACCACCCTTACGCCTCCGGTGGCCCATCGCCCTCTACACAATTCACCATCCCAATGCATCCGTGGTTTCCGTGTTCATCCGTGGTTAAAAAACAAGACTCCCGACAAAACCCGATCGCGTGAAAGTCGCGGACAATTGTAGAATCGCAACCGGCCGCTAGCGCGTTGCCGCTCA
>JBDKIW010000299.1:0-5105 GCA_039796955.1 Planctomycetota bacterium
AGATATGCCGAGCAGGTCGTCGCAACGGGTTTTCTGGCCGTTTCCAGACGCTTTGGATTCGACTCCGAAAACTATCATCACCTGACGATTCAGGATTCCATCGACGCCGTGGGACAGTCCGTCATGGGGCTCAGTCTCGGCTGTGCCCGTTGTCACGACCACAAATTTGATCCGATTTCCGCCGAGGATTATTACGCGCTCTACGGCATCTTTGACAGCAGTCGCTATGCATTTCCGGGCTCCGAACAAAAGCAACGAGTGCGTGCCATGGCGTCACTGGAAGCTCCCGAGAATTCTGAACTGCAGTGGCGCGAGTATAACCAACGAGTTGCGCAGCTGTCTCGGGAACTGAGCAGTCTGAATCGGCCTGTACCCAGTGCCATTCTGCGATCTCTGAATGACATGGACGGAGATTTCGAGTTGCAGGCCGCAGCGTCCGGCGGCAGTAACGGGGTACTTGTCCCACCATGGCACTACGAGGGGCTCGTCTCGGTCACGGCAGACGCCCAGAGTCCGTATCAAAATGTGTATCCCCGCGGTCGATTCGGCGTATCGATTCCATCCATCCAGACAGCCTGGCGAGTCTATCAGGCGGTTCATCTCGCGGATTCCGGCTCAACTGGGAGAACCCCACGATTTCTCAATCTGGACTTTCGCACGGGATCAGAGCCGGGCAGCGGTTTTCACCGGATGACTGTCGGGGATTGCAATGGAGCCAACGTGATTTCCGTCCGGATCCATGCGACCGAGGTGTTCCTTGAGACTCCTGGTGCGACCCATTCGCTGGGAAAAATCACGCCGAACCAGTGGCACAATCTGCGGCTTCGCCTGTCCGCGGACTCCGCCACCGTTTCAGGCAGTCTGGGCATGCCTGGTGCCGTAGCAGTGATTCCTGAAATTGCGCTGCAACGCCCGTGGAATGGCGACCTTCAATGGGTGGAACTGGGCGTTGACTCAGATGAAAGTGGACCCCGCTCGTCGCTGGCGTTCGATAACTTTTCGGTGGGGACCAGACCATTTGACGCAGTCACGACGGAGTTGCCGTCGACAGAACCAGATTCATCAGCTCTGACAGCGGAAGCGATTAACGAGCGCCTGCGAACTCTCTCCGGGATCGACGGAGACTTCGAGCTGCAGCAGGCCGAATCGCCGCCATCCAGTCCGTGGAATCCGGGCCCGAACAGTGTTGTCAAACTTCAGAAGGCTTCGCAGAGCCCCTACGAAAACCACTATGCCGCCGGCGGTCTGGGAATTCATCTGCCGAACCGCGCTGAGTACGATGGGTTCGGGCTCACGCTGCCCAAAACCGACCCCGACGCATCCGGCGTCCTGTACACCGCGTTTGATTTCCGCTGTGCTGACGCCACCCGCGGAGGCTCCGGGTCGTGGCGCTTTTATGTGGGACATGGGCCAGGCAATTCCGCAGCTCTCGAATTCTTCTTCAATGGTGCGGAATTCTTCCGTCGCAGCGGAGCGGCCATCGACAGCGTGGCTTCACTGCAAACCGGCCATTGGTATCAGGTGCAGGTTCAGCTGAACACGCAGACCAGAACTTATACCGGCGTGTTGCACGATGGTGACAAAGAGATTTCGTTCGGTGGCGAGGTCGCATCGGGATGGGATGGCGCGATTGACTACCTGTTCATCGACAGTTACGGACACGTGGGCGGGGTGAGGCCCGCACTGGATGCGGACAACTTTGTGTTCCGGGCAACGCCGCTCAACTCATTCGGTGATCGCGTCGGGGATGTTGCGTCTGCCGATCAGCGGCGTTCTGAAGTCCTGCAGCTGCGAAGTCAGTTGGCAGCACTGCAGGGCAGGGCAGAGGCACTGGAAAACGAACTCAGAAGGCTTCTCGAAAATGGTCCCGGCCAACTGGCCTACGCCATGGCGGAAGGCACACCGCATGATGTAAGAATTCAGCAACGCGGAGAACCGACGCAACCGGGCGACAGTGTGCCACGAGGCTTCATCCGTGTGCTGGGCCAGCCTGAGCTTCCGGAGGGCACACGCGGCAGCGGTCGACTGGAACTGGCCAACTGGCTGACCCGACCGGACCATCCACTGACTGCTCGAGTGATGGTCAACCGGATCTGGCAGTACCATTTCGGCCGCGGTCTGGTGAGTACTCCAAACGACTTTGGTGTACGTGGTCAGGCCCCATCGCATCCCGAGCTGCTGGACTACCTGGCGACAGAATTCCGCAACAGCGGCTGGTCAGTGAAGTCCATGCATCGGCTGCTGTTACTCAGTGCCACATGGCAGCAGAGCTCCCTGGATGACGGTTCCGGCAGCCCCTCACCCGCGGAGGAAAATCGGTTTCGCGGATTCGCTCGACGGCGACTGAGTGCGGAAGAAATCCGCGATGCAATTCTGGCGGTCGCCGGGGAACTTGACCGAACCCCGGGCGAGTCGCATCCGTTCCCGTCGCCCGTGTCGTGGGGGTACTCCCAGCACGGCCCATTCTCGGCCGTCTACGACACCAACCGCCGCAGCGTGTATCTGATGACGCAACGCCTGAAGCGTCATCCGTTTCTGGCCTTGTTCGACGGAGCCGATCCGAATTCTTCAACAGCGCTGCGTGCCGGGACCACTGTTCCGACGCAGGCCTTGTTCTTTCTCAATGATCCGCTGATTCACGCGGCCGCGAAGAACTGGGCTGACAGGCTTCATCAGACCTCCCTTTCGCTGCCGGAACAGATTCAGCTCGCATGGAGCACTGCACTGAATCGCGAGCCGGACGCTCAGGAGTTGCAGGATGCCCTCGCGTTCCTCACGGAATACAACGCTCAGACCGGACAGACGGCGACGAAAGATCAGCAACTTGCCGCCTTTTCTGCCCTGCTGAGAACTCTGATCGGAAGTAACGAATTCCTCCACGTCGACTAACCCTCCTTCGATCTCGGCTGTTCAGCCTCCTTCAGATCACCGCATGGCACAGGGCACTACTCCCATGAGCAATCCAGAATTCATGTCGCAAAGTCGCCGCAGTATGTTGCGATCGATGGTCGCCGGATCGTCACTTTTCCCGGCCATCATTTCAGAACTGTCGGCTGCGGAAGGCAGCTCATCGAGCGAGAACCCGCTGCTGCCGAAAATGCCGCATTTTCCCGCCAAGGCAAAACGCATCATCTTCCTGCACATGAGCGGCGGAGTTTCTCATGTCGATTCGTGGGACCCTAAACCAGCGCTGATCGCCGATGCCGGCAAGACAGTCCCGATCAACGAGTTTCAGGGGCGCAAAGGCAGCTTCAACATGTTCCTGAAACCGCCACAGTGGAAATTCCGGCCACGTGGGCAGTCAGGCACCGAAGTCAGTGACCTGTTTCCGCATATGGCAGAATGTGTGGACGAACTGTGCGTCATTCGTTCCATGAAATCAGATCACACCAATCACTATGAAGCCACGCTGGGAATTCATACGGGGTCCTTCACCTTCGCCCGCCCCAGCCTTGGAGCATGGCTCAGCTACGGACTGGGAACCGTCAACCAGAATCTTCCGGCATTCATCGTGATTGCTCCGCAATCGCCTTATGCAGGAGGTCAGGTCTGGGGAAGCGACTTTCTGCCTGGAGCCCATCAGGGAACGCACGTTGTCCCCGGTCCGGAACCGGTTGCCAACATCCAGCGACGATCTGCCACGGCAAAACTTCAGGAAATGGAACTGGGACTTCTTGCGAAAATGAATCGGCGGCATCAGCTGCCAAGGGCCACCGACCCGCAGCTGGCCGCCAGAATTCAGTCCTTTGAAACGGCCTTCGGCATGCAGTCCGCTATGCCCGAAGTCTTCGATCTCTCCGACGAAACGGAAGCGACACTGCAAATGTACGGGCTTGAACCCGGCAGTACCCGTGGCTTTGCGTGGCAATGCCTGATTGCCAGACGACTTGCTGAACGAGGGGTTCGTTTTGTGGAGCTGATCGACGTGGGATCATCAGGCAACTGGGATGCTCACGGCGACATGATGACTCACGTGCCACTGGCACAAAATGTCGATCGCCCCATCGCCGGGATGCTGCAGGATCTGCGCCAGCGTGGACTCCTGGATGATACCCTTGTGGTCTGGACGACCGAATTCGGACGCACGCCATTCAACGCCGCTCAGGGCGCAGCCGGGCGCGAGCATCATCACTGGGTCTTCTCCTCATGGCTGGCCGGCGCCGGTGTTCGCCCCGGCATGACATGGGGTGAATCTGACGAATACGGGATCGACGTCGGTCGCGACGCCGTTCATGTGCATGACTTTCACGCGACAATTCTGCACCTGATGGGCCTCGATCATACGCGACTGACATGGCGACACTCCGGACGCGACTTCCGACTGACGGATGTTCACGGAAATGTTGTTCACCCGATACTTTCATAAACGAATCATGCCCTGGAAAGCGACGACCTATTCCCATGACAGAATCATCGCAGACCGCCGGATATCAGAGATGGTCATTGTTGACGTTTCTGCATTGGCGAGTGGATGCGGAATCCATTCAGCGTCTGCTGCCCGGCAACCTCGAAGTCGACACATTTGACGGCTCAGCGTGGCTCGGAGTCATCCCGTTTTCCATGGAACGCGTACGCCCCTGGTGGGCACCTCCTGTTCCGTGGATTTCCTGGTTTCTCGAAACCAACGTGCGCACCTACGTCCGAACGCGGGACGGCAAATCAGGTGTCTGGTTTTTCAGCCTTGATGCCAATCAACCAGTGGCCGTTGAGATCGCCACACGCTTCTGGAATCTGCCATACAAACACGCGACGATGGACCTGCAGGTCAGTTCCAACACAGATTCCACCCAAAAACGCCTCGATTACTCGGGCCAGCGTCACCAACATCCCGACCTCTCCTGGTCAATTAGCGCATCGATTGACTCGGCAAATGCGGCCACGGCCGCCGCGGGAACTCTGGAAGAATTCCTCGTGGAACGGTACACCCTGTTCTGTCAGGATCGTCGCGAACAACTCTACAGCGGCCAGGTACACCACACACCCTATCAGTTGTGTCCTGTCAATCATGTCACCTGCACGCAGACGCTGACAAAGCCAGTGATCCCGCAACTCGATCAACACCGTCCGCCCGACCACGCCGCCGTCTCACTCGGCGTCGATGTCCG
>JBDKIW010000300.1:0-17327 GCA_039796955.1 Planctomycetota bacterium
GGATTCATTCGCCGCGGTGGGTCCAGATAGTGATAGCCGGTATTCGGGTTTGTCTTGTCGTAGGCAAACGCATCGCGATTGTTCAGGAAGTGCCGCAGGTATGAAACCGGGATGGCAAACCCCAGTCCTTCCCCAAGCGTCAGTTTCATGTTGATCACTCCCACGACCTGTCCGTGATCATTGAACAACGGGCCGCCACTATTCCCGGGGTTGATCTGAGCGGTGGTCTGAATGTAGACGATGCCTTCCATATTGCGGCTGCGTGTGCTGACGATGCCTTCGGAGACGGATCGTTCAAGGCCCAGGGGACTGCCAATCGCAAAGACCGAATCACCCTCCCGATGGGAGTCGTCGGAGGCGATGTATACTGGTTGAAACTTGAGATCCTTCTGAGCGGGTATCTCCAGCAGTGCGAGGTCAAAGTGGGGGTTCAAGGCCAGAATCTTCACATCGCGGATGGCGCGACGCTCAAAATCACCATTGGGCTGGCGATGAAAAATCGTGACTGCAACCCGGGTCTGCCCTTCTACGACATGGTAGTTGGTCACGCAGTAGCCGCGATCGTTGATGACAAATCCCGAGCCCAGACCGCCGGGGGTTTCGATGAGCACCACGCCCTCACCGAATGTGGAAACGAGTTCCTTGACCGTGCGCTCCGGAAGGTCCCCTTCAAGGTAGACGGATGCTACGGAGGTGTCCGTGGCTGGCCGGACTGGCTCGCTGGAGATACGCTCCTGGATCTGGTCCACAGGGACCCGGATCACATCGACACCGACATCCACAAACAGGGTGTCTCGCTGGACTTTCAGGACCTCACCCTCAATCCGCTGGCCGGATTTCATGACGATCACATCCGCAGCCCCCTGGCTGCTGAGGCCAAGGCAAATCAGTGCCGAGCAGGCAGTTTTCGTGGTGAGATTCATGATCTGATTCCTGAATTCCTGCACTATTGACGTGGACAATCGAATGGACAAAGGGGAGCGCGTTCAGAAAAGGGGGCGGGCACCGCGTTTAGAAAAGGGGTCAGGAACCAATAGTGCGGAGCACCCTTCGGGCCATTTGGCTATTGGTTCCTGACCCCTTTTCTAAACGCCCTTTTCTAAACGCTGAACGCCAGCTCAGGTGAGAATGTCCTGAATGACGTTTCCAGCCACATCTGTCAGCCGGAATCGACGTCCATTGTACTTGTAAGTCAGCCGTTCGTGATCCATCCCCAGGAGGTGCAGGATGGTGGCGTGCAGGTCGTTGATATGGACGCGATTTTCAACGGACTTGTAACCAACCTCATCCGAGTTGCCATAGCTGACACCCCCGCGAACTCCTCCGCCAGCCAGCCAGCAGACGAGGTGGTGAGGGTTGTGGTCGCGTCCCGGCTTGCCTCCGGTCTGAGCGATCGGCAGTCGTCCGAATTCGCCGCACCAGACGACCAGTGTGTCTTCCAGCAATCCATTTGCGGCCATGTCTGACAACAGTGCGGCAACGGGTTTGTCGGTTTCGCCGGCAAATTGACGGTGATTGCCTTCGATATCGTTATGCCCGTCCCAGGATCGCTGATTTTCCATGCCGCCGGAATAAATCTGGACGAATCGTACGCCGCGTTCGACGAGGCGACGTGCGGTGAGGCATTGGCGAGCGAAATGGTCACACTGCTCATCACCGATACCGTACAAGTCCTGAATGTGTTTGGGCTCCCGGGCCAGGTCGAGCGCCTCGGGGGCCGCTGACTGCATACGGTAAGCCAGTTCAAAGCTTTCAATGCGAGCTGACAATTCGGTATCGCCTTCGTGCTGCGACTGGTGCAGTGTGTTGAACTGTCGCAGCAGATCCAGGCTTTTTCGCTGGGATGTTTCTGTTAAACCCGCAGGGCGATTGAGATTGTCGATCGGGTCGCCCGTGGGCTTCATCCATGTTCCCTGGTAAACTCCCGGCAGATAGCCGGCGCTCCAGTTGGCCGCATGCCCCTTGGGAAGTCCTCGGCCCTTGGGGTCGCTCATCACCACAAAGCCCGGCAGGTTGGCACTTTCACTGCCCAGCCCGTAGGTGACCCAGGAGCCGACACATGGAAATCCCATGCGGGCGAAGCCCGTGTTCATCGCAAACAATGCGGGCGAATGGTTGTTGGATTCTGTGAATCCGGACTGAATCACGGCCATCCGATCGACATGTTCACCCAGGTAAGGAAAAATGTCGGGCACCATTTTTCCGCACTGGCCACGCGGTGTGAACTTGAACGGGGATTGCATCAGATTGCCGACGGCATTCTTGAAGAACCCCGTCGTGTCCTGAAACTGAGGATCAAACTCCCGAATGGTTTTCCCATTCCATTTCGTCAGCTCGGGCCGGTAGTTCCACGTGTCGACCGGGCTGGGACCCCCGTTGATGAAAATCCAGATGACTCGTTTGGCCTTCGGGGGGAAATGAGTCGGTTGCGGGGCCAGCGGATTGAGCATGCGTCCACCGGCAGATTCTTCCGCGGTCACCGAGTCCAGCAGCCCTTCGTCATGCAGCAGTCCGGCGAGCCCCAGCAGGCCGAATCCACAGCCGGTTTTCTGAAGGATGGCCCGCCGGGAAACTGTGTCGAACTGTGTCATCGTGGTCCCCTCTGTCGTATTCGAGTCACACACGTCCTGAAGCCCGCGCCATTTTCCGCTCTGGCAGCGCCGTCCGCCTGAATAGCGCCGGCCCTGGATCACTAAACCCGCGATTTCGACCTCTGGCTTTTCAGGATTCAGCCTCCTCAGGCACTGGCAGACACTGTGCTGTGGTCACCCACGTCCACAATGTTCCGCCCCAGCATTCTACACCTCCCAGGCAAGGTCGCAATTGAAACCCGCTGAACTACGTCAGTCGCTGCGAATTTCCCAGATTCCTGTGCCGAAATGCTCAGGCTCGCTGATGCGATTCAGGCTTGCCAACTTTATTTCAGGAGTGCGGTGACGACATTGCCCGGTTGCCCATCCAGCAGACTGGCAATGCCGGTTGCACGGCGGTAGGAGACCTGTGCCGGGTCAAGACCGAACAGGTGCAGCAGTGTTGCGTGGTAGTCGAAATGGTTCACCGGGTCGACCACGGCCTTGTGACCAATTTCGTCGGTGGCTCCGTGAATGCAGCCCCCTCGAAACCCACCGCCGGCCATCCACTGGCTGAACCCATAGGTATTGTGATCGCGACCGATGTTTTTTTCATTCTGGATCACCGGCAGTCGCCCCATCTCGCCGCCCCAATGGACAACCGTCGAATCCAGCAGGCCACGTTGTCGAAGGTCCTTGACCAGCGCCGCTGCTGGCGGAATGGTTCGGCGACAAACTGCTGGTAACCCCTGAACAATTCCACCGTGATGATCCCAGGTCTGATTTCCGGTGTGCAACTGCACAAACCGAACTCCGCGTTCCACCAGCCTTCGGGCAATCAGACAGCGAGTTCCGTAGTCCCGCGTCTCATCACGATCCAGCCCGTACATGGTCTGGGTGGCAGCGGTCTCCTGAGTGATGTCGAGGGCTTCGCGGGCTGAGGTCTGCATGGCGGCTGCCAGCTCGTAACTCTGCATGCGGGCACTCAGGTCGTGTTCTCCCGGATGCTGCGTCAGATATTGATGATTCAGGGCCCCGAGATAGCTGAGCAAACGCTGCTGCGGACCGCCTTTCAGACTGGCCGGTGGGTCAAGATTGAGAATCCGGGGTTCCTGCGGACGAACGACGGTGCCCTGATAGATTGAGGGCAGCCAACCGTTCTGCCAGTTCTCCACACCGAGGACCGGTAAGCCTGCGGGGTCCGTGAGCACCAGAAACCCCGGTAGTCGCTGATTGCGACTGCCAAGCCCCCACGTCAGCCACGCACCAAGTGACGGGCGTCCGGACAACTGACGACCTGTGTTCAGTGCATTGATGGATTCTCCATGATTGTTGACGCCGGTCTGCATGGACCGAATCATGCAGATCTCATCCGCAATTTCGCCGAGGGCCGCAGCGGGTTCGCTGAAGTCCATGCCACATTCGCCATACCGGCGAAAACGCCACGGACATCCGAACAGTCGACTGCTGGCTTCGCCGGCGTTGTCGTATTTGATGCTGCCGCCGTAGGTCTGCATGTGCAGCCGATTCAGTTCCGGTTTCGGGTCAAACAGGTCGATGTGGCTGGGGCCACCCTGCATGAACATCGAAATCATGGCCGTCGCCTGCGCTGCCCGAGCCGGCGGTTTTGGTTTGACGTCGTAGATTTGCACTTCTGTGATCGGCTTCGGTGGGGCAGCCTGAGCCTGCTGCCAGGCCCATGCGAGCGCCCCGGGGCCAAGGATTTGCTGAGCCAGAAAGTGTCGGCGGGTGAAATGTGACATGCCTGAAAATCCTTTGCTGTTCGCTGTTCACAACCCTGACGTGTCAGCTATTCGAGGTCGCCCGATTCGGAGCCGTTGCTGTCAATCCGGGAACTTATTCCACGTAGAGAAAACCACTGGAACAAAACAGAGCGTGACACCACAACCCGAGTGCGGCATCTGCCCCGGCGGGATCAGCGGATGCGTCTTTCAGAAAATCACGAGCGTTCTGCAGATCCTGCTCCGTGGGAACTCGACCGTACACCAGTCGCCACCCCAGCTGAAGCTGCTGTTCCGCATCCGGCGACATGGTACGCAAACGTGCAGCAAACACTTCGGCCTGCTGCGACACAAACGGATTGTTCAGCATCAGCAAGGACTGCGATGCGGATGTGGAATGCACTCGCCGCTCACAGTTGGGGGCCACTCGTGCCATGTCGAAAGGCTCAAGCACTCCCAATGGCATCGAACGCCGCACCTGCACGTAGATGCTGCGACGCAGGTCTTCACCGTTCAATCCTTTCACCGTGTCCGTCGGCCGTCCTGCCGAATCCCGTGTGTCAATCGCAACCACAATCTGCCCCACCTCATCCGGACTGACCGGTGCCGGTGGTCCGAACATTTTCGAATTCAGTTGTCCACTGACACTCAACAGCGCATCGCGGACCACCTCCGCTTCCAACCGACGCAGATGCATTCGACCAAGCAGACGGTTGTCGGGATCGATCTGATCAAGTTCCGCACGCCGCAATGTGGACTGTTGCCACGCGGTGGACATCAGTATCAGGCGATGCATGCGTTTCAGCGACCAGCCGGAGTCCATGAATTCGCGGGCCAGCCAGTCCAGAAGTTCCGGATGTGACGGACGGTCACCCTGAATTCCGAAGTCAGACGGAGTCGTGACGAGTCCCTGACCGAAGTGATGCATCCAGACGCGATTCATCAGCACTCGGGCCAGCAGGGGATGACTGCCGTCTGTCAGATGTCTTGCCCATGCCAGTCGACGGCCGGAGGTTGCCAGCGCCGGGTCGTCTGCTGCGATCTGAAATCCGTCACCGCAAAGAATGGTCAGTTCGCCGGGACTAATCTCCTGACGAGGCTGCTGATGGTCGCCTCGAGCGAAGAGGTGCGTCGCCGGGATTTTTCCGGGGACCTCCGTCAGGCACATGACCAGTTCTTCGGGCGGACGTTTTGCCTGAGTGGCTGCCGTTAGCTCATCCCACTTCTTATTGAATCCCGTGAGTCGGTCCGGGAGGTACAGATAAACCGACCCGCGATCGACGTTCAGGAAGGGATATTCGCGAATCAGGGCCTGCTGGGCTTCGTCACGCATGGCTGCGGCCGTCTCGCGCGCGACTCGTGCAGCGGCATGCTGTTCGGGAGGTAACTTCTGCAGCTCTCGTTCAAAGGTCTCTTTGACGATGCCATCCAGTTCCTCGTTGCGACGGCGGGCCACATCCGCCAGTTCCTGATCGACCGCGGCTGCGGCGGCTCGGGTTTCCTCAGACCACAGCGACACCAGCCGAGCAGCCGGATTTCGCCATTCTCCGGGATTCCATGCCGGTTCAAAGATTGCCCGCAGTCTGTAGTAGTCGGCCTGCGTGACCGGGTCGTAGCGATGTTCGTGACACTGAGCACACCCGACGGTCAATCCGAGCAGTGACGTTGAGACCACTTTCAGAGACTCGGCAATCACATCGTTGCGGGCCACCGCCTGATCGACAGAACCATCCGCTGTGCCGTCCGGTACCATCCGCAGAAATCCTGTAGCAATCAACTGGTCCGCCTGTTCGGCTGTCAGTGAGTTCCGGTTCTGCGGCAGCAGTTCATCCCCCGCCAACTGTTCAATGACGAACTGATTCCAGGGCTTATCCGCATTCAGTGAGCGAATGACATAGTCCCGGTACTTCCATGCCCAGGCGCGCTCAGGGTCCTTCTCCGTGTAACCTTCACTGTCGGCATACCCGGCGACGTCCAGCCAGTGCCGTGCCCAGCGTTCGCCGTAGGCTGGAGAATTCAGCAGGTCGTTCACCACGGTGTTCCACGCTTCCGGGGATGAATCCGCCAGAAACCGATCGATGGCTTCTGGTGTGGGAGGCAGGCCGACGAGATCCATCCAGACGCGACGGATGAGAATTTCACGCTCTGCCGAACTGCTGAAAGTCTGACCAACAGCTTGCAGCTTCTGCAGCAGAAACGCGTCAATCGGGGAACGTACCAGGTCCTGATGCATCACCTCCGGCACAGTGGGGCGTCCGATGGGCTGGAAGGCCCAGTGCTGCAGATCCTCTTCGGAAAACAGACTGCCCGGTTCCACGCGTTCGGGTTCCGGCAGGCGTGTCGTGGCCCCGGCGTCAATCCATCGCGCGAGGAGCTCACGTTCTTCTGCTGACAGCTTCTTTTCGCCAGGCGGCATGTCGCCGGCAGCGACTTTTTGATACAGCAGGCTGGCGGCATGGTCGCCGGGAATCACGGCTGGTCCGGAGTCACCCCCTTTCAGCATCAGGCGGACGAGACGTGCGTCCAGCCCGCCGCTGAGTTCCGGTTCTTCGCCATGACAATGCCAGCAGTGTGCTTTCAGGATGCGGCGAACCTGAGTCTCAAAGTGTGCGGCAGGTTCTTCTGCTGCAAGTGGCGACACGGATTGTGTCATGCATGCCAGCAGGGCAAATACCAGCAGGCGAACAGAAGACCGGGCCGAACGCAGAAGACGGAATGCAGGGGTTGGTTGTCCCACCTGGCACGTGGCAGTCGGCGGATTCGAAAATCGCAGTACCTGCACCGGGCATGAATCCATGACGGTTCTCGATGGCGGTAGGATGAATCAGGAAGGAAGGTACGGCTCGGTCTTCGGTGGGGCAGCATGCCCGGGCGGGCACAGCCTGCCTGACGCGAGGCCGCAAATACGAGGATCACTGGAGTTGAATGTGGGCCCCGGTGTTTTGACGCCGGAGAACCTATCAATTATGGTAGCGAGATGGATGCAGGGGAGGAAACTGTTGCCAGGAAAAAGTCGAGGTCGCAGCGGGAATTTTACCTGCAGCAAAATTCGGCTGCCGGAAGCCGTCGGCGGTCGGGATTCTGGATTTCCGACAGCAATAACGCAGGGAAATGCGGATTTCTCTTGAGCAATCGCACCGGATACTCCAACATGACGTCTGGTGGGTGTCGTAAATTCCCGATTCGATGAGGGCTGTGCGAACCCGCCGACAGGAACGGCCGTGCTGGCGACGAAAAGAAACATGAGCAGGGTGGAATGGCCGCCAGCTTGCTCCGTGTTTTGCGTCGTCGCCTGATGTGGCCAGATGGTACACCTCGGAAGTGAGTTTTTCAGATGACACATGCCCTCCCAGTTGGATCATCAGGTTCCCGGCGGCAATTGCTGAGCACGGCAGGTTGTGGTTTCGGTGCGCTCGCGTTGCAGGCCATGCTGAGCTCAGCGGTCGCTGGTGCGACTGAGTCTGTGACTGGGATTAACGCCGGGCGTGCGATGGTGACTCCGCGAGCGAAGCGGATCATTTTCGTTTTCATGCAGGGAGGGCCAAGCCATGTGGATTCCTTCGACTACAAGCCCGAACTGATTTCTCGCCATGGGCAGGCCATCGATTTTACTGGAGTACGTTTTGGCGACTTCGGCAAAGTGACTCGCCAGAAACTGATGAAACCCCTGTGGCGATTTCGCCAGGGCGGAGAGAGTGGTCGTTACGTCTCTGATTTGTTCCCCGAGATTCGCAAACACGTTGACGATCTATGCTTCCTGCATGGCCTGCATACGGAAGGCGTGGCGCACGGTCCCGCAACATTGTTTCTGCACACTGGTGCAACGGTGCAGGTGCGTCCTTCACTGGGCTCATGGATTCTTTACGGTCTTGGGTCAGAAAACGGCAACCTGCCGGGCTTCGTGTCTCTGCAGCCTTCCGATGCCAATGGTGGCCCGCGGAATTACGGCAATGCCTTTCTGCCGGCAGTCTACCAGGGAACCTCGATCGGGCGATCTTTTCAGCCAGCGAGTCAGATGACGATCGAGCACCTGAAGAATTCGACTCTGCCCCACGCCGAGCTGCAGCGGCGCTTTGAGCTGACCCGTCAATTGAATCAGGTGCAGTCCACCGCGGCTCCTCAGAATCAGAATGACGCAGACGCCGTGATTCGCAACTATGAACTGGCCTGGAAAATGCAGGCCGAGGCCCCGGAAATTCTGGATTTGTCCGGAGAGTCACAGTCGACCGCGGCCATGTACGGAATTGGCGAAAAGGAAACGGATGAATTCGGCCGCCAGTGTCTGCTGGCCAGACGCCTGTCCGAATCCGGCGTTCGCTTTGTACAGGTGAACTATTCAGATCAGTCCACCAATCCACGGTGGGACCAGCACTCGAACATGCCGCAGCACGCCATACACGCCAAGGCCACTGATAAGCCCGTGGCGGGCCTGTTGCAGGACCTGAAGCAGCGTGGCCTGCTGGAAGACACCATCGTGTGGTGGGGAGGAGAATTCGGCAGAACTCCCTTTTCTCAGGGGGCTGACGGACGAGACCACAACCCGCGAGGTTTCACCGTCTTTCTCGCCGGCGGCGGTCTTCGAGCCGGAACCTCGTTTGGCAGTACCGACGAAATCGGGCACCTGGCGGTCGATGGTAAGATCCACATGCATGATCTGCACGCCACACTGCTGCACCTGCTGGGACTGGACCATGAACAGTTGACGTATCAATATGCAGGTCGCCAGTTCCGTCCGACAGATGTGTACGGTCGTGTGATTCACGAGTTATTCGCCTGAGGCGAAAGGCTGGTTCCGGACAGCCAAACGTGTCGCCAGTGCGGACAATCCCCTTCCCCTGAAGCTGTCGGCCATCAGCTGTCGACTGCCTCAGTGGATCGCGTCGTAGGAGCTACTGGCCCCGGGACCGGGAGGGATGGCTTCCGGACCAGCGGGCAACCCCTGGAAGACACGCTGTTCCGCAGCTCGCCGACTGGATGACCGAGGACGATCGTAACCGCGAGGGTTTGATTCCGTCGATGGGCCAATGTCCGGGTCAGCAAACGGGTATTGCTGTTCGTACGCGGCATTCTCCTGATCCGGCAGCCACGGTCGACTCTGGGGCAATCGCGTGGTTGCCGAGTTGAAACACCCGCAGGTGACTACGACCAGACCCACAGCAAAGCCAGCCACCCACCGCTGTGTCCGCGGAATGAGCAACAAGGACTTTTTGCTGAGCATTGCATCGAGACTCCGGTTCGCCACGCGTATCACCTCCATACTGGCCGCAGCCTACCAGCAATTCCTGCCGAACCGCAACCCGAATTCTCAGGCTTATACCAACCGCGACTACAGATGCCATGCACCGTTGGGGTTTCAGATAGCTTGCAGGTGCCATGCACTTCGTTGGTTCGAGATCAAGTGGATTAATAAAGACATGATTGTCTTTATTAATTACTGCTGGACGTTTTATCCGCGGATTCCCATGTTACAGGTGCATGGCACCTGGCTGAAGGTGCAGCAACGGCGAATGCAGAGTTCTTTGTCCGAATATGCGCCGTTTTTAAGGTGCATGGCACCTGGGATCGCTGTGGCTGCGTAGCACTGGAACGCAGCTATCTCGTCTGTGAGATTCTGGATTTCGGGGTCCGCAAGTCTGGAGTATTGAGGTGCATGGCACCGGTGTTGGGCATGGCACCGTCGTCGGGCGTACTGCCCCCGCATACGGGAGCGGGGACAGAGTCTGCCGCCAAGGGGGCCGGTTCAGCCGACTTCCGCGTTGTCGATGGTGTCGGTTGCCGAGCCGGGGACCGGCCGAGCGTCTGCTGCCGGCTCGTGGGGGACGCCGGGCAAGGCCATCAGTTTGGGACCTTTCCGGTTCTCGTCGATCACCTTGTGCATGTGTTCCGCCGTCATGGTTTCCATTTCCATGAGGTCGGCAGAGAGTTTGTCGAGGGTCTCACGCTGTGACGAGAGTGTTTCCACGGCCGTCAGGTAGCCTTCATCGACAAGTCGTTTAACTTCGAGGTCAATTTCGCGAAGTGTGGCTTCGGCGTGAATGGATTCCGAGACGATGCCTCCGGAACCAGCAAGGAACGGTGACCTCTGAGACTCACTGTAGTACATGCGTCCCAAACGGGGGCTCATGCCAAATTCAGTGACCATTCTGCGAGCGATGTCTGAAGCTCGCTGAAGGTCATTTTGCGCACCGGTGGAGGTTTCGTTGTAGACGATCTGTTCGGCGGCGATTCCTCCGAGTAAGACCGCCAACCGGCTCTGCAGTTCCGACTGAGTCAGCAATTCACGATCGTCTTCCGGGAGTTGCAGCATATAACCGAGCGCACCCATCCCGCGCGGAATGATGGAGATCTTGTGGACTGGGTCTGTGTGAGGCAGGCTGGCTGCGACCAGCGCGTGACCGGATTCGTGGCAGGCGACGCGTCTCTTGACGTCTTCGATAATGATGCGCGACGTTTTTTCCAGTCCAGCCATGACACGTTCGATGCCATCCTCGAACGACTTCATGGTGACTCGTTTGTCTTCGCGCCGCGCGGAAAGCAGTGCGGCTTCATTGACGAGATTTGCAAGGTCGGCACCGACGAAACCGGGGGTGAGCTTTGCGATCCGCTTCAGGTCAACATCGTCCGACAGTTTGACGCGTTTGGCGTGGACGTTGAGGATGAGTTCGCGTCCTTTGATGTCGGGGCGATCCACAAGGACATGACGATCGAATCGTCCAGGGCGCATCAGGGCGGGGTCGAGTGTTTCGGGGCGGTTGGTTGCTCCCATTACAATGACGCTCTGATCAGTTCCGAAGCCGTCCATTTCGACGAGGAGGGCATTCAGTGTCTGCTCACGTTCATCGTGTCCGCCTGGGGCACCGCTGCCTCGGACCTTTCCCAGGGCATCCAGTTCATCGATGAAAATGATCGCGGGGGCCCTTTGAAGCGCCTGCTGGAACATATCGCGAACACGGGCCGCGCCCACACCCACGTACATTTCCACAAAGTCGGATCCCGACAGGCCGAAAAATGGCACTCCTGCCTCGCCTGCCACAGCTTTCGCAAGCATCGTCTTACCGGTTCCGGGCGGACCTACGAGCAGGACGCCGCGTGGGATTCGCCCACCGAGTGCCTGATACTTCGCCGGCGTTTTCAGGAATTCGACGATCTCCTTGAGCTCCTCGACAGCTTCGTCGATGCCGGCGACGTCGTTGAATGTGACGTGGACATCTTCCTGCGCATAGAGTCGCCCGCGACTGCGACCGAATGACATGGCTGAACCGGCGCCGCCGACGCGACGGATTATGAAGACAAACGCTCCAATAATTAACGCGGTCGTCAACAGCAGCGGCAGCATGGCCTGCCACTCCGGAGTGGGTTCAGCGAACCCGTAGGTCACGCCTTTCGCGTCCAGTTCCCGGCAAAGTTCCGTCTTTGTCAGCTCACTGGCGCTGAGCAGAGGGGTATAGAATCTTTTCCATGGCAGTGCAGGGTTCGCGAGGATGTCTTTTCGCGAGTAGTCCTGCCATGTGACGTAGGCCTGCGTAATTTCAAGTTGCCAGATGCGTTCCCTGGGGAGTTCGCCGGATCTGATGCGAGCAATAAAGTCGCTGTACTCGACTTTCTCCCCTTTCAGACCGCGGGTCATGACGGAAAACAGCACCGCGGCGAGGATCCCGGCGACGAGCAAATACCAGAAACTGCCTCCGGAGGGGGCGCGGTCCTTGCGGGGGCCTTTAGGAGCTTTACTGGGAGTGCCGGGATCGGGGGACGAGTTCTGAGAGCCTGACATATTTGTTTTCTCTGCAGAAGCAGACTGAAAGTTGCCGTGGGTAACCGGCAACCAGCATTCGAAGCAAGACACTCTGCCCTCCCGAGTGGCTCATCAGCGAAATTCGCCACCACTGGGAGGCCATCATGGGGCTGCGGTCAATCAACTAACCGATTTTACATCAGAACCGCAACGCCCGCAGAAGCAAGATTTCGGAAATGGCTGCACTGCAGGCATCTGGGACCGATCGTAAACTTTAGACCTGTGCCGTCCCGTGGTCAACCGGCAGTCGGAGGGGAATCGTCGCGGGACGGTGAATCCGCTGCTTTTCTCGTGAGAACCCAATTTTCCCGCAGGAAGTTCGTTACCTGTCCCGAACACTGGCGAATTGGCGGGCGTCGAGGGGCCGTGACTACGGGCTTGCCGGATGCCCGTGGGTGGAATGCGGGTCTTCCGAATCCCGGAATGTCAGCGTGTCGTGGGCGCCGAATGGAAAAGTCACTATCATCCGGTTTCAGGAGTCGCGTTTGCCGTTGTCGGGGAGAAGTTTCCCGGCGGGTTTGCGCTTATCAGGGACTGGTGGGCACTGCGGATATCAGAGGCCCCCGGAACACGAAAAGGACGCTTTTCGGCAACGTCCCCCCATGGTTCAGCGACGTTTGCTGCGGGGTGTCGTGCGTCCGACGGCCTCGCGAACGTTCCTGCATCAACACCCCGGCATTGTCAGCGGGGTTGGCTGTCCCCGGACAAACCGGCAGCCCAGGTAACAGTACATTCCTTCCGGAAGAAAGTGATCATGGCCAGGAAATCGATCAGTGAAATCAACGTTGCCGGCAAAACAGTGCTGATGCGAGTGGACTTCAATGTTCCTCTCGATGCGGATTGTCATGTGACTGACGACCGACGTATTCGTGAAGCACTGCCGTCGATCAAGTCGGTAATTGATCGTGGCGGAAAACTTGTGCTCTGCAGTCATCTGGGGCAGCCGAAGGACGGCGAGGACCTGGCGAAGTACAGCTTGAGCCCGGCGGCCGGAGTTCTGGCAACATTGCTGGGCCAGCCAGTTGCCTTCGCGGCCGACACGGTGGGACCGGAGGCGAGCGCAAAGGTGGCAGCATTGACCAGCGGGCAGGTTGTGCTGCTGGAAAACCTGCGGTTTAACAAGGGCGAGAAGAAGGGCGATGCGGAATTTGCCGGGAAGCTGGCAGCATTCGCCGATATCTACTGCAATGATGCATTCGGAACCTGTCATCGCACCGATGCGTCCATGGTGGCGGTTCCTCAGGCGATGGCCGGCAAACCGCGTGTGGTCGGATTCCTGGTGCAGAAAGAAATCCAGTATCTGTCGGATGCGATTGCGACACCGAAACGTCCGTTCATTGCCATCCTCGGCGGGGCAAAAGTTTCTGACAAGATCAAGGTGATCAGCAATCTGCTGAACGTTTGCGACAAGGTGTTGATTGGTGGTGCGATGGCCTACACCTTCTCGCTGGCAAAGGGTGGCAAGGTTGGTAAGAGCCGTGTTGAACCGGATCGCGTTGAGCTGGCCAGAGAGCTGATTGCCCGTGGCGGCAGCAAACTGGTGCTCCCGCTGGACACTCATTGCGGCGATGCATTCAAAGGCGACTGCAACAAGGTGGTTGTTTCGGCTGGGGAAATCCCGGATACCTTCGAAGGCTTCGATATCGGTCCGGCGACAGCACGTCTGTACGCCGCCGAAGTCGCCAACGCCGGAACGGTCGTATGGAACGGGCCGATGGGCGTGTTCGAAATGCCCCCGTTCGACGAAGGAACACGGGCTGTTGCTGAAGCGATTGCCGGCAGTTCTGCCACCAGCATTATCGGTGGTGGAGACAGTGCAGCCGCGATTCAGCAACTTGGATTTGCCGACAAAGTGACCCATGTCAGCACCGGTGGCGGTGCCAGCCTTGCAATGCTGGAAGGTGAAAAGTTCGCTGCAGTCGAATTGCTCGACGAAGTCTGATGAAGGCGTGGCAACGGTGAGTCTTCCGCGGTGATTTCCCGGGAAGACTCATCGTCCAGGCTCGCTGTTCACAAGGGATTTTGGCGGACGCCGCCGGCTGACTCGGCCCCGATCCACGGGTGATGCTCCGAGTAACGCAGCGGAAGAATACCTGCTGTGCTTCGGCGTTGGGGCACAGATAAACTGCAGCGTGAACGGTCACAGGATGCATTCACTGTGTGGTGTTTTGAGTGGTCTCGTCAGATTCCTCGCCGCGTTCTCTTGGCAGACGTAAAATAGCTCGATAAACTCCGAACTAGGGTGTCGTGCCGGCCCGGCGATTCTGCAGTGCAAGAATGTGGTCGGGTTTCCAGGGCACGCCAGACCAGTCTTCTGAATCCCGCAAGGCGAACACGCAGCGGCGAAAACAAAACACGAAGATAAAATTAAAACAACTGTCTCGGTAGCTCAATTGGATAGAGCGTCGCCCTCCGAAGGCGAAGGTTGCAGGTTCGACCCCCGCCCGAGACATTTTTTTATGCGCTGTAGTCAGACGCTCTGACATTCCCAGCCGTCGACGCCATGCACGGGAGCGCACAAAAAAACTTCGCCAGTCACTGGCGAAGTTTTCGCATTTTTGTGGGCCGACTGGCAGCAGATTTCAGCCGTGCGGCCGCCAGTTGCGTTCATTCACCACCAGACCTCAGTGGGCAGTCATTGTCTACCCACTGAGTTCGCTATGGCTTCGTTCAAACCTGCTTTCCCCGATCGCGGCTGCGATCAGTTCAACGTGCGTCGAGTGCTGTGGACCGCAGTCTGCCGTTCACCACTCAACAATTGCTCCACGATGTCCTGAATGGATGCGTCCACCAGCGAGAATTCTGCCAACTCCGTCGCGTCATCGACGCTGGAAGCCACTGAGGTTCCAGTCGACACATTCACCTCTACCGGCAGTGATTGAGCCGCCATTTCGAGCTGCGCCACAGGCTGGTGAACTTCCATGGACCTGCCACGATCAGACTCAGAACCAGCTTCATTCGAGACGGCTCGGGTCAGAACAGATTCCAGTTCCGGCGTGAGCAGTGCCAGTTCGTTGGTGGGCTCACCATCGGTCGAATTCAGTACCAGTCCACCGTAGGACACGGAGAAGTCCAGAGGCTTGCTCCATGCGGAGACTTCGCCACTGACGCTGATCGCTCGAATCCAGACACGGTATTCGGCACCTTGCACGAGAGCCACTGGGGTGACCAGGGATGTCCCTGTCACACCAAAGGACTTGAAGGCGTTGAAAGCGATCTCGGAACCGAACGTGCGGTCGACCCAGACATCATATTTTGCGGCACCGATCACCGGTGTCCACTGAATCACCGGGTTGACAGTGCTGACCTGTCCGACAGGGCCGGTGACAGTTGGACGACCACCCACGTAGAATTCAACTCGCTGCGACCAGTCGCTGCGGAAGTTTGCCACCGCACTGTCGGCAATTGCCCACCATGCATAGGTGCCGTCCGGCAGATCGGAATTGAGTGTGATGCTGGGTGACGTGAGTCCAGTGACGTTCGCTGCGACAAATCCTGTGACGAGGTTTCTGAGGTAGAAGCCGTAGGACGTTGCCCCGGCCACCGGTGTCCACTCGAAGGTCGGAGTGCGATCGAAGGTGGCCGTCAGTGGAGTGATCGCAGTCGGAGGAGCAGCGACGTAGAAGTCCACCTGCGGACTCCATGCACCCGGTGTGTTGTCCGCGGCAATCGCACGAACCCAGACCGTGTACCGGGACATTGGCAGGTCAATTCCGGGAGTCCATTGTGTCGATGTCACACTGGTGCGCACGTACTGTGTCTGATTTGTGGATCGGTTATCCACCCAAACGTCATAACGTGTGGCCCCGGGCACCGGCGCCCATGACACAGTCGGGCGTGTTACCGTTTGGCGTGCAGGCATCGGGTTGATAATGACCCGAGTGTTGATCGTGACACGATTTACAACGGACCATGGCAGCTGGGTTCCGTCGCTTCGGATCGCCCGAACATAGATCTCCATGCGACCGATACCGAGATCCACCGGCACGAGGTACTGAGTCGATGAACTGAGTCCTGTATGCGAGGGAGCCTGACCTGTGCTGAGGTTGGAGATGAAGATTCGGTAAGAAGCAGCTCCTGGCACCGAGGTCCATGTGATCAGCGGTCGCTGAGACGGTGTGCTTCCCTGGGGGCTGAGGATGACCGGCCGAATTGGCTGAACAACAACTGTGAATGAGCGAACCGTTTGCAGATTGTCGCCTGTTGTAGCCAGATCGCCGTCAAGACCCCCGTCCTCCACGGTCACTGTGATCGTGCTCACCCCGGTTCGTACGGCAACGGGTGTGAACCGCAGCGAACCAGTGTCGGCCGGTGACGTGTAATTGACCACCGGAGTCGGAATCAGATCCGGGTTGCTGCTGGACACGGTGACTCGCAGTGGCTGCGATTCCGAGCCACCAGCAGTGATGCCACTCAGGTTGACTGTCTGCTCACTCGCGTCCTCATTAATCGTCAGATTCGAGATGGCATTCAGTGTCGGCACATCGTTCACCGAGCTGACCGTGACGCTGAAGGTTTGGGTGACCGTCAGGTTATCCGCAGCGGTGCTGAGGTCACCATCGAGTCCGCCATCTTCCACGATGACCGTGATGGTTGCAGAACCATTCTGGTCAGTCACTGGCGTGAGGCGAAGTGAACCGGTGGCATCGGCCGAGTTGTAATCGATGGTTGGATCGGGAATCAGGGCCGTGTTGCTGCTGGTCGCGGTGACTCGCAGTGGTTGCGATTCGCCTCCGCCGGCAAGGATTCCGGAGAGGCTGACGGTTTGTTCAGGAGCATCTTCGTCGATGGTGAGATCGCTGATGGCATCGAGAGTCGGCGTGTCATTGACGGGTGCAACGTTGACGACGAATGAAATCGTGGTGACAGCGTTGTCTGCGGTTGTGCTGAGGTCTCCGTCGAGCCCACCATCTTCGACGGTGATTGTGATGGTGGCCTGACCGCTGAGATCAGCGGCTGGTGTATAAATCACGGTTTCCGGGGAACCGAGCGTCACGATCGGGAGTGGAATCAGCGCTGTGTCGCTGCTGGTGGCCGTGATGTTCAGTGGCTGAGATTCAGCCCCTCCGGCGGTGATACCAGAGAGAGTGACAGACTGCTGGGGAGCATCCTCAAGGATGAACTGATCGGCGACTGGATCAATGGTCGGGACATCATTCACCGGGTTGACGGTGACGTTAAAGGTTCGAGTGACGGTCAGGTTGTCAGCTGTGGTGTTGATAT
>JBDKIW010000301.1:0-5859 GCA_039796955.1 Planctomycetota bacterium
CCGAATTGAGCGACGTGCAGCGGATCCTGGGACCACAGGTCTTCGCGGAACAATTCCAGCGACAGCCAGCGATTGTAGCCGACTGAAGTGAGCAGATTGCAGTAGGCATTCAGGTCAACGACACCATCGCCCGGGAGGACTCGATCAGTATCCTGTTGCAGATGTGCGGGGGGAGAGTCGGGGCAGTCATTAAAGTGCGAGATGGCAATCTGGTGGGGAAGTAGTTTTGCGATGGATTCCATGGGGCCGCCGCCGCGGTGGCAATGGAAGGGGTCGAGCACGACGGTGGCCTGAGGATGCTGGCAGCGAACCATGATATCGATGGCATCGTCAATCGTGTTGATGTCATCGACGAACCCAAGGTACTCAAAGGCGGGTTTGACACCAAAGGTGGCTCCCAGATCCAGAAGTTCGGCGTAGTGCTGTGCGCCAAGTTCTCGATCAGCTGCACCCGGCGGCGGCCCAGCGATGGCAAATTCAGCGCCGACGGCTGCGGCCTGTTCCAGTCGTCTGCGGACTTCATCCAGCGCTTGAGTGTGTTGTGGACCAGCGGGCTGGAACCACCCGGCCAGATAGATGGTTGTGGGGACGACAAGTCCGTGATCGTCGAGGGCCACGCGAAGTTCTCGGAGTGTTCCGCCGGACTGGAGGTGCAGATCGATATGGTCGTGCCACAGTTCGATCGCATCATATCCGGCCTCGCGCGTGACCTGGATCTGGCGAAGCACAGGAGTGGTGCGAATGGTGCTGGCATTCAGGCAGTAACGAAAGCGTGACATGGCGGGCAGACTTCCTGAAGAGCCGATGGGTGGCTGACGACAACGGAGGGGATATCGACCACGAACCCGGAGTGTGGAAGGATAGTGCTGGAACGACTGCACGACCAGTCAGCAGTGATCTGGTGAAGCAGTGAGGACAGGCGCGTACGGTCGTTTGGGGCGGCAGCGATTCCCTGGAATATGCAGAGCGCCGGCGGGAGTTGAGCGAAAACGCACGGGGGAGATGGGCTGTTACAGCCCCGGCGGCCAGTCACCTTCCGGCTGTTCGTACTCGGACGGAGGGGCCGGTGGAGGAGGCGGATTGCGAAGTCGCTGCTGATACTGCTGGAAGGAATGCTGCAGGGAATCCAGCAGTCGTTTGGCATTGCCTGTGGCCATAAACACGCGGGCTGAGACTGAGGATTTCGGGAAGAACGTGGTGATGAAATCGAACGAGAACTCGGTGGGCGAGTGTCCGATCATGACGGCATTGGCATAGGTGCCCGACTGCACGTCTTCGGCCATCTTCAGCGAAGAGTAAAGTTCTTCGGCGGATTGGCGTTGCTGTGGCTGACTGGGCGTGGGAGGGGTCGGCATGTGGACTGGTCCGAACCGCTCTTCATAGCGCGCGATGTTGTCCTGAAGCGCGGCAATGAACTGGCTCACGACGGGGGGAGGGATCACGATGCGTGAGACCACTTGCTGGGGTTGCTGCATGCGCAGCAGAAAGTCCACGATGAACTCGTGTTGGCCCTGCAGTACGACAGCACCCGTGGTGAAGACTCCGCGAGCGACGTGCTGAGGAACGAGGGCGCCGATGTGGGCGTGTCGGATTTCCTGGCTGTGTGGGCCGTCATCCGGGGTTTGTGGGCTGGGGGTGTCTGACATGGCAATCTGAGTTGGCTGGAGAAATGCAGACATGAAGAGCGGTGCCGCAGAGTATGTTCAACGGCGGGGGGCTCAACAAGGCCGATCAAGCAGAAAAGGCCTGGTACCCGATGGATACCAGACCTCGAAGAAGTCCTGCGTCGCGGGCGACGTAACGACTAGGCGTTTGGTGGCAGGCGAACGCGTTTGCGCACGTCGGTTTCCAGAACACCGAAGGCCTGTTCGTGACGCTGCAACGCCATCGACAGAGCGCTCCACAGACGCTTGGCTGTGAAGTGGTTCAGGATGATTCGATGAGTGACCTTCACTTCGACCTTGCCCGTGGCATAAGGGGTTGGGTTTAGACCCAGGTCGAGGATGAGTTCTTCCGGTGTGCTGGAAACGCGGCAGAAGTTGGCGTAGCCGGCGTTTGCATTCGCATCGGAGACCACCACTTCCTGGACCTGCTGGTTTTCGTTGCCGCGTGTTTCTTCGGGAGTTGCTTCGCTCACGTACTAGATCTCCAAAACGGGTACAAAAAAACGGCTCACTGGCGGACTCTGTCGTTCTGCAGAGCCTGCGAGCTCTGCGATGGCGAATTCTCCGCCCCGGGAATTCGAGTCGAGCGACGAGTCTGCCGGGGGGCGCAGAAACATTCCTCCACCCCCACTACTCGACCTTTAGAACGTCATCCAGGGGCATTTCCTGCGCGAAAAACAGGTCTCAGAAATTGATAATCATCGTTATTCGGGTCCTGATAGCGGTTAGACGACTTGCTTGGGATGCGCGGCCGGCGAGTAATGTTCCGGATTCACCGTCTTTGTCGACCCACGTTGACACTGTGCGCCGTTTGGCCAATAATGACAGGTTTACGGGTCCGGACTGCATTTTGAAGACTGATGGGTAGAACTGTTCACTCTGCACTGAACCTCTGTGCAGGACACCGTGTCAGACCATGCATGTCCTCGTCCACAGCGTATCGGGCAGTTTTCTTCAGTGGTTCCCGAAGCCTCTGCGATCAGGGACTTTGTGAGGTCTGGTGGTTTCCGCTGCCCGGCAGGAATTCGGTCGCAGAAGTGCCGGACAGTGCCGCGATTTTCAGATTTTTGTTGACAGGAAAGTATCTCCATGGCAGGTTCACTGCTTGAATTCACCGACGCAAATTTTCAGTCCGAAGTGCTTGAATCCAAAGGCGTGGTACTCGTCGACTTCTGGGCGCCCTGGTGTGGACCCTGCCTGAAGCTGACGCCGACGATTGAAGCGCTGGCAGCCGAATACGCCGGCAAGGCGAAGATCGGAAAGCTGAACACCGACGACAACTACAAGACGGCCTCGGCCTTTGCGATCAGCAGCATTCCGACCGTCGTGGTGTTTAAAGACGGCAAGCCAGTGGAAAAGCTGGTTGGCATGAATCCGAAGGGCAGTTATTCCCAGGTACTGGACAAGCAGGTCGGGGCCTAGTTCGGCAGCGTTGAGCAACCGGGTTGGTGGCTGGTTTGCGCCGGACGCTCGCCATGGACCGTTTTGTTGGCGGTGGGCCCCACCCGTTTGTGATGCTGAGTTGACTATGATCGCGGCTCTCAAGCCGGTGCATGGCTAATTGATGTTGTCAGGTGGCGTGCGATGGTCTGCTGACGCTCAGCAGATTGCAGGGCCTGGTTGAAGAGGTTGACGCTGGTGAGGATTTCAGGCTGGACGTTCGCTCAGACGCTGGTGTCTGGGCTGTTGCGAATATTCATGACCTGCTGAAACACTGCGTTTGGGAAAGGAGTCCCGAACATGGCGGAAAGCGCATCAGAGGATCTGACGGCGTCAGGTGCTGACTCCGGAGGTGCGTCCGTAGCATGGGGCCTCGAGACCAGCATCGGGGGCGTTTCGACAGAGACCGGGCTATCGCAGTCCGGGAACCAGGGAATCGAGCCTGCTGTGATCGGTCGCAGGGCTCTGGTGCCCGTCATGGAACTCGACGGGTCGGGTGAGCGTTCGCTGGATTCCACCGAAGCGGATGCCCTGAAGATTTTGTTGCAGGCCTCGGCAGCCGCAGAATCTTTGCAGCAGCGGTTTTCTGAGCTGAACCAGCGGCGCGCGGCACTAGTGGCTGAGCAGCAGCAACTTGAGCACGAGCGGCGAGCGTTTGAGCAGCGGGCACACGATTTTGCTGCGGAGGTTGCGCAGTCTCGAGCGGAGCAACGCGAGCTGACGGCCGATCTTGAGCGACGGCTTGCCCGAGTGGGGCAGCAGGAGGAATTGTTAACGCGGCAGTCGGCTGAGCTGCGAAATGCGCAGCGTTTGCTGGCAGAAGAGCGTGTCGTCCTGAAGCAATCTGTGCGTGCGGAGCTGGATGACGAACGCATGAAGCTCAGTCAGGAGCGTGCGAGTCTGGATGCTGCGCAAGTGCGACTGCGTGAGCAGGGTGAGCGAGACCGCCAGGAGCACAGTGATCGACTGGCGGCGATTCAGGAAGAGTTGCGTCAGGAGCGGCAGCGACTGGCAGACCTGGCACGAGAGACAATTGCCGCCGAAACCTCGCAGCTGGGTGAAAAACGACTTGAGCTGGAGCGTGCTTACGAGCAGCAGGTGCAGGAGTTGCAGGTGCAGGTGGATGATCTGCAGCGGCAGCGTGAGCAGTTTGGTGAGCAGGTGGAGTTGGAGCAGCAGCGTCTGCGTGAGGAAGTGGAAAAGAAGCGACAGGCCCTGCTGAGTGAACAGAATAATCTGCAGCGGCGTTATCGTTTTCAGTTTGAGCATTTGACGCGTGCGAAGGAAGATCTGGAAGAGGAGTTGCGGGCGTTTCGGCGTGAGCAGCAGCTGTTCCGCAGTGAGCGACTGCGATTTATGGAGCAGCATCGTCTGCGTTTTCGTCAGATGGAACGAGTTCGCAGTTTGCTGAGTTCCAGTGAAGAATCGCTCGGACGGGAACTGCGAATCCTGGATCGGACACGGAATGCCACCATGGCTGACCTGCTGCAGAAGCAGCGTCGGAGTGAGGAAGAGCGGGAAGCGGTCGTGCGGGACATTGAGAGTCGTCAGCGGAGCCTGCGTCAGCAGGAAGTCTCGCTGGCTGAACTGGCCTCACGTCTGGAGGAGCGATCGCAGCGACTGACGCGGATGCGAGCAGAGCTGGACCAGACGCAGAGTGAAATTCTGGAGCAGCGGCTGGTGATCGAAGAGGCTCGGGACGCGCTGGTGCGCGACGCCGTCTCACCGGAAATTGCGCGGGCGCGACTGGAGCAGGCCCGGCATGATGTGCAGTCGTATTTCGAACGTCTGCGGCTGCAGGTCTTTGCTGAACGTGACAAGGTGGATACTGCGCTGGCGGAGTTGGCTGAGCGTCAGGCGGAGTTTCGGCAGGATCGTGCGGAGCTGGAGCAGTACTTTGCCAGCCGTGAGGAAGAGTTGGGGACTCGCAGCGATGACGGTGTTCTTCATCAGCAACTGCAGATGAATACCGAATTGCGGGATCAGCTGGCGACGCTGCAGCAACGCTGGCAGGGGGAACGACTTGAAGCTGAACGAACGATTCGGGAGCTGCTGGATCAGTTGACGCAGCGGGAAATCAGCCAGTTGAGTTCGGCGCCAAGCCCCCCCGGTGCAACTCCCGGAACCCGTGGCGCCGCCTGACGAGGATTGGGGAGGGCGAAGTTCCACCTGAGCCGCAAACCTGGCTGTGACTGATGAGCTTTGGGTTTGGAACCACGGATGAACACAGATCAACACAGATGGATTTTTTCGGCGGGAGGGCGAAGTTCCATCTGAGCCGCACAATCAGGTTCGCGGCCTGGCGGGAGCCGCGCCCCACCGAGGGTTTACGGAGTGGCAGGGCGAAGTTCCATCTGAGCCGAACCGCGTCAGGGCATGGAAACGATGGAGCAGCTGCGACCACCTGCGGCTGGCAGGTAGGCCTGTGTGGCGTAGTCCATCACCATCCGATCCGCATTGAATCTCCATCCGAGGGTCCGGATGGCACGTTTCATCCGTGCGATCCAGTCCTGGGGAAGGTCATCACGGTCGCGCTTGTAAAACAGGGGGATAACCTGCTCTGTGAGCACGCGATACAGTTCTGCGCTGTCACGGGCATCCTGGATTTCCTGATTGGAATGAGTCCTGCCGTTTCCGATGGTGAATCCATTTCGGCCGTCGTAGGCTTCGGCCCACCATCCGTCCGGGATTGAGCAGTTCAGCCCACCGTTAAGGACAACTTTCTGCCCGCTTGTTCCGGACGCTTCCAGCGGGC
>JBDKIW010000302.1:0-3874 GCA_039796955.1 Planctomycetota bacterium
TTGCTGCTGTCATCGGTGAACCGGACGATTGCAGACATCGGATTGTTGCTGAATGTGGTGCTGGCTGCGGTGGCAATGCTGGACTTGCTGATCAGTCCGGGACCTGAAGAAGTGGAACTGCGGCGAGTGATATCGGAAGTGCTGAGTGTCGCCGCGAGTAATCCGGCGACGATGCAGGTACGGAATCGATCATCCTTTCCATTAGCGTTGACGATTCATGACGACGCGGGACCGTACTGTGTGGTTGGTGGATTGCCGCAGACGCTGCGACTGGGGGCTGGCGAGGAATCGGAGGTGCATTATACGGTGACGCCATCGCGTCGCGGAGCGTCCGAAATGCCGGAGGTTCACCTGCGGTTTCCGACGAGGCTGGGATTGTGGACACGGCAGCAGGTGCGGCCTCTGAAAACGCCTTTGAGAATTTACCCGGACGTGCGAGCGGTTTACCGCTATGAATTGCTGGCTCGTCGGAACCGACTGGGTGAGATGGGCGTGCGGATCATGCGGATGCCCGGGCAGGGACGTGAGTTTGAGCGTCTGCGGGAGTATCGGCATGGGGATGAGATTCGCAGGGTGGACTGGAAAGCGACATCTCGTCACCGGCAGTTGATTAGCCGCGAGTTCAACGTGGAGCGGAATCAGAGTCTGGTGATCATGGTGGATTGCGGACGGTTCATGCGGAACGAAGCGGGGGGCGTGAGTTTTCTGGACCTGGCATTGAACTCAGCGATCATGCTCAGCCACATCGCGCTGGGCCAGGGCGACAACGTGTCGATGCTGGCATTTTCAGAGAAGATTGAACGGTATGTCCGGCCGGTGCGGGGAAAGCCGGGGATCCAGCAGATCCTGCGTTCAGCCTATGACCTGCAGACATCGACGGCGGTCTCGGACTACAGTCTGGCGTTTGAATATCTGACGCGTGTGCAGCGGAAGCGGGCGCTGGTGGTTTTGATTACGTTCGTGACGGACGAGCTGCAGTTGCGGGTGATTGGCGAGAGTTTGCGGCTGCGAAGTCTGCCTTATTTGCCGTTGTGTGTGCTGCTGCAGGATTCGGGACTGCGTTTGATGGCTGATGAGATTCCGGAATCGGACCTGGGGGCCTATCGCACGGCGGCGGCGGCTGAGATCTTGTCGGGGCAGGCTCGGGAAGCGGCGTTGTTGCGGGAATCGGGAGTGCTGTTGATTGACACGCCACCGGAGTTACTGACGGAGCGGTTGATCAACGGATATCTGGGTGCCAAGGCACGGAATCTGATGTGATGGTGGGGGGAGTTGTGAACGGACGGAGCTGCTGGGTGGGTGGGATTTGAGCGTTGCGTATTTTTGGCAGTTGCCGCGAACTTTTGGGGCAAGAGCAGCGAGCGGAGTCCATCAAAATCGCGGGGTTTTCATTTTTGGGAATTCCGGATCCATGAAAATCTCCGGATTTCTTACGCACACCCGTGTTCCACTCGAATCGCCCCGCTTTTTGCATTATATCTTCTGTCAACGCACGCGGAGTGGCAGATGGATCACTTCGGGCGAAAAGTAAAGATGTTGTCTGGAAAGTAAAAAGTCATGGGCAAGCCAACGGGCTTCAAGGAATATGCGCGGCAGGTACCGGCGGATCGGGAGCCATTACTGCGAGTGATGGACTGGAAGGAATTCCACGAGCACATGTCGGAAACGGATCTGAAGATCCAGGGTGCTCGTTGCATGGACTGTGGTGTTCCATTCTGCCATACGGGTGATTTGATGGCCAACATGGCATCAGGTTGCCCGATCAACAATCTGATTCCGGAGTGGAACGATCTGGTTTATCAGGGGCGTTGGCGTGATGCGCTGGATCGCCTGCACAAGACCAACAATTTCCCGGAGTTCACTGGGCGGGTGTGTCCGGCTCCGTGTGAGGGGTCTTGTTGTGTGGGAGTGAACGACCCACCGGTAACGATCAAGAACATCGAATGTTCGATCATCGATCATGCCTTTGAGATGGGTTGGGTTGTACCTGAGCCTCCGCAGATGCGGACTGGAAAAAAGGTGGCGGTGATTGGTTCGGGACCTGCGGGGCTGGCAGCAGCAGCGCAGTTGAACAAGGCTGGGCACTGGGTCACGGTCTATGAGCGTGACGATCGGGTTGGCGGCTTGCTGATGTACGGCATTCCGAACATGAAACTGGACAAGCGTGAGGTTGTTGACCGACGCATTCGGATCATGGAGCAGGAAGGGATTACGTTCTTCACGGGGATGACCGTGGGTCGTGACGTTCCGGGCAGTCAGTTGCTGGAGGACTTTGACGCGGTAGTGATTGCGACGGGTGCGACGCGGCCGCGCGATCTGCCGATTCCGGGTCGCCAGCTGAAGGGGGTTCATTTCGCGATGGACTTTCTGCGGCAGAACACGCGAAGTCTGCTGGACAGTGGACTGGCTGATGGTCAGTACATCAGTGCAAAGGACAAGCATGTCGTCGTGATTGGTGGTGGTGACACGGGGAACGACTGCATTGGCACATCTGTGCGTCATGGTTGTCGCTCACTGGTGAACTTTGAGATTGTTGAAAAGCCACCGTTGCATCGCGCGCCAAACAATCCGTGGCCCCAGTGGCCTCGGGTTTACCGTGTTGACTATGGTCACGAAGAGGCGGCTGCGAAGTTTGGTGAAGATCCGCGACAGTTTGCCGTGCAGACGGTTGAGTTTGTGGATGACGGCCATGGCAATGTGAAAGCGATCAGGACCATCGAAGTCGACTGGCAGACGATGACTGAAGGCGGGCCTCCGTTTGTACCGATCCCGGGCACAGAAAAAGAGTACCCGGCTGACCTCGTATTTCTGGCGCTTGGCTTTCTCGGGCCGGAGCATTCTGTTGCTGAGCAGCTGGGTGTTCGACTGAAAGAGGGGCGTGGCGGGATGAGCTGGCTGGAAGGTGAGCACGAAAAGTTCACGACCAGCAATCCTCGCGTTTTTGTGGCGGGTGACTGTCGTCGTGGTCAGAGCCTTGTGGTCTGGGCCATCAATGAGGGCCGTGGAGCCGCTCGTGAAGTGGATCGATTCCTGATGGGGACGACTGATCTTCCATAGCCAGTTCGTTTGTCTGGTTGACAGATTTCACAGACCGGAGCTCGTGTTTGCGAGTTCCGGTTTTTTGTTTGTCCAGCGAAGCTGGCAAACCCCGTCGCCGCCTGTCAGCGACCTCACCCTGTTCATGGGGAAGAGAATCCGACTCGCAAGGGCGTCAGCGGCCAACGTTGGGGTCCGAAGGAAGCGATAGGAGGATCATGGAGCGTAGCGAAAGCGAACCTGATTCGGCCGGTTGTCGAGGCGAGCGTGCAAAAAGACGCGATGCCTGATTCATGAACAGCGACAACAGGTGACTGAGGACGTCTTCATTATCAGGGAATCAGCACAGTAACTGGGGAAGCCTGGCATTGTCTCGACCTCGTTAGCTCCCCCAAAGGCGAAGCGAATTGTGCGAGTAACGCGGCGGTAAGAGGCAACTCAAGCAGCCGTCTATGTGATGTGAGGTGGCAGATGATCCCGTAGTAGTTAAGAAGTCTCGGCCTGAGAAAGCTGGCAACAGACTGGAGGAGAAAACCGAGATGAGTGTGACCGCACTTGCGGTGTGAAACCAGTGAAAACTGGTGGTGTGGGAAAATGGCCTTCATGCAATGCTATGCGGGTGTAACAAACCGTATGACGCAAGGCATGGAGGCCGGTGATGAGCATGATAACTGGAGAGGAATTGGGCAAGTCAGATGTGTTGTGAAATTGGCCGTGACGCTGTCTCCTCTGGTTGAGGAAGCCGTTCGGCAGGGTATCACAATCAAAGAGTTTGAACGTGGACTGTTCGGAGGGTTGCTTTGTACTGGCAGACAGGTGATCAACCAGTTCCTGATTG
>JBDKIW010000303.1:0-4761 GCA_039796955.1 Planctomycetota bacterium
GGCCTCCCTCGTCAACGTCCCGAAACCTTCGTCAGGATACGGGACCGGTATTGCCATTCTGATCGAAGATGGATTGTCATCTGGTGCAAGTCTGCAGCGAGTTGTCTTTCCGGATAGCCGACAATCTCTGGTCTCACATCATTACACCGTAGACGCAGGGAAATACGATCACCAGGCGAAACCCCGGAAATTCGAGCAGACGGATGTCATTCTTCAGATGGAGCGAAAGGGAGCATTGCTGATCTATCGCGCTGCGGAAAAAGGCCGTTCGGAACTGCAGGAGATTGACCGATTGAAGTTTACGGATCGACCGATTCCTGTCACACAGGTGTATGCACAAACCGGAGGAGCAGCCAATGAGGTCTGTGTGAGACTCGAGAGCGTTGAGATCACCGCTGAAGAACTGCTGCGACCGGGGCAATGGTCAAAGACAGCAGACTTAAGGAGAGGCCCCATGCTGGTTCTTGTCCTGCTGGGCACCGGGGTGCTGCTCACCGGAATCATCCTGCTGCGCCGCAGGAAATCAGAGACGACGTCATGACTGAGTCGGCGGCTTCTGCGAAGGAGGATGCTGTGCTGAACGGGTCGGCCATGGTTCCCGATTTGTGCCGGGATGAGTTTTGCTGGAGACGCAGTATTGCTGTTGGTCTCTGCGTCTATCTGGCGACATTGATTCCAGTTGTTCTGGGCGTTGTCGCTGGATTTGAACTTCTGAAACCCGGCCGCCCGATTCCTTATGGCGAGGATAGTCTGCTGTTGCGATTTGCTGCCTGGGACGGTGGACAGTTCATGAGCATCATGGAAGGCGGGTATCAATACGACCCGGCACGAATGTCGAATATTGTTCTGTTTCCGGGTTACCCGCTAATAGCACGAATGGTGCAGTGGATCACGGGCCTTTCCGCAGCTGCATCACTGTTGATCGTGTCCCATTTTTGTCTTCTGGCAGCCATGATTATCTATCATCGGCTGATGCAATTCCGATTCGGCAATGATCGGGTGGCAGATATCTGCGTGGCAACTCTTGCTGCATTTCCGACGACATTCTTCTGGCGCATGGCTTATTCCGAATCACCGTTTGTGTTGTTACAGGTCCTGTTCCTGTATGGGATCCAGCGAAAGTGGTCGTGGGAGAACCTGGCGATTGTAGTGGGGCTTGCATCGTCATTACGTCTGGTTGGAATCGCAATGCTGGTTCCGCTGGCGATGGAGTTCGTACAGCAACGCAAAGCAGGTGGCAACCGAATCGATGTGGCAACGTTCGGAAGACTGTCCGTTTGCAGCATACTGGGGGTGAGTGGACTTTTGTGCTTCATGCTGTTTCAGTGGATTCGGTTTGGTGACCCATTCGTGTTTGTCCGAGGGCAGGCAGCATTCTGCCTCAGGCAGCCAGTCAGTGGTGTCGAACATTTGTATCGACTGGTCACGCTGGAGCCAATCCGGGGAACGTACCTGTCGAGTTCTGACTGTTTCTGGCAGCGACATTCTCCCGTCCCAGGGCCCTGGCTGAACCTGCAATTCTGGAATCCAATCTGGTTTTGCCTGACCTGTGGGCTCGTCTTCTATGCATGGTTCCACCGGCAATTGACCGACGCAGAATCGGCCCTTGGAGCCGGGTTGCTTCTGATCTCCTACGCTGGACGAGCTGAAGAGTTCTGTATGGGATCACAGGCTCGATATGCCAGTGTTGTCATTCCCGCCGCAATGGTGCTTGGCTTTCAGTTGACTCGATGTTCATGGATGTTTCACGTGGGCCTGGCAGTTGTCTCAATCAGTCTGATGACGCTTTACAGCGCGATGTTTGGTGCGTGGTATTTTTTCCTATGAGTAGTTTGAGCCGACGGGCTCGGCGAGTGTGACTGATTGAAGCAGTCATCGAGCCTGATTCGCTTTGATGAACTTGCTGATGCGTTGAATGGCTCCGTGGGATTCCGGGAGTCCTCGGATCTGGAAGACGTGAACCATGCCTGGCCAGATTTCGAGTGTGACGTTGACGCCGTCAGCGCGAGCCATTTTGGCCACTCGAATGGAATCGTCGCGCAGCATTTTGTGTTCACCACGCTGAATCAAAAGAAGCGGCAGGCCTCAGAAGTCGCCTCGCTGCTGAAATTGGCAGCAACGGTCTGGCGACGATTCGAAGTACCGGTTTGAGAGGCCGTGGCCGAGCCACTGGCATACCCATGCTGGACTTTCGGACTGGTGCCGGTGTTGACCGCTCCCGAGTGCGACTGGTAATCGGCCGTCAGCTGACCGAAGCTGTGACAGGGAAACGAGATCTGCCACAAAAGGTGCGTGACAATAGCAACTCGCAGGGCCTGACGATGGATTTGCCGTCCGGTCGCACTTCCCTGCCCCGCCAATCCCGAGCCCGCAAGGATCAACACCAACGCTGCAGAACGGTGCCAGTGCAATGCTTGCACCACCGCTACCACTCCAAAACAACAGACTCGTTTCCCGCTCGAGTCGAATACGCCTGCTGCAATTCCTTAGCCGTGGAGTACGAAAACAGCCGAATGCTTCCATCCGCTGATGCGAAATGAGTTCCGGCTCCGTGCCAGCTCCACCAATGCCGTGCGTCCGCCAAGACTCCTGTGGCTCGCTGGATCCCGCCACGTTCGGACTCACGTGGAGCGACACCGGGATTCAGCACGTCAGGACCACCGTTGGGGCATGAATTGACCACTCCGGCACCGCCCCATTTTCCAGTGCCTGGAACCACTCCTCGTTCGCCGAAAAGCCACGTGTTCGAGCTGCCATCGGTGATTTGGCCGAAGCTGACTGAACTATTGCCAAAAAGGACACCATCATTGACTCCACGGCCCTTCTCGGTCCTTGCGACAGAAGCGCATTCCGTTGGGTCTTTCACTCCCGAAAACCAATTCACTCCGGACACGCCAAGGTAATTGGTCGTCCCCCAGGGTCCTTCGGTGTATGAGTTCGCGTCCGTTGTCGCAGGTAAACCGGGGCCCCATGTTGTCTGGCCTGCGTTTGGATCGGACGGACACATAAACGCAGCAATCGAGTGTTTCGTCAGATGTCGATGATAAATCTGAGCGTCGAGATTGAAGTCAAAATCGGAATACAAATCTGCACGACCGAGGTATGACAACAACGCGATCGTCCAGCCGACCGATTTGGTATTCGGGTTTGAGCCCCGAAGTGGATGAACCTGCATCCCAGGTGGAAACACGCCAAAGGTGGATTCATATTGGTGAATCGCCAAACATAACTGATGAAGGTTGTTCCTGCACTGGACCATGCGAGCAGATTCACGCGCGGACTGAACTGATGGGAGTATCAATGCGAAAAGAATGGAAATGATGGCCGACACAACCAGTAGCTCAACAATCGTGAATCCGCGGCAAAGTGAATTCAAAAGGAAATCAGAACGCTTCATCGTCTTGTCCCTTTGCTGGATGTTGCGGAAACACAATCACCGGCGTGCTCCACGCTTCGCCTGAGACCCCGGACGACTCAGTGCAGCGAATCACGACATTCGTCTTTGTGATCTCTTTCAGCACCAGTTTTCGCAACATCACTGATCAATCGACTTATGGGATGCCAAACGATCGAGCAGACGCGGATCAGCTTTCCATCAGGCAAATATTGGCTGAATGGTCTGTGGCTGGCGATCTCTGAGATCGGTTCTTCGCTTAAGTTCCCTTGTGCTGCCGCCATTTGATGAACACGGCAGCGCCGAGCAGCACCACGGCCAGAGCTCCTGCCCAGAGTGTCGCATAACCAAAACGACCAGCGGTCGGAGGTGGAGCAAATTTTGCTCCCGCCTTGTCGTTGATCTGCTTCACTTTCGACGCATATCTGCTGACCTCGTCTACGTCGTAGATCCTGTAGTCCTTCGGCACGTCCAGCGTGAACAGTGAGACATCCACTGGTTGATTGACGTGTACGTCCTGATCGTTCATTTTCAGACAAAATCCAGCACTGAAATTCCCCGAATCGTTGACGCGGCTTTCCGAGACGATCTCTGTCGCCACGCAGAACGACTGCTCCGGCTCACCTAATCGAACCCACTTCTTAACGGTCATTCTTCCAAGGACGGCTTCCTTCTCCCGATCGATCCGCTCAACCTGCACAGGCAGATACATGGCCTCCGGATTGAAGGTGACGACCAGATCATGCGTATCGTCCTGCGGGAAGATCACCACATTTTCGTTCCCCGCCCCGGCCAATCTCGCCTGGCTGAACGATGCTTCCCAGACAGCCTCGTCCAGAATTTTATCCCAACGCGCTGGTCCGTCAGTCCTGAGCCAACCGGAATACGGAAAGGTGACTGGCGTTGTCCATGGGATAAAGAATCCCTGATTGCCATCTTTCAGTGTAACCAACTTGCGAGTTGGCTCCATGAGCTGACTGCGGACGTTGTTAAATGCACTGCTGTAAGAGTACAGTTCACTGGATGGCGGATAGCCCGGCGGTGGAGAACCCTTTCGAAGTTCATCCCGATCGTCCCGGGCCATTGTCCCGCTAACGACCAGACGATTCAGGGAAACACCACCACTGGGTTCCGTCAACTCAAAACGTAAATCCAGAGAGCTGATGCGAGAGAGATTTGAATAGGCTGCGGAACGCAGCACATCCCTCCACACGCCGTCATCACCCTGGGCCTGAACATGACCGCCGAAGCAGTGCAGCGAAGCGAGACCAGCAGCAAGACATACACATCGAACGAAGTCAAACATTCCGCAGCTCCTGCCGCAACGAAAACCTACCAACGCGGTGATGGACGCCGAAAATTCTCCA
>JBDKIW010000304.1:0-4679 GCA_039796955.1 Planctomycetota bacterium
CCTGCATGGCCTACGTCGATCTCAATCCTGTGCGTGCATGCCTTGCTGATAGCCCGGAGGCCAGTGATTTCACCAGCGTTCAGGCTCGTGTTCGCGATCGTCATGAATCCCGTAAATCGCGTACGGCGGCGGTGCAGGCGGTGGAACTGGAGCATGGTCAGCATGCCGGGTGGTTGGCGCCGGTGGAGTTGAGTCCAAAACAAACGGTGGCTCGGGAAAAGTCGACGGAGCGGCGATCCAGCAACAAGGGATGTCTCTCGATGTCGCTGGATCAGTACCTGCAACTGCTGGACTGGACGGGGCGGCAGCTACGGCGAGACAAGCCCGGAGTGATTTCCAGTGATTTGAAACCAATTCTGGAGCGGTTGGACTGTACCGTTGATTCGTGGCTGGATCTGGTACGCAACTTCCGCAGACGCTTCCGTACAGAGGCCGGGCGTCCGAATGCGCTAGCCGGGGTAAGTGGTCTGCGCCGGGCCTGTCGAACGGGTTCGTTAAGGGGATAGTCAGGACGGACATGTGATTGCAGCGAGACCATTGTCGCGATACTCAGCCATTGCTGCTGGGTAATAACTATGAATCGCTGCCATTTGCAACTCAATTTCTGCGACGGCAATCTGCAATTGCCACTCAGGTCGCACTGGTATCGGGTGGCTCTGCATTGACGTAACAGCGCCACGTGAAGCGAGCTTGAGGGAGCCGCCCTTGCAGCAATCGGTTGCATGGCGGCCCGCACGCAATTGATTTCTCAGCCCCGGAAGTGCACGCCGTTGAGTAGTTTAGGTGCATGGCACCATGGCACAGGTGATTGTTGCGATACTCAGCCATTGCTGTTGGGTAATAACTCTGAATCGCTGCCATTTGCAACTCAATTTCTGCGAAGGCAATCTGCAATTGCCACTTAGGTCGCACAGGTATCGGGCGGCTCTGCATTCACGTAACAGCGTCACGTGAAGCGAGCTTGAGGGAGCCGCCCTTGCAGCAATCGGTTGCATGGCGGCCCGCACGCAATTGATTTCTCAGCCCCGGAAGTGCACGCCGTTGAGTAGTTCAGGTGGATGGCACCATGGCGCAGGTGCATGGCACCTGTGCTGTTGTCCTTGCAGCAATCGGTTGCATGGCGGCCCGCATGCAATTGATTTCTTAGCCCCGGAAGTGCACGCCGTTGAGTAGTTCAGGTGCATGGCACCATGGCATGGCACCATGGCACAGGTGCCTGTGCTCTGTGCTCATGGCACAGGTGCATGGCACCTGTGCTGTTGTCGCTCGTGTCGAGGTGAGCTTGTCAGAAAAAATGTTTCTCATAGGATTCGGGGCGGGTTGATTCGTCAGGGCTGGGGAAGGATGGGGGGGAAGTGATGGATATATCGGAAGTCGGTAAAGTTGCACGGCTGGCGAGATTGAAGCTGAGTGAACTGGAGCTTCTGGATTGTCATAAGCAGTTGGGGGGCATTCTGGAATATGTGAAGCTGCTGGACGAGGTGGACGTGACAGGAGTGGCTCCCATGTCGCATCCGGTTCCTGTTCACAACGTGTTCCGGGAGGATGTGCCTGGAGAATCGTTGTCGCGGGACGAGGCCCTGCAGAACGCATGCAAAACGGATGGGCGTTTCTTTCTGGTCCCGCGAATTCTTGAGGAGAAGTAGGACTGGCGTGGAGTTGTTTCGGGATTGGTCCGGGATGTGTGAAACGAGGAAGAATGGGTCGAGCACCCCCTTGAAAGTCCCACCGAAAGAATGCCTACATTCGGTGTACACGGCGCATTCCGACTCTCAGAGTGTGAAAATGTGAATCGATTCTGTGACTTCGGTCCGGTGACCGGTTAGAATCGGGTTGGTTTTCACTGCAGGGTTTTTTGTTCCTACGGGATGGTTTCCATGACAAACGTTGCTGATCGATTGATTTCCAGCCAAACCCTGGCCATTTGGTCTCCCGGGCCGATGGAGCTCGGCATTATCCTTGTCATCGCGCTGGTACTGTTCGGGAACCGGCTTCCCGGAACCATGCGGTCGCTTGGACAGAGTCTGAAGGAATTCAAGAAGGGGATGCGTGAGGGGGAAGAGGGTGAACCATCGGACCGCTTGCAGTAGTCAGCACTTTTTGTGCCTTCAGTCTGCAGTGTGGCCATCTGGCCGAGGTCTGAGAGTTCAGATTGTTCAGAGGCTGGTACGGCTGCTGACCTGGTGCGGTGGAAAACTCGACTGGAACACGTGGTTGTTCACTGAGGAAATGGACCATGGGCTTCTTGCCTGGTGTGGGCTCAACAGAGATGCTGATTGTCGGCATCATTGCGTTGTTGCTGTTCGGCAGAAATCTGCCGAACGTGGCCAAAAACATGGGCAAGAGCCTCGCAGAGTTGAAGAAGGGCTTATCCGGATTTCAGGATGAGTTTCGCAACGTGACGAGGGATGCCGAACGGAGTGTCAACTATTCGCCCTCTGCGTCCTCCGGGGGGGCCAAGCCAGCGGCTCAGGAGCGTCCGAAAGTGACAACAGAGGTCGCTGCCTCGGATGACTTTTCGGCTCCCAGGTTCGACCTTGACTGACCTGGGAGGGCGGAGATGGTTGACGGCGGTTCTGCTTTGACAGATTTTGACCCCTTCGAGCCGCCTACGGTCGATCACCGCAGTGCAATAGGTTTCAAAAACCTGTTCGTGGTGAGCATGACGGCTTTGCTGGTATTTTCTGCGTCGTTGATTTGTGTTCTCGGGACGCTGATGATTGGCCTGATTCTGTGGCTGGAAACGTATGTGCAACGGCGGTTTGACTGGGGCACGATCAGGGATCTGGTGCCGCTTCCGGTGATTGGTGCGTGTGTGGCATTCGGTCTTTTGATCGCCATGATTACGACACGAGCGGTTGTGCGGAGAGTGCTGTCGAGACTTCGGCTGCTGTCGCTGTTGTCGAGCAGGCGTGCCGAAATGCGTGAGCAGTTGCAGGAGTACAAAAAGTCGGTTTCAGGACTGAGATCGTAGTTGTGGTGATGCTCCTGCGGGAACCGAACTGTCCTGTATGAACAACAGCCTGAGGAGGGGGTAGCAATTCTGCAACCGGATTTGATCAATCAGTTTGCCGTCAGTTTTCAGGACGTGGAGTGTGCGTCGCGTCGGATTCGCACCTGCGTACGAAAGACTCCTGTGCTCGACGTGGTTGGGTACCCGGATATTCCAGTGCGGGGATTGTGGCTGAAGTGCGAAAACCTGCAGCATGGTTTCGCTTTCAAAGCGCGGGGGGCCTGCAATGCGGTGATGTCGCTGAGTGACGCGGAGGCACAGCGTGGGGTGGTGACCCATTCGTCCGGCAATCATGCCGCGGCACTGGCTCGCGCAGCCGTTCAGCGGGGAATTCCCGCCTACATAGTCATGCCGACGAATTCGGCTCGGGTAAAACTGGAGGCAGTGCGGAGCCTGGGAATCGAGCCATTGCTGTGCGAACCCACGTCGGCGGCGAGGGAACAGAGGGCGGCCGAAGTGCAGCGTGCGACGGGCGCGATTCTGATACATCCCTTTAATCATCCGGACGTCATTGCCGGGCAGGGGACTGCGGCCCTGGAGATACTCGAACAGGTACCGGACCTTGACACACTCATTGTGCCAGTGGGCGGTGGTGGACTGATTTCAGGAACGTTAATCGCGGTGAAAACGCTCAGGCCGGACGTTCAGGTGATTGGAGCGGAACCTGAATGGGCGGATGATGCCTTTCGAAGTCTGCAGACAGGAAGAATTGAGCCTGCGCTTCGCACGGATTCCGTGGCTGATGGCCTGCGAACCCCACTGGGGTCACTGACATTTCCGATCATTCATACGCTCGTCGATCGCATCCTGTGTGCCAGCGAGGAGCAGATACTTCGGGCAACAGGCCAGTTGGCGCGGCACTGTCGACTGATCGCAGAGCCATCCGGCGTGGTGCCACTGGCTGTCATTCAGCAGCATCGCGAGGTCTTTGCGGATCGCCGTGTTGTTGTCCTGATTTCGGGTGGCAACCTGGATGATCCCGGCCTGATCACTGGTTCCCTGTCGCCCGGTCTGCAGGCAGATTAGAGATGCGGCAGCGATTGCTGTTGGCGATTGTGACTATTCGCCGCGCACGATCCCAAGAATGAACGCCATGGAATCAGCAATTGGTTCCGGTGCCTCTCCCTTCCAGCTTGTCAGTCCATTCTGCTCGATCAGAAACAGCGCTGGAGTGATTGTGATCGGCGAGCCCTGATCACTGAGGTTACCTGAGACACCCCAGCGATTACAGCAGGATTCCGGGGTTCCTGCGTTGGTATCCCGCAGTACTGGAAATGGGTAGGAAAGTATCTGCGGTTTGATGTCAGGAGCGAGTGGCGTGGAGATTGCCAGAACGACAAACCCTGCCCTTTTGAGTGTCGGATAGAACTCACGGAGTTTCTGCAGCACAGGATCGCCGTCAGGACCGGTGCGAGGATCAAAAAAGGCGATCAGGATGCGGTGGCGACTGACATAGCCCTGCAAACGCACCGGGCGATTGTTTTGATCCAGTAGTTGAAAATCGGGAGCGGGGCGGGCGGAAATACTGCGAGCGGATGCGGGGGCCGCCTGGTGCGGGTGCTGTAGTCTCCACGCAGTGGACGCCACAACAGCTGTCAGCAGCACCAGCAGGATCAGAAATCGCGGTTTCATTTGGTCAGCACTCTTTGTCCGGACAGATACGAAA
>JBDKIW010000305.1:0-4398 GCA_039796955.1 Planctomycetota bacterium
ACTACCCCATCAGGGGTGATGTTGCAGAATGCACCAAAGCCACAATCTGCCTGTCTTCACCCGTTGTTTCCTGATTTGCCGACATTCGTTAGACTTACAAACAATGAATGCCGGCACGCAGCAGATCGACAGAACAGCTGCTGTAAAACCACTTCGCAGGCAGTGACTGGCTACGGCGTCTGCTTCCGCAATGACAACGTGTGCTCATGACAACGTGACACTGCGGTGTGATGCTGCTGTACCAACCCGGTGCGACCACAACATCCGGCCAACTCAGACGGTTCGTTTGCAATCTCAACAGAGTCAGGACTAGACCATGGCACCCAAAACACCCAAAAAAGTTCCCGCAACCAAGGCTCAGGACGAACATCAGGTTCTGCTCGAAAACACAGTCGGTCAGATCGAAAAGATGTTCGGCAAGGGTTCCATCATGAAGCTCGACTCCGCCGAGCAGATTGGTGGGTTCCCCGGGATTTCCTCTGGCTCTTTGTCGCTGGACCTGGCACTGGGTGGACGCGGATTTCCCCGCGGGCGAATCATTGAACTGTTCGGACCGGAATCCAGCGGTAAGACGACACTGGCACTGCACGCCATCGCCAGTGCTCAGAAAGAAGGCGGGATCGCAGCCTTTATTGACGCCGAACACGCGTTGGACCCGCAATGGGCTCGCCGACTGGGCGTTAATCTGGACGAACTGCTGGTCAGCCAGCCGTCCTACGGCGAAGAAGGGCTGCAGATCGCCGAGATGCTGGTGAAGTCGAATTCCGTCGACATCATCGTCGTGGACTCAGTCGCCGCACTCGTACCCAAGGCAGAACTTGACGGCGAAATCGGGGATTCCCATGTAGGTCTGCAGGCCCGCATGATGAGCCAGGCCATGCGAAAGCTCACCGGCGTCATCTCGCGCGCCCGGGCCACTGTGATCTTCATCAACCAGATTCGCGAGAAGATCGGGGTGATGTTCGGCAGCCCGGAAACAACACCTGGCGGACGCGCCCTGAAATTCTACAGTTCCTGCCGACTGGATGTTCGCCGTATCAACCAGCTGAAGGAAGGTGAGACGACTATCGGGATGCGCATGCGCGTCAAGATTGTGAAGAACAAAGTGGCACCGCCGTTCCGCAATGCAGAATTCGACATGTACAGCACCTGCGGTATCAGCTACGAAGCCGACCTTCTCGATCTGGCCGCTGAAAACAAGATCGTCGATCGCAGCGGCAGCTGGTTCAACTTCGGTACCCACAAGCTGGGACAGGGGCGCGATCGTGCCCGCGTGTTCCTTGAAGAAAACCCGGCCGTCGCAGCGGAGATCCGGCAGCGTATTCTGTCTCTGAAAAACCTCACCGCGCCAGGCGCTGATGTGGTCGAATCCGCAGCACCGGCCGACGACGCTGAGTGATCCTGCCGGCCGCCCCGGAACCCGACGGACACACCAAAGGGCGCGTTGCCAACTCAGGCGACGCGCCCTCTTTTTATTGTCCGCTCACTATCTCACCCGCTCACCCGAATTCTGAACAGCCGCATTCAGCCCCCATTTCAGGAGCGAGGCAGACTTGCCCGCGGTGATTTCGCTTGTCATGCTCTTCACCTGCGTCTGTGCCCTTCAAATTCGTTGATCAGCCGTGGTGCAGGTCATTCAGAACAGCGGTCACCTGACGTCCGCCCCGGCCGGACCAGTGTCACTAAGGTCACATGACAAATCCCGGTTCCCTGCCAGCAGCCAGAGCCTGGACAGGCCGTCAGGCTCAACTCATGGACCGGGATTCTGCAATCGGCTTGTGGACTCAGACCTCGTCGGTATAAACAGCTCGGTAACCTGCCTGCGCAACTCATCGTGACCTGCAATTCCCCCCAACTGACTGCCGAGTTTCCGCCAATGCCTGACCTGATTGAGTCTATCCAGCCAAAGCTCCCTGCCCGTCGGGATGTGGGTATCGGATGCATCGGAGCTGGTTTCATCATGGCCGATTGTCATCTTGTGGCCTATCGGGAGCACAATCTGCGTCCCGTCGCCATTACGTCCCGGACCTGGACCACAGCCGAGCAGGTGGCAAAGCGACATGCCATTCCGCGAGTCCTGAAGACCGTGGAAGACGTGGTGGCAGACCCGGAGGTGGAAGTTCTGGACATCGCCGTACCACCCGACTGCCAGGCCGACGTGATTCAGCGTGCGCTGGCTGTGAACAGTCGCTTGCGGGCGATTCTGGCTCAGAAGCCTCTGGGGCGAAATTACGCCGAGGCGCTCAGGTTGGTTCAGCTCTGTGAAGACCGCGGCATTGTCCTCGCTGTCAATCAGAATATGCGGTTTGACCAATCAGTCCGTGCCTGCAGAACTCTGCTGGACCAGCGGCAACTTGGCGAACCAGTACTGGCCACCATCGAGATGCGGGCGATTCCGCACTGGATGCCGTGGCAGCAGCGTCAGGGCTGGGTGACGCTGCGCATCATGAGCATTCATCACCTGGATACGTTGCGATACTGGCTGGGTGAACCGGAACGCGTGTATGCCAGTATTCGCCCCGATCCGAGAACCATGCGACAGTTTCCGCATGAGGACGGGATTGCCCTGTACATCCTGGAATTTCCAGGTGGTGTTCGAGCGTCGTCCTGGGATGATGTCTGGACCGGGCCGTCGCGAGAGGGCAGTGCGGAAGATCATGGCATTCGCTGGCGTCTGGAGGGCACGGAAGGGCTGGCTATCGGCACGATCGGCTGGCCCGGATATCCTGCGCGAGTCCCCAGCACACTGAAGTACTCCACAACAAAAGACCGGGGCATCTGGCATTGCCCGACATGGGATTCGGTCTGGTTTCCGGACGCTTTTATCGGCCCGATGGCCGAGCTACTGTGTGCGATTGAAGAGCAGCGCGAGCCGTCGATTTCGGGCCGCAGCAACCTTCCAACGATGGCACTGGTTGATGCCTGCTACCTGTCAGCGCGTGAGCACAGGGCCGTCAGTCCGGCCGAAGCCGCGGAACGATCCCGGCAGGACTGAAACAACGGTAACCCCCAAAACCGGGCCCGGTATTCTCGCAGGCACCGACCGGAATTGGCGCCCCCATTCCCAGCCGTTAAACTTCCGGACTCCTGTCCATTTTCTGTGTCTCGTTTTTGTGAGTAGCGCGGTCCATGATCAAGATTGGAATTAACGGTTTCGGACGTATCGGAAGAATGGTCTTCCGTGCAGCGGTTCAGAACTTCTCCAAAGATGTCGAAATCGTCGGCATCAATGACCTTCTCGAACCAGACTACCTGGCCTACATGCTGAAGTTTGACTCCGTTCACGGTCGCTTCAAGGGCGATGTGTCGACTGAGGGCAATTCGCTGATCGTCAATGGAAAGAAGATTCGTCTGACGGCAGTGAAAGACCCGTCCACGCTGAAGTGGGACGAAGTCGGCGCAGACGTGGTTGTTGAATCAACCGGTCTGTTCCTCGATCACGCCACTGCAGAAGCGCACCTGAAGGCCGGTGCGAAAAAGGTCATCATGTCCGCACCGTCCAAAGACGAGACTCCGATGTTCGTCTACGGTGTCAACCACACCAGCTACGCTGGTCAGACCATCATCTCCAACGCCTCCTGCACCACCAACTGCCTCGCTCCGCTGGCCAAGGTTGTCAACGACACCTTCGGCATCAAGCGTGGTTTGATGACCACCGTGCACGCCGCCACAGCAACTCAGAAAACAGTTGACGGCCCAAGTGCCAAAGACTGGCGTGGTGGACGTGGAATTCTGGAAAACATCATTCCGTCTTCCACAGGCGCTGCCAAGGCCGTCGGAAAAGTCATCCCCGAGCTGAACAAGAAGCTCACCGGCATGGCGTTTCGCGTTCCCACGTCCGATGTGTCCGTTGTGGACCTGACCTGCGAACTGAACAAGCCAGCAACCTACGAAGAAATCTGTGCCGCTATGAAGGCCGCTTCAGAAGGCTCGCTGAAGGGCGTCCTGGCCTACACCAACGACAAGGTGGTCTCCACCGACTTCGTCGGTGAGAGCAACACCTGCGTCTTTGATGCAGAAGCCGGCATCGCGCTCGACAGCACCTTTGTCAAACTGGTCGCCTGGTACGACAACGAGTGGGGTTATTCCAACAAGGTTCTGGAAATGGCCCGCGTCATCGCAAAGTGAGACGGTCTGATCACAATCGCGTTTCGCGAAAACAAAAGCCCGGCCTGCATAGGCCGGGCTTTTTCTTTTTTGACATCTCAATGCCCCGCAAGCCCACATCCTGCCCCGGGCAGGGCGAATCCCGCGCCTCAACCTGCACCCAGACCAGTCGACCTTCCGCTTCGGCCGTCGCCCGCCCTAAAATGCGACCACCCATGCGCAGACGCGACATCGACACCTGCTCGTGAACCAGACTGTAAACGGTATGCGGAACAGCACCCGCATCCATCA
>JBDKIW010000306.1:0-3598 GCA_039796955.1 Planctomycetota bacterium
GTTTTCGTGAACGATGCACTCAGGTGCGCGGTGTGCGGGTAACGGAATCCCCGGGTTATCCACGCCCGTACCCGTCGTTTCGTGCAGCGTTTGGGCCAGTGGCGCCGTATCCAGTGCACCCTCCCCTGCATTATCGGGGACCTGCGCGGCCAGGGATTGCTCCAGGGTCTGGACTAATTCCGGGACAATTTCCGGAAGGAATGCCGGAAGGACTACCGGAAGTTCCGCCCCACATCGGAGCTGTAAGAGAATTTCATGGTCCAGTGGCGCACCAGCCTCGCGTGCCTGAGGGAGCCGCCGGAATCAATCCGCCGGGGCATTTTGGTCCTGGTCCTGGTCCTGGTCCGGTCCCACCGGTGCCAGTCGGTGAGGTTCATGGGCCGCATGGGCACCAAAACGTTTGGCCGCATCGACAGCCGGTGTTGCACGGTCCCGTGCCACGGGGATTCCGCGGTTGGCGGCCAGCGTATCCGTTTGAGGGAAATCTGCATGAGCCCCGATTTCCAGAATATGTCTGGTGACGGCGGTGTTCGCTGCGTCGGCAGCAACAGGAACGACCGCGTGTGTGTGGGTGTTGCTGACTGTACCCGGCAGAATCTCTGCCGGGGGTTCCGTTCTGTTCTGCGAGCACACAGTCACCGTGGCACAGTGCCGGCAACGTGTGTCTTACGTGGCAGGCGTTGATACTGCGGTTTCCGGGACGAGTGGTCTGGCGGCATTCACTGCGAGTGCCGCGACTGCAGCCACGAGGTTCACGATCGCGCAGGCGAGAAAGGCATACTTCCAACCGGTTCCCTGAGCTGACATGCCGACGATCCAGCCAAAGAATGGTGGCGACAGGGCGACGCCAAAATTGCCCCACATATTGGCCCAGCCGACAGCGGACCCGACAAATCGCCCGCCAACATCCTGACCGAAGGCCCACACCGCGGGTGTGCCCAGATCTGTTGCCAGTCCAACAATGGCCAGACAGATGGTGGCGCTCCACGCGGATTCGGCCATTGCGACAGCGATCAGAGCGAGCACGACCAGTAATCGCGAGAGGGACATGGCGAGGGAGCGTCCCCATCGCAGGCCAAAGGTCCTGGTCAGCGTGTCGGTGAAGAGGCCTCCCAGAAACAGGCCGAGGATTCCTGCTGCCAGCGGAAGGCTCTGCAGCCACCCCTGATTCTGTTGAGTGGTGAGAAACGTTTCTTCAAGGTACTGGGGAAACTTTGTCACGAGAAATCCCCAGCACAGATTGGCTGCGAACTGAACAAAACAGTTCATCCACATGGGAATGGAGCGAACCATGGCTGCGATCGGGGGAGCTTCTGCGCGTCGAACCGGAACGAATGTCGCTCCCGAAGATCCCTGAATCAGATTCAGCTCTGCCTGATTGACTGCCGGGTGCAGCTGTGGCCAGTCGCGAAACCAGATCAGAAAGATCGTGCCGATTACGACACCGACCGCACCGTAAAGCCCCATCACGGGGCGCCAACTTGTCAGGCTGGCTTTGGCATCATCCGGTAAAGTCCACCAGTCACTTCCTGAAGTCCACAACAGCATGAGCTGGATCGTCAGAATTGGCGCCAGTGCTCCGCCGAGGCGTCCCCCGACGGCGATCAGTGAACTGGCGAGCCCGCGGGACGTTATGGGGACCCAGCGTCGGACGATACTGGCAGCCAGTGGATAGGCTCCGGCTTCGAACAGTCCGCAGGCCAGTCGCAGCAACAGGACTGCGTTAAGTGAGTATGCGAGGCCGAGAAAGCCGGTGCTGAGGGACCACAGGATGATGTAGGAGCCCAGCATCCACCTTGCTCCGAATCGATCCCCCAGCCAACCCGCCGGCAGTTGTCCCAGAGCATAGGTCCAGAAGAATGCGGAATGCAGAAAGTCCAGTTGTGCTTTGGTGATCTTCAGATCGGCGGAGACAGTTGTCCCGGCGGTACTGAGGCAAACGCGATCCAGATAAAGCAGTACGGCGACCAGTGTCGCCAGCAGGATCATTCCGTGCCGCACACGTGTTGGAGCCGCCGGCGTATCAAAGGGAAACTCGGTTGAGGCAGTTCGAGCGTCAGCGGTCATGGTGACCAGCCTGTCACCGTTTCAAACGGATAAAGGGGTTCACGGCGATCAGAAAACTGCAGTTCCTGCAGGTCGGCGGTGGTGACACCACGAGTATTAATACGAATCAGTCGACTGCATACAGGGGCATATGCTGCGACAGGTGCGTGAACACCCTTGAGAATGATCGCGGCAAACTCGAGCGGGTCGACACCTTGTGCCAGCACCTGCTGCAGACTCAAGGGGGCCATTCTCAGAGTGGTGGCGATTACGGTCAATCCGGAATCGCCTTTGAGCACGGCAGTGCGGCCCTGATAAAACTGCGAGTAACCGCCATGACGAGCTTCGGTTTCTGAAAAGTGTCCGTCCGTAAAGTGTTGGACAGTCCATGTGTCATGATAGGGCGGACCATGTCGTTCCGGGTCTGTCTTACCGCCGAGATTTCCGGTGAATGTTCTTCCGATTCCTGTTGCTTCGGCCCGTGACACGATCTCTGCGTCGGCGATCACTGTCAGACAGGTGCCCTGCCCTGTCCTGCGCCATCCGTGGGCGATCCATGTCCCATCGCCGGGGCTGCCCCCACCGACATTGTCGCCCATTTCCAGCAATCCGACGGGGTGTGTGGGAATTGATTGTCGCTGTGCCAGTGCCAGCTGGATTCCCTGTTCAACACTGATCAGCTGTCCGTCAAAGTCTGCTTTGTTATTCCACCAGAAGCGAGCCATCTCAGCCGCTGTCTCGCGAGCACGGTTCGGATCATTTTCGGCGACGGCGATCACCGTGGCCCCCATTTCCTCGACATCCGAATATGGAAAACCGTACATACAGGACACACTCAGCAGACCCGGTTGCGACTGGAGTCTTTCCGCTTCCTGCCAGAGCCTGCGTCCCTGATCTTCGCTGGTGGCCTGTCGTTCGATGTTGACGCACAGTGGCAGTTGAACGAGGTGCTGACACGGCTTCACACCGGTGTTCAGGGCCTGAACCAGGCAGCGTCCCGCTTCCACACCTCTTTGAAACTGATCGAGGTGTGGGTTTGTTCGATAGCCCAACAGTGCGTCGCAGCTCTGTACCATCAATTGAGATACGTTGGCGTGCAGATCCAGTGTCCCCACGATGGGAAGTTGCGGTCCGACACGTTGTCGCACGCGCGACAGCCAGTCACCGTCAGCATCCGGTGCACCGACAGCCACTGTGGCTCCATGGGGGGCGACGAGCAGTCCATCGAGGGGCAGTGCCCGCTGAAGTTGCTGATCAAGGCGGGCCATCAGTTCCCCCCAGCAGTCTGCCGAGATCATTCCATAGGGCATGGCTCTGGCGGCGAAGATTCCCACGGGCTCGATTTCTGCCGCGTTGTCCAGCACATTCAGAAAGCCACCAGCCTCATGCGGCGTTCCGCGAAAGGCCTGTAGAACGGCGTCGCCTTCAACCAGGAGGTTTGCCTGAAAATGCTCCAGAGTTGTTGGTTCCTGCAGAAACGTATTGCTTTCATGGAGTAGTACCAGAATGCCGACTCGTTTCATGCGGTAGCCCCTGTTCTTCGATTGGCCTG
>JBDKIW010000307.1:0-3023 GCA_039796955.1 Planctomycetota bacterium
GTCAACGAAGGGCTCAGTCAGTCAAAAATGCCGGGCTGCGTGGTGGCGATTGGCCGTCGCGAAGGCATCGTCTGGCGCAAGGCCTATGGCAATCGCAGTGTCCAGCCCACACAGCTGCCAATGACCGTCGATACCGTGTTTGACCTGGCCTCCCTGACCAAGCCCATCGCCACGGCCACCAGCATCATGGTGCTGATTGACCAGGGCAAAATTTCACTGGACGCAACGGCCGCGACGTACTGGCCCGAATTTTCCGGAAACGGCAAAGAGCGGATCACGATTCGTCAGTTGCTGACACACACCTCCGGTCTGATCGCAGACAATTCCATCACGGATTATGCCGGCACGCCGGACGCCAGCTATCAGCGCATTGCCGAACTGAAACTCACGGCGGAACCGGGGACAGACTTCATCTACAGTGATGTCGGTTTCATCGTGCTGGGCCGGATCGTTCGGAACGTCAGCGGTCTGGACGTCCGTGAGTTCTCGGAGAAGTTTGTATTCCAGCCCCTGGGCATGACCGAAACCGGTTATCTGCCGCGTGAGGAACTTCGTGCCCGCGCCGCTCTGACGGAACAACGGGACGAGCGCTGGATGCAGGGTGAGGTCCATGATCCTCGCGCCTGGGCACTCGGCGGCGTCGCCGGGCACGCCGGTCTGTTTTCCACCGCCGATGATCTTGCACGCTACGCCGTCATGATGCTCAACCGGGGAAAACTGGAACAGGTCCGCGTCCTGACTCCGGAAACATGGGGCCTGATGACCACAGCCGTCGACGTCCCGCGCGGTCGCCGCGGACTTGGCTGGGATTCCCGAACCGGGTACTCGTCCAATCGCGGTGACCTGATGTCTGACGCTGCCTTCGGACATGGCGGTTTCACCGGAACGGGCATCTGGATCGATCCGGACCAGAATCTCTTCGTGATCTTTCTCAGCAACCGTGTGCATCCGGACGGCAAGGGACTGGTCAATCCGCTGATCGGTCGTATCGGAACTCTCGCCGGCGCGGCATTGAAAGCCCCCGCGCAGCCTCAGGCGCCTGCACAACCGGTGCTGAATGGCATTGATACTCTGGAACGGGACCAGTTCGCTCCCCTGCAGGGCCGGACGATCGGACTGATCACCAACCAGACTGGTCTGAATCGCGACGGTGTCAGCACCATCCGCCTGCTGCACAAGGCGAAGGGCGTCACGCTGAAGGCGCTGTTCAGTCCGGAACACGGGCTGGAAGGAAAACTCGATATCCCCAAAATCGGCGATCAGCAGGAAGCCGTCACGGGACTGCAGGTCTTCAGTCTCTACGGAGAATCGCGAACGCCGTCCAAAGACAGCCTGCAGGGTCTTGACACTCTTGTCTTTGACATCCAGGACATTGGCTGTCGTTTCTACACCTACCTCTCCACCATGGGCAATGCCATGAAGGCAGCGTCCGAACATGGACTGCGATTTGTGGTTCTTGATCGAGTCAATCCGGTGGGTGGACTCAGTGTTGCCGGTCCTGTCCTTGATGACGGTGATCAGTCGTTCGTCGGTTACCACACGCTTCCTGTCCGTCACGGCATGACGGCCGGTGAACTGGCACTGATGTTTCGCGATGAGATGAAACTCAATCTTGATCTGCAGGTCATCCGCGTTGAAAACTGGCAGCGTGCCCGGCTCTTCGATGAAACCGGACTGACCTGGACCAACCCGTCACCCAACATGCGAAATCTCAATCAGGCACTGCTGTATCCCGGCGTCGGACTGGTGGAAATGACCAATCTGTCGGTGGGACGCGGAACGGACACCCCCTTTGAAGTCGTGGGGGCCCCATGGATTCAGGAACGTGATCTGGCCGCACACCTGAACAGCAGTGGCCTGCGGGGCGTACGTTTTGTTCCTGTACGTTTCACGCCCCTGTCAACAAAATTCGCGATGGAATCCTGCGGTGGCGTGCAGATTCTGATCACGGATCGGCAGCAGCTTGAACCAATCGAACTTGGGCTCACGCTGATGTGCAGTCTGCGAGCACTCTATCCGGACCAGTGGCAGACAAAGAACCTGAATCGACTGCTCAGCAGCGCCGTCGTGCAGGACGCGGTCCTCGCCGGTAAAAGTCCCGCGGAAATTCTGCCGCTGTGGCAGGCCGACCTGCAGATGTTCCATCAGCGCCGGCGTAAGTATTTGCTGTACGAATAACGGGCGTGGCGGGGCGACAGAAAAGGGGTCAGGTACCAATAGCCAAATGGCCCAAAGGGTGCTCCGCAGCTTGAAAAAAGGGGTCAGGAACCAATAGCCTAAAGGCCCGGAGGGTGCTCCGCACTATTGGTTCCTGACCCCTTTTTTCAAGCCCGCACTATTGGTACCCCCCTCCTTTTTCTGCCCCCATTTTTCAAGCCGTTTGCCAAACATCCGGCTGACTGTCAAACTAAATGGCGTCCTGCCAGTTTCCCTCACTCGGGTCTCGCCCATGATATCTCTCACCACGCGTTTCTGTCTTGCTCTGTGCGTCTTCTGCCAACTCTGCACCACGCCGTCAGCCCTGAAGCCGCTTCAGGCGGATGAATTTCCTGAGGCCTTCAACACAGACCCACCGGACTCCCATCCCCCGACGCCGGCAGAGATGGCCAGTCTGATTCAGGTTCCAGAGGGATTCACCGTCTCACTGTTTGCCGGTGAACCGGATGTTCGCCAGCCAATCAGCATGGAATTTGACGATCGCGGCAGACTCTGGGTGGCCGAAAACTATTCCTACAGTGGCGGTCCCTACGAAACCAAACTTCGCGATCGCATTGTGATTCTGGAAGACACCGACGGCGATGGACGCCATGATTCACGCAAGGTGTTCTGGGATCGCGGGTTCATGCTCACCAGCCTCACGTGGGGCTTCGGCGGAATCTGGATTCTGAATGACGGCACACTGTCCTTCATTCCGGACCGGAACGGAGATGATGTGCCGGACAGCGAACCCGTGGCGCTGCTGGATGGCTGGAGCAAAGACTGTGGCCACAATTTCGTCAGTGGACTGATGTGGGGCCCCGACG
>JBDKIW010000308.1:0-16309 GCA_039796955.1 Planctomycetota bacterium
TTTTGCGAAAACCCGTTCAAAAACGGTGGAATCCTGAACACAAAACTCGTCAGCCCCCCACGCCCCTCTGCTATAATCTGACAGTGAACCGGCGGGGCTTCTGACTGCAGCTGAAGCTCTCCATACCGGCAGAATCTTCTGCGTTTCAGATTCTGTTGCGCTGCTGCAGATCGTCTCGGACAATTCCTGTTCACGACCGTTGCCGGCACCCAGCCGGCTTCTGTCTGTCACCGATCTGCCACCGCGCCAACGCAAGTCTGACAACCAGCCCGAAACCCTGCCACCGCATTCGGACCAACAGCACGCCGTGACGACCCACTGACCTCAACCTGCGCAACACTCCTTCATCGGTAACTCTCTCCCTCACCTGAAATTCCGCCTATGTCCGCACCACACATTCCGCACCTCCCGGTCCAGCGAAGAACAGCCCTCCGGACACTCGTGCAGAGTACGTTGACACTTGCGGCCGCCGCCTGCAGCCATACCGGCCTTGTACTGGCATCAACCTCCCCGCGTCCGACACTCGCCGAAGACTCGTGGTCGTCGTTTCGCGGAAGTCCCGATCAGCGCGGTCTGGCAAAAGGCACACTCGCGCAGTCCCCTGCTCTGCGCTGGGAATTCCCGTCCCCGGATGGCTGGGTCGCGGGTGTCGCGATTGCCGATGGTCATGTCTACGCCCCTGCCCTCGCCGGATTTCTTCACTGCCTCGATCTCAAAACCGGCGCCGAACTCTGGAAGTATCGATCCATCGAAGATCCGGATCCGAAGAAATTTGCTCCCGGCTTTAAAGCCGCGCCGCTGGTCACCGAAGACACCGTTTATGTCGGCGATGAAGATGGGGTTCTGCACGCTCTGGATCGAACCACCGGAAAGAAACGCTGGGTATTCACCACCGGCAGTGAAATCGCCGGCTGCGTAGCCCGGTACCAGGACAAACTCCTGCTGGCGTCGCACGACAGTTTCCTGTATTGCCTCGACCTGAAGGGCCAGGAAGTCTGGAAATTCCAGACCAATGACCGCATCAACTGTTCGCCCGCAATCGCTGACAGATTCACCTTCCTTGCAGGGTGTGACGAGCATCTGCGAGTCATCGATCTGGAAAACGGCAAAGAATTCCGCGACATGCCGATGGAATCCTTCCTCATCGCATCACCAGCTCTTGTCGGCGACCTGCTCTACGTTGGCACACACACCGGACTGATCGTCTGCGTGGACTGGCGGAAGGGTGAGTTCCTCTGGAAATACGAAGCGCCGCGAAAAATGCCCTTCCATGCCTCCGCTGTCGTCTCCGATAACCTCGTCATCGCAGGCGGACACGACAAACAGGTGCACGCCGTCGAACGCAGCACCGGCAAAAGTGTCTGGACATTTCCGACTCGCGCAAAAATCGAATCCTCCGGCGTCCTGATTGACCAGCGTTTCTTCGTGGGTTCCGGTGATGGCAATCTTTATGGAATCGACGTGAAGTCCGGCCAGGAAGTCTGGAAATACAACGCCGGACGCGATATCACCGCCGGAATCGCAATCGGTGAAGGCAGCCTTGTCGTTGGAGAAGACCAGCAAAACGGACGACTGCTGTGCTTCGCCTGAACCCATGAACTCATGAACTCATGGCAGCTCAACCAACCGGAATTGGTCGCTGCCATTCCACAGCCCCGATCATGACGGTTAATCTCACCTCTACCCGTCGTTGCCCTACTGTTCGTCTACAAACCGGAAGTGCCCCATGACCTCAACGGAAACGTCCACCACCACTGAAGTCGGCAGCTACTTCATTTCCAACTATCCGCCATTTTCCCAGTGGAAGTCCGACTTCGTTCCGCTCGCCATCTCGGCACTCGAAACCGATCCCGCTCAAACAGCCAACACTCCGCTGGGCCTGTACATCCATATTCCGTTCTGTCGTAAACGCTGCAAATTCTGCTACTTTCGCGTCTACACCAACCAAAACGCCAAAGCCATCGAAGATTACGTCAAAGCGCTGATCCAGGAACTGGAACTGATCAGCCGCAAGTCGGCCATCGGTACTCGTGATCTGCGATTCGTCTACTTCGGTGGTGGTACTCCCAGCTACCTTAGCTCCCGGCAACTACGCTCGCTGCGGGAACGCATGAGCACCTTCATCACCTGGGAAAATGCCGAAGAAGTCACGTTCGAATGCGAACCCGGCACTCTCAGCGTCGAAAAGCTGGAAACCCTGCGAGATATCGGTATCACCCGCATCTCACTTGGTGTTGAAAGCTTCAACGATCAGATTCTCGAAGAAAACGGCCGCGCACATCTGTCCCCGGAAGTCTTTCAGGCCTGGGAATGGATCCGCAGCATCGGATTCCCTCAGGTCAATATCGATCTGATTGCCGGAATGGTCGGAGAAACCGATGACAACTGGCATCGAAACATCGACAAAGCCATCGAACTGTCACCGGACAACATCACCATCTATCAGATGGAACTCCCTTTCAATACCGTCTATTCCAAAGAAATGCGGGAACTGGGTACCCAGTCGCCCGTTGCCGACTGGCCCACCAAACGCCGCTGGGTCAGCGAAGCCATGGATCGACTGATCGCCGCCGGTTATCACATTTCCAGCGGCAATGAACTGGTCAAAAATCCAGCCCGGGATCACTTCGTCTACCGAGACAACGTCTGGCGCGGGTGCGATCTCATCGCCACAGGAGTCTCTTCGTTCGGACACTTCCAGGGAGTCCACTATCAGAATCTTGATCGGATCGAAGAGTACCTCGAAACCGTCAATCGCGGTGAACTTCCCATCAATCGCGCATTGAAACCGTCCGCACACCAACTCCTGATCCGCGAACTCGTGCTGCTGATGAAGGAAGGCACCGTCGATCTGCAGCGCCTTAATGAAAAATACGGTGTCGATACCCGTACCGAATTCGCAACCGCCCTGCACAATCAACAGCAGGCTGGCTACCTCACCGTCGAAGGAAATTCACTGAAACTCACCCGCAAAGGACTCCTTCAGGTCGACAGTCTGCTCCCCGAATACTTCGAACCACAACACCGCGCCGTGCGCTACACCTGAGCCCACGCGCTCTCGTCAGCACTACCGCTCACTCCTCGCACTTCCAGGAACTTTCACCACCCATTCCGCCCGGCAACCGCTGGTTGTCTTGTCCATTCCTCGCCTCACACCTAGAATCCGGAACGGTTTTCGCTGCTCCTTCCATAGTCACAGCTTCAATAGCCAGCCACTGCCATTATGGCAGCACGCAGCAATCCCTGATGCTGTGACAAAACGCTCACGAACACTTCCAACGGTGTTGTGTCCCGTGAGTTGCCTGTCTGTTTTTTTGCAGAATCCAATCCCACAATCACCCTCTCCCGGCACAGGAATTGACCGTCAGGTCCAACGCGGGCTGTCAGGTGTTTTCAGGTCTGTATTCCACGAATTCTCAGTCAGAACAGGAAACAGCAGCAAAAAAAGTCGAGCCTTTCGCGGATTTGCCGCTAGAGTTCCGCTGGACCTTCAGGGTCCCCACACGTCACCACAGTCCGATCAATGATCGGAAACAGTCATCACAAAACGGGTTCTGACATGGTGGCGCAGAACCCTTGAACCTGTGACAACACTTCACAGGACTTCGAGAACAGAACGAGGACGTCGAATGTACGAACGTTTCACAGACCGTGCCCGCAAGGTGATGCAGCTGGCCAATCAGGAAGCCCAGCGATTCAACCACGAGTACATCGGTACCGAGCACATTCTGCTCGGTCTGGTCAAGGAAGGGTCCGGTGTTGCCGCCAACGTCCTGAAAAACCTCGATGTGGATCTCCGCAAGATCCGCATGGAAGTTGAGAAGATTGTCCAGACCGGGCCGGATATGGTCACCATGGGCAAACTGCCTCAAACTCCCCGGGCCAAGAAAGTCATCGAATATGCGATGGATGAAGCCCGAAATCTGAATCACAACTACGTCGGCACCGAACACCTGCTGCTTGGACTGCTGCGTGAACAGGAAGGCGTTGCCGCTCAGGTTCTGATGAACCTCGGCATGAAACTCGATGATGTCCGCGATGAAGTCCTCAACCTGCTTGGCCATGGGATGGAATCCGCCGAACCAGGTGCTGAAGAACGTGGTGGCGGCGGTGCCGCTGGCGGTGCAGCAGCAGCCCAGAAGGGCGCCAGCCGCAGCAAGACCCCGGCACTCGACAGCTTCGGCCGCGACCTCACAGAACTCGCACGCCAGAAAAAGCTGGACCCCGTTATCGGTCGTGAACGTGAAATCGAACGCGTCATCCAGATCCTCTGCCGACGACAGAAGAATAACCCCGTCCTCCTCGGTGAAGCCGGCGTCGGAAAAACGGCGATCGTCGAAGGCTTCGCTCAGATGGTCGTGGACAATGCCGTTCCCGATATCCTGGCCGATCGCCGAATCATCGTGCTCGACCTCGCCATGATGGTTGCCGGAACCAAGTATCGCGGCCAGTTCGAAGAACGCATTAAGGCCGTCATGAACGAAGTGCGCCGCGCCCGCAATACCATCCTGTTCATCGACGAACTCCACACACTCGTCGGAGCAGGTGGAGCGGAAGGCGCGATCGATGCCTCCAATGTTCTCAAGCCGGCACTCAGCCGCGGAGAAATCCAGTGCATCGGAGCCACCACGCTTGATGAATACCGCAAGTACATCGAAAAGGACGCGGCCCTCGAACGACGCTTCCAGACTGTCATGGTGGATCCACCAAGTGCCAGCCAGGCCGTCGAAATCCTTAAGGGACTCCGCGATCGTTACGAAGAACACCACCGCGTCCAGATCACCGACGACGCACTCGAAGCCGCCGTGGAACTGTCAAACCGCTACATCAGCGCACGCTGTCTCCCCGACAAGGCCATCGACGTCATCGACGAATCCGGCGCACGCGTGCGTCTGAAATCCATGGTCCGTCCGCCCGACCTCAAGGAACTCGAAGAAGAAATCCAGCGTCTGAATACCGCGAAAGAAGAAGCCGTGGCCGAACAGAAGTTCGAAAAAGCCGCGTCCTTCCGCGATCAGGCCGACAAACTCCGCCGCAAGAAAGATCAACTCACCGAAGAATGGCGTGAAAAATCCCGCCAGACTGACGGTGTCGTTGATGCCGAAGTCGTCGCCGAAGTCGTTGCCAAAATGACGGGGATTCCCCTCACACGACTCTCCAGCGAAGACGCCGTCCGGCTGCTGCAGATGGAGCAGGAACTGCACCGTCGCGTAATCAGCCAGGATCAGGCCATCACGCAGGTCTGCAAGGCCGTCCGCCGCAGTCGCAGCGGTCTCAAAGACCCCAAACGCCCCACCGGTGCGTTTCTGTTCTGCGGACCTACCGGCGTGGGCAAAACTCTGCTGGCCAAGACACTCGCTGAATTCATGTTCGGCGATGAAGATGCCCTGATTCAGATCGACATGTCCGAGTACATGGAGAAGCACAACGTCAGCCGACTCATCGGTGCTCCCCCAGGCTATGTCGGCTTCGAAGAAGGTGGACAACTCACCGAAAAAATCCGCCGCCGCCCCTACGCCGTGGTGCTGCTCGACGAAATCGAAAAAGCTCACCCCGACGTCTACAACATGCTGCTGCAGATTATGGAGGAAGGTCACCTCACCGACAGCTTCGGCCGACGTGTGGACTTCAAAAATGTGATCCTGATCATGACCACCAACGCCGGTGCCGCTCGCATGGCTCATGGTGGCAGCATGGGACTGCATACCCTTCGCGAACGCGATGCGGAACGCACCTATGACGACATGAAGATCAATCTCATGCACGAACTGCAGAAGCAGTTCAAGCCAGAATTTCTTGGACGCCTCGATGAAGTTGTTGTCTTCCGCAAGCTCACACGCGTGGAACTCATGCAGATCGTCGATATCGAACTCCGCAAAGTCTTCGAACGCCTCCGCGAACGTGGCAAGAAGATGATCCTCTCCGACGAAGCCCGAGGCTTTATCATTGATAAAGGCGAAGCCGGAGATGGTCTCGATTACGGAGCACGGCCACTGCGACGCAGTGTTGAAAAGTACATTGAAGACCCGCTCTCCGAAGAACTCCTTCGCGGCACCTTCGATGGACTCAACACGATCCACGTGAAGGTCCGGGAAGTCGGAGATCAGAAACAACTGGACTTCGAAGGGGCTCAGGAAGACGAAGCCAGTGCTTCCGCCGAAACCGCCTCGACGGCCTCCGGCATCTGATCACCAGATCCATCAATCAAAAAGGACCTGTGCCTTCAGCACAGGTCCTTTTTTTTGCCACCACGCCCATCATCAATCATTCCTGTCCCGGTCGAAAGACCCGAACATTCACCATCGACTGCTGCGCCACGGCGTGCGCCCATCCCGCAGATCCAGCCGCAATTCCCAGCAGAATCCATAACACATGCTCGCCGGGAAAGCCGGACCAAAGCAGCACAAGCGGCACCGTGACACCTGCCAGCAGATTCCAGAGCGCCCACTGCCTGCGACCACAGTACAACAACCCCGCTCCCGGAATCAACAGACTCAGACAGGCGGCCTTCGTGGACTTTTTCATCACCTATCCCCTCCCCCACCTGTCACCAGACCAGTACCCCCTCACGTCGCGGGTTCCATCCACAACTCTGTGTTTATTCCCGACGCACATACGCCAGCATCTGTGCCTCCGTCATCCGATCAGCAGTCTCCACACGCACATCCACTCGCGAAAAACGGTGTTTGTCCAGACGCCCCTGCAATTCCAGCTTTGCCTCGCCAGGTCCGAAAATCAGCAGTGAGTCAGGATCACCGATCTGCTCAATCACCCGGTCGTAATACTGATTGAGCTCAGACGTGTATTTGCGCTGCCGTACATCGTCAGACTGCTGATGCAACGGCTCGAATGGCCCGGACTCCACATCATTCGCACGTCGTGACTGAGTCTCCGCATTAGAGTGCACCACGGTCACCCGCTGCTCATCAGCAAACGGACGAAGTACAAAGGCATCCCTGTGATCCACCCAGATCCCTACCCTGCCCTGCATCATAGCCCTGCTCCCGTCAAAGCATCACACAGGACCTGCGGTGGTACTTCGAACTGTCCGAAGTCCCCGCCGAATTACGGGCCCGCTCAGCCCCCTGGATGCTGCCGTTCACTTCCGCAGGTTTCGTGCCAGATCCGAATTCGCACATGTGCATGCCGCCGGCGATTGCCCGGCATGGCATTCATCCGCTCTTATTCACGAATTCCGCACTGCCACGATTCATGACTGTGTGCGATTCCGGTCCCGACGTGCAGCCTCGCACGAACAGTACTCACACGCATCGCATATCGATCGCCGCTACCACCCCTGACGCACTGCCTGATCAATCGCAGACCAACTATCGCCTGGTCCAGTAAACTCGGTTCTCTTCTTCAACCAGCACATGTGCTCCGCGCAGGATTTCCGGAATCCGGCCACTCCGCGACTCCAGCCGCAGCAGAACTGCGGATTCCACTTCCTGCACCGCCAACTCGTCCCACGTCTCAAACCCATAGTCTGGTGAAGGGTCAAATACCCGCAACGAACCGGATCTGTCAGTCCCCAGACTCACCACAGAATGCCCCGTGTTCTGAGCCGACTCGGTGCCCAGCGGACGATAAGCCGCCCGACCGTGAAACGTCAGTGACAGCACTCCCGGCGCACGCCCCACACCAGCAAGTTCTTCCCCGGAAAGTCGCTCCACAACCACTCGCCACTCGGTGCCCGCCGTCTTCAGCATCAGCCCCCGATAAACGCCCATCCAGTGAGTCCCCTCGCGGGTCAGACACAGGTCCGTCAACTCCTTCTCGGTCGCATCAATCCCATGCAGCCGCAGCAGACTGGCCGCACACGCCGCAGAACACGTCTGCTCCGTCGTCTGAAACTCCAGAATCCGCTCAAACTCCACATTCATACAACGCGGCGATTCGCCAATCAACGGACTCATCAGTGAATACACACTCAAGCCCATCAGTCCTGCGGAAAACACGACTCGACGCCACGCAGGTATCCCCGCCGTCGAACTGCAAACCCCGGCAAACCACGAACCCACCACCGGTAACCAGTTCCCCAGAATGATCACACCCGAATACGGCAACAACTTCACAAGAATCGGAGCATCCCACAGACACGTCAAATAAACACACATCACTCCCGTCATCAAAAACGTCACCCACCGCGCTGCTCTGACTCGCCCGCCACCCTGCAGTCGCCAACCCATGCCCCACGCCAGCACACACAGCGCCCCCATAATCCCAAGGCTGAGTTGCAGATCTGTCATGGTCTTCCCCGCTCGAGGTGACATCGACATGGCCAAACGTTTCGGCGGTTTCCCAATCTGAGGATTTCGTCCACCAACATCCGAAAACGTTCATTGTGTTCAGATTCTGTGAATTCCCTCCACGTGGCTCAATACCATTTCTCCCCAAACGCCCCCTAATTAACAATTCCTGAGGCGACGGCCACACTCCCGGACAGGCTCCCTCGCCACTATTCGCCGGTTTTCACTGCTGTCCATGCACACTCGCTCAACAGAACGCAGCCACGAACTACCTGCCTGACTGCACCGGCCAGCTCTATGCCACAGCCTGAATACGGACGGCAACGACTCCAGCCGCCTTTCTCACCGCTCAAAACAGGGCACACCGGCCCCGGGGAGGTCAAAACCATGGCACTCTGGAAGTTCAGAGCTGTTTTCCACCTGATTGCCGCTGGCTGTTCGTAAGCTGGATTCGCAGCGAACAATGGAAATCAGGGAGATATGCTGCGTCCAGGCAAATCGGGACCGTCTGCAGGTCTCACCCCGTGTCGCTGTTCCACACCCACCCTTTGGGCACTCCCGCAACCATAGCCGGCAGAGCATCACACAGGCCGCACCGCAGCCCCAAAGCCGCTGCGTTCCCCTTCGCACTTCGCCTGTTATCGCTCACGCAGAGCAGTGATGATGTTCAACCGAACTGCACGCACCGCCGGCAACAGCCCCCCCAGCAATCCCATCACCAGCGCCAGCAATACACCCTGCGCCAGAACCCGGGGACCAAAACGGAAGGAAAACGTGATCTCGCTGAAGTTGTTGACCGTGCCCGTGGACAACCCGTTGAAAGGCAGAGTCGCCAGACAGCCCAGCAGACCACCCAGCAGACACAGCACCACCGCCTCAAACAAAAACGAGGTCAGAATGGCTGTCCGCGGAAACCCCAGCGCACGCAACGTGCCGATTTCCCGAGCCCGACTGGCGACGGCCGCATACATCGTATTCGCAGCCGCAAACATGGCGCCAAAAATCAGGAACCCCGCAATGATGTAGCCAATGTACTGAATCGCATTCGACTGATTCATCTGGTCTTCAAAGTAACGCGTCTCACGCACCGCATTCAACTGAAAACGCTTGTCCTCCGCCAATCGTTTCACCAGCGCATCACGCTGCTCAGGGGACTCAGCCCGCAGACACACCGAACTCACCGCACCCGGCGTCTTTCGAGCCAGACTCAGATCCCGCAGGTCCGTCCAGACCTCGGACTCCGCCGCACTTCCCGCCGCTTCAAAATATCCCACGATCTCGAAAAACCTGCGGTTCACTTCCAGCTTTTCACCAATCGCCAGATTCTCAAATCGAGCTGCCATGCTGCGACTGGTAATGGCTTCAAACTTCCCCGGCTCGACGTCGCGCCCCTGCACCACACGAAAATCCGGACGCAGCGTCCGCCCCACATCCTCCAGACCACGCACAATCAGGTTCACCGTCCCGCCGTTGTTACGTCGAGGCTTTGTCAGAATCGTTACAAACTCTACCGAACACTGCGGCTGTCCATTCGCATCCCGCGCAATCCCCGGCAGCGATGCCACATCCCGAGCCACCTTCTGCTCAAGTCCACTGCTGATCTCGTCCGTCGATCCCTTCCGCAACACGATCAGGTCCAGTTCGTGTCCCGTGACCCGCAACGCGTACTGCAATCCATCCGTCAAGCCAAAGCAAAGCACCGAGGCCCACACAACCAGCCCCGTACCAATCACAGTCCGCAACGTCGTCAACCATCGCACCCGAAGGTTTCGCAGATTGTATCTGGCCGGAATCATGTCTCTCGCCCGTCTGCTCTGTCGTCAAACTGCCTCACTGTGACACTCACACCACCCGGCCCCGAAAACCCGGCAGGTCACAGCACCACTCACCAAACAGCACACCAACTCAGGCTATTCGCCGTAGCCCGTTCACGACCGACATCTGCGCTGCCCGGATCGCAGGAAAGAATCCACTGCACACTCCCAGAAACACAGCCGTAATCAGTCCATAACTGACCCACGGGCCCAGCATTTCCAGCACAGTGAACGGGAAAAACTGCGGCAACAGGCGGTTCATACCTTCCAGAAACAAACAGCCCATCCCGACGCCCAGAAAACCTCCCAGCATCGCAATCAGACACGCTTCCCCCAGCACCATCACCAGAATTCGACCCCGCGAAAAACCAATCGCTTTCAACACGGCGATCTCCGTCACCCGCTCACGCATGGCCATCGACATCGAATTGGCCGTGACCAGGGCCAGAGAAAACACGACCGCGATTCCAATATTCCGAATCAACACCTGTACGTTGCCCAGCATGTCAATAAACATCTGCGCAAAAGCCGCTTCCGTCTGGCTGCGAGTCGGTGTGTCGGAACTGCCAAAACGCTCATCCACACTGCGAATCACTTCCGGAATGTCCTGCGGAGCCTGCACCCTCGCAAAAATTGTCCCGGCGTTGTCCAGCACCGCAAAGTTCTTCTGCTTCAACCCCTCATTCAGGTAGTCCCAGTGGAAATACAGGGAATCCGTGTTCTTCGGTGAATCAAAAATCCCGCTGATCTCCAGATCAAGGTCAAACGGGTAAATGTTCCCCTTCAATGGGATCCGGTCTCCCACCTTCCAGCCCCGACGCTCCGCTATCCGCCGATCCAGCACACACCCCTGGCGGTTCTTCTTCCACGCCTCCAGCTGCTCCGGCAAAATCGAGTACTCCGGCCATACGTCAAACAGCTTCGTCGGGTCCGTGGCGAACTGTGCAAACGGCATCACTTCATCCTGATATGCCCCTCCGTACCACGAAAAGGGCACGGCCGCGACAACCGATTTCGTGGATCGAACATCATCCAGTGCTGAAATAGGCAGCCGCCCACTGAACCCCTGGATGTTCATCACCACAATGCGATTGGCCTGAGCCGCACTGCTGCGATAGGTGTCCTGCGAGGCCAGAAAACCATACAGCACCGTCATCAGAGCCAGCGAAAACCCCACCGAAAGCACCGTCAGCAAACTGCGAATCCGGTTTCTGCGCACGTTCCGCCAGATGTATATCAGCGTCTTCATCCTGCTGTCACCCCTTTCTGCCCGACGAGACGTCCGCAACCAGCACACCCTTCTCAAGGTGCAGTATTCGTCTCGCTCGCGCCGCCGCATTCGGATCGTGTGTGACCATCACAATCGTCTTCCGGAAGTCCGTGTTCAACCGATGCATCAGGTCCAGAATCTCACCCGCAGATTTCGCGTCCAGATCCCCCGTCGGCTCGTCCGCTACCAGCAACGTGGGGTCCGTTACAATCGCTCGAGCAATCGCGACGCGCTGCTCCTGACCACCCGATAACTGCCGCGGATAATGATCCATCCGGTCCGCCAGCCCCACAACCTCCAGCGCCGCCCGCACATGCTCGTCACGCTCACGTCGCGACAATGATGTCAGCGTCAGAGGCAACTCCACGTTCTCATAGGCCGTCAACACAGGGATCAGATTGTACATCTGAAAGATGAAGCCCACATACCGCGATCGCCATTTGGCGAGCTCGCCTTCGGACGATCGACCCAGATTCTGACCACACACAATCACCTCACCCGAAGTCGGACGGTCCAGTCCCGCAATCAGGTTCAGCAGCGTCGTCTTGCCGGACCCCGAAGGACCCATCAGCGCGAGGTAGTCCCCCTCTTCCAACTGCAGATTCATCCCGCTCAACACCGGAATCGTCAGCTTGTCCCGACGAAATTCCTTGCTGACATCACGGACGATAACAATAGGATTTCCCGACTTCTCAGTCACTGACTCACTCCTGCCAGGCCACTTTGTTGCGGTTTCTCAACCACCCGATTCCCCGCCGAATTTCTCACCATGCAGATTCCCTCGGCCCGCGATGGCACTTCCTGATCACTCATACGCCCCACGGAAACAACCGACAGCCCCACGAATACCGTCCGGTCAACTCACCGCCACGTCCAACACCCCCCGGGGTTCACTGCGCCGTCCGGACCGCCATTCCGTCGCGAAAGGCCTGCGGTGCACTCACGACCACCTTCTCACCACCCTGCAATCCCAACGTCACTTCCGTGCGGTCTTCCTTCTTCTCCCCCAACTGCACCACCACCCGACGCAGTCGATCCTCCGCAGCAACGATCCACACATAACTCTCGGAACCCGCCTGCTGTATCGCGTCATTCGGACAGAACACCCGCGAAACTTCCGACTCTGCACTTTCCTTCACCTCGTCCGACAGGAAGTACACCGTGCAACTCATCTCCGGGAACAACCTCGCGTCCGCGTCCTCAAGGGCAACTCGGACCTTCACCGTCGCTCGCGCTCGATCTCCCATCGGGATAATCTTGCGTACCGTACCCCGATACCGACGCCCCGGCACAGCGTCCACCGCCACTTCCGCCGTCTGCCCCTGAGTAACGCGACTGATGAAGTCTTCCTTCACGTCGCAGTCCACTTCCAGATGCTCAAGATCCGCCAGCGTGACCACAGATCCACGCCCGGAAGCCTCGCCCATGCCACCCGGCATGATCGATTCCCCCAATTCCGCATCCCGCGAAATCACCGTTCCCGCAAACGGTGCCCGCACAAACATATTCTCTCGCAATTGCTTCGCTTCCTGCACCCGCGCTTCGGCCAGCTGCAATGCCGCTTCCAGGGACAAGCGCCGAGCAATCGCGGCGTCGTGCTCAAACTTCTCCGTGTCAAACTCCGCCGCCGTCATCGTCTTGGCCGCAAACGACTTTTCTGCTCGCTGAAAATCACGCAGAGCCCGCTGGATTTCCACATCCTGCTCCTGCAATTCACTGCGGCATCGCGCGGCCGACGCTTCCGCGGCCGCCAGCGATGCGTCCAGATCCGCATGCTCCAGAATGGCCAGCACGTCGTTGGCCGAAACCTGTGATCCCTCTTCCACAAGCACGGCCTCAATCCGCCCCGTCGCCCGCGAACCAATCCGCGCCTGCTGCCGCGATTCCAGATACCCCGTCGCAACCACCGTCGCGTCGGCCGACCGTCCAGTCTCCAGACTCACTGTCGCCGTCCGCACCTCCGGTTTCGCACGCACGGCTTCCATCAACCGGTCCGCGTCCGGAATCCAGCCACGCTGAGTCCCCAGGACAAAGACGCCACCACCCAGCAGCACAGGGATCACTAACCACATCAACCATCGCAGCAGACGCATGAACACCGATGGCTGACTGACGGGCTGATCCCGCCGGATCCGCAGTTTCGACAAAGCATCCGCTGAGGCACTGGTCCCACTATCCGCCATAGTTCACCTGCGAGAGATCCTGCAGCCACAATCCACCGTCTGCGATGTCACCCCACCAGCAATCGGACAGTCACGCCGTCACCAACAAACCTCGTCAACGTGCATCACATGCAACCGCCGCACTCAGGTTCTGCACCCACGGTCGTCGTCGCCAGCACTCTCACATTCCCTGAATTCGTTACACACGCACGACGACCGCACTGGCCTGACCCATCCGCGTCACACTCGTTTTCAGAAACACTCCGTTCGCCGCCTTTGCAGATTCCCCAAACACGACGTTCAACGGCGCTTCACCGTCAGCCGTGGTGTAGTTCAGCGTCCGCGGAATCAGTCCTTCCTGCAATCCAAGGAGCGACGCTGCCAGTTCAATCAGCGATGAACCACTGCCCGCACTGCCCGTGTAACTCTTGATCGCCGTCACCGGAACTTTATCCGCTGCCGAACCCAGCAGTCGACGCAACCCCGTGGCCTCAAATCGATCCCGCTGCAGATGCCCGGATCCACACGCATTGATGTGCCCAAGGTCCGCTGCCAAAATCCCCGCACGGTCCAGAGCCGCCTGACCTGCCAACTGAATGGCGGTCGCTTCGTCCGCAACCCCGTCACGCCCCGATACCGAACTGGCACCACACCCCAGAATCGTCCCGAGGATCTTTGCCCCACGCGATTCCGCGTGCTCACGAGATTCCAGGATCAGACTGCAGGCCGCCTCTGCCAGCGCCTCGCCCCGACGATCCCGGTCAAACGGCCGCAACCGCTGCTCCGCTGGACCATCCGCAAGCACATCCATCCTCGCAAAATGACAGGCCTTCACGGTGTGCATCCGAGTCCCCGTGACGCCCGCCACCATTACGTCCGCCCGATTCCGACGAATCGCGTTGCACGCCTCACCAAGCACCAATCCACCAGACGCCTCGTCGTGCGTAATCGAATTGTTCGGGCCATGCGCTTCCAGAGCAATCCCGATGTGACAGCCCGGCATGTTCGGCAGATACTTCAGCAGCCACAGCGGCTCAAGGCCACCCATGCCCACTTCACCCCACTGGTCATAATCAAAGGCCAGATTGCCAGTCCGGTTGGTCCGACATCGCATCGCCCCGTCCTGCAGAACATCCGGCGGACTGGACATCAGATTCGCACCGAAATCACAGCCAATCCGGTCCGGAGCCACACTGCCGTTCTTCAACCCCGCATCTTCCATCGCCTGCAACGCCGACGCGACCCCCATCTGGATCTCGCGACACATCACCTTCAGGCTCTTTCGCAGACTCTTCAAATGCTCCTTCTTCGCCGTTTCGTCGTTAAAGTCGCTCACTTCACCGACAATACAACCCGGCGCCGCAACCCACGAATTCAGCTGCACAGGCTTCAACCCGCACCGCCCTTCCGTGATCCCGGACCAGAACGAAGACCGACCAATTCCAATCGGCGAAATGATGCCCAAACCCGTTATGACAACATCACGCGGTGATTCAACGGCCATGAAAAACACTCACCTCAACGCAAAGCCCAGATAATGCCGGCCGACGGAGCTCTTTCCGCGGCCGAAGTTTCACTCCACTCTCTCTGCTCATCACCCAGCAACACCGCCCCGTACGACGCTTCACCGCGCCGCCAGCACTCAGCACCGCTGAATCAACTTCCACAGAAAGTCTTCCGCCTCGCCATCAGCCCACGTCGCACAGCACCTGCCAAACCACCAGACAGTGGACCAGCCTTTGCCACACCAACGCGGCTCACCCGCTTCGGAAAGGAATCACACCGTCATCCGGACCAGTGTTTTCCAGACCAGTATTTTAACACGTTGCACCGGGCTTTACTGCGCTGCCCCTGGAATTTGGTAAAAGTGATTCCGATCACGGCGGATTTTCTGGCCTTCTCCAAATCACAGTCACCGTCTGCCAATCAACCGCTTTTCATCGGTTTTTCCGACACCGCCATGCCCTAAATACCTGCAAATTCTCATTTTACGCCGCATTCAGCGTCGGAAAAAACGTTTATGCCCCCGCCACTCTCTCTCAACTCACTCCCAACAGCCCAAACCAACCCGTCCACAAAACCATTTCCCGGAATACCCTGCCACCCCTCCCTGAATCCACCACTTCTCGCCCCATCCAGACCCCGCAACTAGCCCTGCTCCGTCCGAAACACAGCTCCCCCCAGCAACCCATACCCGTTCACAAATGCACGCCCGTCCACCGCCTTCCGACCGTCCGGCTGAATGCGCAGAATCTCCAGCCAGCCATCTCCTGCCCGGACATACGGCCGCCCGTTACAGACCCGAATGTCACCAATCCCGGCCACGTCCGCTGCACTCAGCCCATTCTCGGCCCCCGCTTCCCGTACCTGCAGAAACACACAACGCACTCCCGCCTGCCCTTCCCGCTCGAGGATCGCACTCGCTTTTGGCCACGGTTGCATCGCCCGCACCTGACACGCAATCGCCCGACTTTCCGCCGACCAGCAAATCCGCCCCGCTTCCTTCGCGATCTTCGGAGAAAACACGACCTGACTCTCATCCTGTCGTTCAAACACCGCCGTCCCCGCCTCCAACTGCTGCAACACGTCCAGAGTCAACGGCACACTCAACTCCGCCAGTCGCAGCATCAATTCGCCCGATGTCTCCTGCTCCCCAATCTCCGTCTCCACTCGACCCACCATCGGTCCCGAATCCAGCGCGGGCTCAATCCGGAACATCGTCACACCCGTCCGTGTCTCACCCTTCCAAATCGCATACTGCACCGGCGCCGCACCCCGGTACCGCGGCAACAGCGAACCATGCAGGTTGAAGGC
>JBDKIW010000309.1:0-2682 GCA_039796955.1 Planctomycetota bacterium
CAATCAGATTTTCCAGAGTCCTCTGTTCCGGATGAATCCGCGGTTCCGGCAGCAGATCCCCGGCCAGTTGTTCCCGCACCAGCACATCCCACGGCACATCATCATTGAAGGCGCGAATCAGGTAGTCCCGGTATTCCCAGGAACCTTTGGCGGGATTGTCCCACTCATAGCCATACGTGTCCGTGTAACGCACACAGTCCATCCAGTGCCGCGCGAAGTGTTCGCCAAAATGCGAAGACCGCAGCAGTTCGTCGACCAGCCACGCCACCGCCGTCTCCGGACGCTCCTGCCACCGCGTGTGGAACCCTTGCTGCAGCTCCAGTCCCGGAGGAAGCCCGGTCAACACGAACGACATGCGCCGCACCAGCACGTCCGGCGAAGCCAGCGGGCCCGGCTTCAGTCCCGACTTCTGCAGCTCGGCGAAAATCCAGCGGTCCACGGTTGACTGATTCCAGCGCGGATCGTCCGCGTCGGGCGGACTCACTTCCACCGGCGGCCGCAGACTCCACCAGTCCAGACGCTGCCGAAATTCGGCTTCCCAGCCGTCAACCCGAGGCCCGCGTGGCGCGACAGTGCCTCGTCGGGGATCCACGGCCCCGTCGGCAATCCAGACGCGCAGCTTGTCGATCTCGGCCGCCGACAATGGCTGATCCGGCGGCATCTGCAAGTCCTTATCGAGGTAGCGGACGGCCGTCATCAGCAGACTGTCGTCCGGCTTGCCCGGAACAATCGCAGCACCGGTGGTACCGCCGGCCTGCCATGCCTCGCGGAAATCCAGTCGCAGGTCGGCTTCCTGAACATCCGGACCATGACACTCCACACAGCGATCCTGCAACAACGGGCGAATCTCTGTTTCGAAGAATGCCAGTTTCTCGGGTGTCGCCGCCAGACGTGCGGCCGGCTTCCATTCAAAAGGTTCTGTTCGCTGATGAGCCAGAAACAACAGACTGATCGGCTGCCGCATCTCCGGGCCCTTCAGGATCCGCAGTGGCGCAGCAGGACGCGTTTCCGATGTGTCCCAAACCGTCACATTCCCGGACAGGCTGGCCACATACAACAGTCCATCTGGCCCCAGCTGCAGACCAATCGGTGTCCCGAGCTCGCCGCCGGTTCCTGCCCACTCCTCGGTGACATTTCCCCGTGACCGCAGCACGCGATTCGCACTGGTGCTCCAGAACACTGAGCCATCGTTGGCAAGGACCAACCCCCACGGCGCCTGTCCCTGCCACGACAACCACGAATCCGCCATGCTGCCGTCCAGCGTCCAGGGTGCTCGTCGCACGGCCGCTGCGGCGAAGTCCGTCAGGTACACGCGATCCTGGAACACGGCAATCTGAGTGATGCCGCCGGGTGTGGCCAGCACCAGATCATCCTGCCATTCTCCGGACGGCCAGGCATAGCGTTTGATCCGCCCGTCCCCCTGACTGGCCACCAGCAGATCGCCGTTCTTCCAGGCCATCCCAGTGGCACGAAACAACTGTCCTCCATAACCCTCGGGCATATCCAGCAGCGTCTCCACACGGCCGTGGCCACGCGGATCAAACAGCAGCACGCTGCCCGGCCCGCCTGGCAATCCCGTGGAAATCAGAATCCGCCCCTCCGCATCAGCCAGCAGAGCATTCGATGGCGGCAGCCCCGTCAGCAGGGTCCCCAGATGCGCCGCGGTCGCGGGATCATAACGCTCAATCGTCCCTCCTTCGTGCATCAGCACCAGCAGTTCCGCGGGAGCCTGTTGTGCGGCAACCGATGGCAACCACATTGCGGACCACAGGGCGCATAAGATGATCAGGCCACAGCGACACGCAACGCGGGACCAGCTGAGCGTAGGCAGGCAATCGAGAGGCGGGAAGGACAGCATTCGGGACAACTCCGAACATCAGCGGGGGGGCCAGCGTAGAAAGCGACAGCACCCCGCCGAGGGAACACACGGAGCACCGTGCCCTCAGGAAACGCCCGCCTTTCACATCGCAACCAGCATTCTGCAAACCCCTGAGGCAAATAGCAAGGCGGCAGAAAAGGGCGTTCTTTGGGAGGGCGAGGTTCCACCCGAGCCGCGCGATAATTCTCGGCAGAAAAGGGGTCAGGAACCAATAGCCTAAAGGCCCGTAGGGTGCTCCGCACTATTGGTTCCTGACCCCTTTTTTCATGCCACCACTGGTTGCCCCCCTTTTCATGCCCGCATCCATCGCATGCCGTCGCATTGCGACTCTGTGGATTCGCGTGGGCCGGTGACCTCGGATTGTCATCCGAGGCTTTTGCATGCCGTCGCGTTGCGACTGAATGGGGGGGCGTGTTCGTGCGTTTGAATTGCGAAGCAATGTCATTTGATAGCCTCGGACGCCAGTCCGAGGGACGGTCCAACAAAGACATCGGAGTTGCGAAGCAACGGCATGCGAGCCGCAACTGCTCAGCGCTGTCGCGTGCCAACAATCATTAGCCGCGCTGAGGGCAGAAAAGGGGTCAGGAACCAATAGCCTAAAGGCCCGCAGGGTGCTCCGCACTATTGGTTCCTGACCCCTTTTTTCATGCACACCGCTGGTTCCTGACCCCTTTTTTCATAACCCTCTTTCTGCCCTCTGTTTGCACCGCATCCCTGTTTCCTCTAAGAAGGGACCTCCGGTGTAATCTTCATCCTCCGAAACTCCCTCGAGGAACGTTGACGTGGTGGAATCACAGCAAGTA
>JBDKIW010000310.1:0-3305 GCA_039796955.1 Planctomycetota bacterium
TTTGAGTGATCGGACATCGACGAAGATCTGGAAATCGCCCAGTTTCCCGTTTCCGGCGAGCAACGAAAGGGCCGTGTGAAAACCATCGGTTTCCACACGGCCCGCGAGCGTGTTCAATGCCTGGTGTCACTATCCACTGGCAGAGACGAATCCTGATCCGCAGGGATCCAGTCGTCGGAAACTGCGGGGCCTGTCCCAATCAGGGGCTCAGCACCATCGACGTCTTCTGCTTAACGGTCTGCTCCACCTGCTGACCGAACTGACGGATGGAAATCTCCATCGTCAGATCCATGTCTGATCGGGCAATTCGACCGGTGGCGATATCGAAAGCCACCTTTCCTCCGCCTTCCGCTTTCTTCAGAGTTACCTGCTGCGGCTGACCTTCCTTACTCTTGATACTGATCGTTGGCTTCATGGTGATCTGCGCCAGTCCAGTGGCAGAATCGTTGCCCGTGTAGGTCAGGACCGAAGAAATGGTCATGATTCCGAACTGCAGGTCGACGTTCTGTGTATTCTCCCAGGAATCGCCCTTTTTCACGGCTTTGTCGGGAAGCGTCACTGCGGACTGAGTCATGATCTGCTTCAGCGTTTCTTCGTTCATCACACTGGCGCCACCACTGTTGGCCAGTGACTTGATCACCGGAGGCGGAACGTCTACCGAGGCAATCTGGCCGGTGGGTTTCATGGTGACAGCGAAGTTCTCGTTGATGATCTTGCTGAAGACGTCCGCCATGGTCCTGGCGATGGCCGATTCCGGTGGGTTGCTGTCGCTGGAGTCGTATTTGAAGCCACCGATCAGTCCGCCGTCAGACGACACCTGAACGCGTTCAATCACCTGGTTCATCGTCACATCACCATTGGCTGCCACGTCCTGGATCTTCCAGGCCATGTCCATCGTCTGAGCCATCGTGAGGCTCTGCTTCTGGCCGGCAACCGACATCTGCATATCAGTCGACTGTGTCACAACATATTTGAGTGACTCGCCGGAGGAAAACTTCCAGCTCAGTTTTTCCTGTGCCATAACACCAGCAGACGACAGGAAAGCGAATCCAAGGATCGCCAGAAAGGAACACAATCGCAAACGCATCGATTTCTTCTCCCACGAATGAATTTCACGCTCATGAACGAATGCAGACAGCCACTTCACCTCCCTGCCAGCGTCCACACTGTCCGTAATCATAGCAGAAGCGGCAATTCCTGCAGAAGACCGATTTTTGTTTCCCTTACCCCCCGGGTGAGTCATAGTTCATCCCTCGCATGCCGTTATCGCACCGGGATACGTTAATTTCGCGGGCGGAAAGGCCAATCCCGAATTGATTGGCCCTCGGCAGCCGGTCGGGTAAACAGGGTCCCCGGGGGGCCTGCCGCCACCTCGTTCACCGCGAGAAAAAATCTGCAAAGAATCCTGCTTGATGCCATGCCCTCGTTTTCGTTTCTGAAACTATGGCCGTGATTTCTGCCGAGTCTCGCGTTCGTTTTTGATGCTCCCAGCCGCAACACACTGAACACGTTCGGTCTGTCCGACCCGGACATTCAGAAAACAGCGAATCAGGGGGCAGAAGCGGGCCCTGGACTTCGTATCCCGCTGCGCCTGCCGGAACAAGTACGCAGCGGAGGGTGTTCTCGGTGTCGGTGTTCTCGAAGGCCACCGATCCGGGGCTGCAGCCATTCCGACACAGATCCGTATTCACCAGACCCATATCTGTTCTCACTTCTCTACCTTTGTCCTGTGGGAGTCCGCGATGTCACGCAGATCAGTTATCAGAGGGCCGCAAAGCCGAAATCGGGCCGGATTTACCTTGATTGAACTGCTGGTAGTGATCTCAATCATTGCCACACTCATGTCACTGCTACTACCGTCCATCCAGGCAGCCCGTGAAGCGGCACGGCGAACACAATGTCTGAACAGTCTGCGCAACCTCGGCCTCTCCTGCCTCGCCTACAGCGAAACTCATCGGGGACGAGCACCGGCGTACGGCACCTATCATGGCGTCGACACCAACGGCAATAACCTGCGAGACGGATTGATTCCAGCCTACAGCTGGGTGGTGGAACTGCTGCCGTATTTTGACCAGTCCGCTGTTGCTGACCGCTGGGATAAAACCGCCGAGTTTGCCGGAGTCGGTTCACGAAACACCGCGCTGTCTGCCATGAACCTGCCTCTGCTGACCTGTCCCTCCGATGAGACGGCTCATGATCAGAACGGCGGGTTGTCCTATGTTGTCAATTGCGGAGTTGGTGATTCGGGATTTCTCGTTCCCGAATTCGCGCCTCGCGTCCATCAGGAATTACCGCACGGGTCTGTCAGCGAGCCCTTCGCGTGGGGTGGCGTCACTCGATTGACACCGACGACGATTGCCATCACCGCCGAGCTGAATCTGTTTGAGCCGCGCATTGAACTGGATGAGCTGGAGAGTTTCATGCCGCCGGTGCCACCGATTCAGGGACCTCGTGGTACCGATCTTCGCAGCCTCTATGATGGCAGTGCCAACGTCATCATGATGTCCGAAAACAATCGTGCAGGAGCCAGCGTTAGCCCTTTCTACTCCGCCAGATCGTGGGCTGATCCTTCCGTCCTCAGTTGTGGCTTTGTTTTTCCATGTGACATATCCCGCGTGTCTTATGTCCCCGAGATTGCGATGTATCCCGATACTTCGAAGGGGTCGCCTCTGATCAATCAGACTCGTAACGCCGTAGACGGCCAGGCCCCGTTTCCCAACAGTCGACACCCGGGAATTGTGAATGTGGTCTTCTGCGATGGCTCGGCCCGTCCACTGAATGAGCACATTGATGTGTCAACCTATGTCGCACTGCTGACTCATTCCGGTGCCCGCACTCGCCCGTTGGGAGGTTCGGAAGGACTGCTTTCCGGGACCGACTTCTGAGACAAAAAAGGGGGCAGGTCTCATAAAAAAAGAGACCTGACCCCTTTTTGTGTTCAGGACAGACGCCACAGACGACGCATGATCCATTCAAAGGCCAGCAGTCCGACACTCAGGTACATCAGCCATTGCCGGTCCCAGAGTGTGCGAAGCTGTTCGTCTACGACGACTGGCTGGCTTTCATCATTCAGCAGGGAGGGCAGTTTGCCGATCTCAGCAAGTGGCAGGTACTGTCCGCGCGTATCCTTCGTCAGGTTGGTAAGTACTTCCACGCTCTGTACGGGATTGAGAGATTCAAGGGAAGGCAGCACGACTTCCAGAACAGACTGGAGCACATCCGGGGATTCAGGGACGGGAACTGAGATCCGATAGGTTCCCGGTCGCGTGGGGCGAAAACTGACACTGAATTGTCCAGCACCACGG
>JBDKIW010000311.1:0-3711 GCA_039796955.1 Planctomycetota bacterium
AACGCCGCACTGGCGAGTGCGTGGACGGCCACGCGGGCGGGATATCTGGACTCGGTATTGATTGCGGCAAACAGCAACCGCACGGTGCAGGTGACAGGCAGCAATCACGTCGCGGCGGACATTCACGAGTTGCAGGCCGGCGTGATTACCGCGGCCGATTTTTCGGCTGATTGGTTCACCGCGGCGGGGATTGCAGCGGATGCAGTTACTGAGATTCAGAGCGGGCTGGCGACGTCTGCGAATCAGGTGAGCATCCTTGACCGGCAGGGCTATGCGTTGGCTGTTCTGGCTGGGACAATTGCAGACGCTCAGACAGCGGCTGAAACGTATCAAATTGTTATCGGCGGATCGACGTACACTGTGGACTTTTCAGGACTGGACGCTTCGGGCAACCGCGGCGGTCAGACGTTGACGAAGACATGAGCAGCGGGCGGTACATTCTTCGCGGTTGGGCGTGGCAGGCGAGGGCGTTTGCGACGTGGGGCTTGGCCAATTCTGGTCAGGTTGTGACCGTCGCAAATCCCACAACACGACTGGCGATTGTTGGAACATCACGACGACGGTTGGCGATTGAGGGAACATCGGCAGAACGATTGCCAACAGTCGGCACGAGCGGCAAACGGATAACACTGATAGGATCAAGCGAATGAGTGCACAGCAGATTCACAGACGCAGAGTAGGCGACACCAGAACGGTGTTGCCTGTCACGCTTCAGCAGCCGAATGAATCGGGCGTGTTGACTGCCGTAGACCTGACCGGGTTGAGTGTTACGTTCTCGATGGTGAACGCTGCGACGGGAGCGACGAAGATTGCAGCGACATCGACAGGAGTCAGTGTGGTGACGGCGGCAAGTGGTACAGTCAACTATGATTTTTCTTCCGGTGGTGTGGATGCGGCGGGGGTATACTGGGGAACGTTCAGGGTCACGCAGAGCGGGGAAACGGATGCGTTTCCTGTGGCTCAGAAGGGGTTGAAAATCTGCATCGACTCAGCGACTCAGACGGCGGAAGAGGCGTATGCTGCCGAGGTATCATAGGGGTGGTTTTTGCGCTACCCTATAGGGTGGCTTTCAGGGGTGGTTTTGGGGCGTTTCGCGTTTCAAAAAACCAGTGTTTTTACTAGTGGAAATGCGGCAATGTGGGCTGAAAAGCGTCAAAAAAGCGGGGTTTTTGAGGGGTTTTGGGTCCTCCCAGGGCCCCCGGAGGGCCGCGCGGGTTCCCAACTGATGACTTTTTTTGCGCATAAGGAAATTTTTGGCGGGGATACTACTTGTGGCTGAAACCAGTGAAAAAACGGGGAAAGGGGCAGGCGGGAAACTGGAACAGGTGGCTACCGCTGACCTGATTCCGTATGCACGCAATGCCCGCACGCACAGCGATTCCCAGGTGGCTCAGATTGCCGGGAGCATTCAGGAATTCGGATTCTGTAATCCCGTGTTGATTGACGGCCAAAACGGAATCATTGCCGGGCATGGCCGGGTGATGGCCGCAAGCCTACTGAAGCTGGCGACGGTCCCCTGCATTCGTTTGAGCCACCTGACGGACGCTCAAAAGAGAGCGTATATCCTGGCGGATAACCGAATCGCGTTGAGCAGTGGCTGGGATGAGGCCATGCTGGCGAATGAGTTGCAGGACCTGCACGCGGATGACGTGGATCTGGGGCTGACTGGGTTTGATCCGGATGAGTTGTCGAAGATGCTGGGGTTTGATGATTTGGACGGCAGCGAAAGCCATGAAGGATCACAAGGGCAACCGGACGCTGGGCAGTACACCACGAAAATCGAAGCACCGATTTACGAGCCGAAGGGTGAAAAGCCGCCCATTGCTGACCTGTTCGACAACGCGAAGACATCCGGCCTGTGTGACGAGATCCGCAAGGCTGACATCCCTGATGACGTGAAGCAGTTCCTGACGATAGCCGCACAGCGACACACGGTGTTCAATTTCCGCAACATCGCCGAGTTCTACTGTCACGCAACGGCAGAGGTTCAGCACCTAATGGAACGCTCGGGGCTGATTATCATTGACATGGACAAGGCGATTCAGAACGGCTTTGTGCACCTGTCGGAACGGCTCGGGGCAATCGCGGATATTGAATTGAGCGAGCGGGAGAATGAAGATGCGTGAAGACTTCTGCGTGTTCATCCTGACGCACGGCAGGCCGGATCGGGTTCACACCTACGACACGCTGATGAAGTCAGGCTACACGGGAAAGGTTTACATCGTTATTGACGACGAAGACAAGACCGCAGACGGCTACCGTGAGCGGTTCGGTGATAAGGTTTTGCAATTCTGCAAAGCGGAGTGGGCTGAGAAGACCGACGAGGGCGACAACTTCCAGCACCGGAAGGCGATTGTGTATGCTCGCAACGCCTGCTGGGATTTGGCGAAGCAAGTGGGGTGCCGGTACTTCGTGCAGTTCGATGATGACTATCACGGCTTTTATATTCGGAACGACAGCAAAGGAAACGCTGTCAGCGCAAACGCCGTCACGTCGCAGACGCTCGGTCATGTGTTGTCGGAACTTGTCGAGTTTATGATATCGTCAGGATCAGCGGCGGTTGCAATGTCGCAGGGTGGAGACCATATCGGGGGAGAGACAGAAAGCCGACGACTAACGCGAAAGTGCATGAACAGTTGGTTCTGTGATGCCGAAAAGCCGATTGCATTCTTTGGGCACATGAATGAGGACGTTTCAGCATACGTCACCTACGGGCACCGTGGGCAATTATTCTTTACAGCACATCAGGCACAGTTAAATCAGATGGCTACACAGACCACTCCGGGCGGAATGTCTGACCTGTACTTGAGCAGCGGCACATATCAGAAGTCGTTCTACACCGTCATGGCTAATCCTTCCTGCGTTCAGATCGGCACGATGGGCGACCCACGAGGGAGCAACTATCGCATTCATCACAAAATCAACTGGCACCGGGCCGTGCCGAAAATCATCGACGAGAGGTACAGGAAGGCGAGGCAATGAAAACAACCGTAGTTGTTCCGTGGCACAATGGCAGGCAACTCGACCTGTTCACTGACGCGTGGAAAGTCGACTTTCAAGACGAGCGTGTGCTGTTTCAGCAGGACAAAGACAAGCGAGGCTGCGCACTCACAAAAAACGCCGGCATTCGAAGGGCGATTGACGAGGGGGCAACCACTGTCATTGTTCTCGATGACGACTGTTTTCCGCACGAGGGGCAAACACTGTCGGGCTTCATTGCAGCACACGAGGCTGCATTGAAGCCGCAGCAGGTTGAACTGTTCGACGTGATCACGGATCCACCGAGCAGGGGCACGCCGTACTTTCGGCGAACAGTCGAAATGCCGGTGGCAGCCAGCATGGGGTTTTGGTCACACGTCGGAGACTACGACGCACCGGGGCAGTTAGTGCACGGGGCAACGAAGCCAATGATATTTGACACGCGGCCGCGATGGGGCCGATACTTTCCCCTGTGCGGAATGAATCTGGCATTCAGGGCGGAGGAGTGGCCGTGGTGTCAGTTCGTGAACGTCGCACGATTTGACGACATCTGGCAGGGATTTCTGTGGCAGAAAAAAGCTTACGCGAGCGGCCAGTGTTTCAATCTGGCAGGGCCGCTTGTCAGGCATTCGCGTCAAAGCAATGTCTGGGCGAACCTCCGTGATGAGGCTCAAAGCATGGAGCGGAATGAAACACTGTGGGCAGACATTCACGCGGCACCGTTACGGCGGT
>JBDKIW010000312.1:0-5842 GCA_039796955.1 Planctomycetota bacterium
TCAAGACCGCTGTGCTGCTCAAGCGGACCATGACACTTCACACAGTACTGATCAAATAACGGCTGCACCTGCTGCGACCACAGCGCAGCCGCATCCTGCGCCACAGCACAAGACCGAAGACCGTAAAACACCACACACAGAAAAAAACAGTACCGTCGCAGCATGCCACACCAGCCAGAAACCGAAACAACCCGGACCGCCGCTTCAGTCTCGCAGCGCAGACCGGGAAAATCCATCCCGCATGTCCTCACAATGAGTTTTTCGAATCACAAACGCAGCCCCCTCAACAGCTCGACACGACGAAAAAGTGCTGGTGGTGAGTGAGCCCGCCCCACCCAAATCACACTCAACTCACCTCCCTGTCCACTTGCGTGTGCTGCGTACATGTCGTGGTTCATCAGACAATTTTGAAATGGGGCAGGGCAAGGCAGGTGAAACGGTGTTAAACCCGCAGAGAGTCGCGTTTCGCTCCGTCGAAATGAACGTCCAGCGTTTTTACAGTCGAACTCAACACTCAAATCCTTTCGCTCCATCAAGCCGTAAACGCCCGGGAACTCCCAGCTTGCCGACGTTTCGCCATCCCAGCGCAGGACTCGTTTCCGGAAAGACGTGAGAAATAAATCGTGGATCAGTCTTTCCAGCCCGAGCACTTCGCACCCGCAAACACCAACCCGTCACTGCCCACTGACCACTCCCCCTTACCCCCCGAAAATCTCCACGCGATTCGACTCTGTCAATAACGGCGCCTGCAAACGACGCGGCGGTTGAATGTCCCGAAACAATAAGTCCCCATGACCCAGCAGCTTCTCTGCACCCGACACGCCCAGCAACATCCGTGATTCCAGATGCCGCCCCATCTTCAGGCCAACGCGCGCCGGTATGTTGGAGTCCAGCGGGCCCCGAATCGTATCCCGACTAGCCTCCTGAGTGGCCAGGATCAGATGGATCCCCGCCGCCCGTGCCTTTGCACCCAGCCGACAAATCTGCGACTCAATCTGCATACGCTCTTTGCGGCCACGACTGATCAAATCCCGATACTCATCACAAACACATACAATCCGCGGCAGACGCCGCCCCGACTGCAGCGCTGCATCAGCTATCGTGTCAGCACCATTCATCATCGCGTAGCGAGACTCCATTTCTTCACACAGCCGCTCCAGGACTTCTCCTGCCGGCTGCTCGTCCGGAAACACCAGCGGCTGCAGCAAAAATGGTGAACTCCGCAGCGCATGAAATGCATTCCGCTTCGGATCAATCACCAGAAGACGCAGTGTCTCAGGAGTATTGCGGATCAACAGACCAGCGATCGCCATCCGCAGCCACTCACTCTTGCCACTGCCCGTCGTTCCCGCAACCAGCAAATGACAATGCTCGGGCTTCGACAAATCCGCACAGATCAGCTCACCCGAAAAATCCACCCCCACCGGCACCAATGTACTGCCGAATCCTGACGGCACATCCGCCAGACTGCCGCGAATCTCGTCAAAAAAAATCGTCTGACGATCCGGTCGCTGCACGTCCAGCACTAAACGCCCCTGGTCACGACTGATGAACGGCTCCGCGGAAAACCCCAGCCGAATCTGCAGCTCTGCCGCTCGCTGCTCAATCGCCGTCACCCTCGTGCCCACGCCCGGTATCACCCTAAAACGAAGGAACGTCGGCCCCACGACCACCTCATCCTCCAAACTCACCTGCACCCCATACTCACAAAATGTTCGCACAATCCGCCTGCCCAGTTCCGCACAGTCCGTCGCTGACTGCAGATTCCGCCGTATAGCCGCCCCGCGAGGAACTGCCGAGACACGCTGCACCGCCAACGCCGCACCGTCTGCTCCAGACGCTCTCTCCCGCCGCTCCACGACATGCGCCTCACCCACGGCACCAGACGATACCCCCGCCAGACTGCCAATCAGCGCCAGCAGACGAACTCGCACCACACTCAGCTGATCCGCAGTCAACAACAACTCCGTGCGATGCGGACTAAAACGGATCAGGGCCAGAGCCCCGCTGTAACCCGCTGCCATATCACCCGATCGCGATAACTCCTGCAAAATCAGATGATACAGACAGACCTGCGCCAGATCCGCCTCCGAACTGCCGCGCCCCGTCTTGAACTCCACCACACACCAGCGATCAACACCCGACGGACGACAAACCCAGTCCGCGATTCCCACCAGGCGAACCGTGTCACTCCACAACGGATCACTCAACTCACACTCCAGCGGCACCTCCGACGCAAAACACTCCTGCAGGTGCTGCCATGCCGGCAGCAGTACGCCCTGCTGCCCCCGCTGCAGTCCCGCGTGCGCCCGCCAGGCCAGCTCCGCAAACCATTCAGCAGCCTCTCGCATGGCCTGCCAGAATACCAGCACCTGACCAGCCGACTCCTGCAGCAATGCACAATTGCGAGTCAGTCGCGGACCAACAATTTCTTCGTACACACGCGCTGTCGCCAGCGACTTCCAGCTTTCCAGATCGGCCGGACCGCCCGCCAGCACGCCCAGCAGGCCACCACCCGGCTCCTGCGATACGAGATAACTCAATGCCTCGTGAAACCAGCGTCCCAGCAACCCCGTTGTGGCGGTCGCCGGTTCACGCCCCGCCGTACGATCGGCCCGATATAAAGCCTCGCGGATCTGACTGACCGTTACAGTCACTGGCATTGTCGTCTTCCTCAGCGAACTTCCGCGGAATCATCAGTACCGGCTGCCACAACACGAAACACCAGCAAATCCTCATTCCCCAGCACGCCAATCGCATGCGGAAAACGCCGCGACAACTCACTCAGCCGCTGCTGACTGACACCCAGACGCTCCGCAGCCTGAACCAGCGACTGCACCGGCTGCTCAGCCAGCAGAGCCTGCAGAGATTCAAACAGCGCCGTATCCTGCGACGTCTCATCGCCCGCCGACGCCGGCTCCAGCACCTCCCGCACAAACTCCTGCAACTGACTGGACATCTGAGCGCGGAACCACTCCTCAAATACACCCGGCGATACGGTTGCCCCGGCACAGGCCAGATCGCCCGAGCGCGCGTCTGAGAGCAGAGCACGCAGCGCATCCAAAGCCGCCAGTACCTCCATCGTCGGATGCACCACCTTCGTCCGACCATCCTCCTGCAATTCACGCAGATACTGCTGAGCCTTTCTTGCTGTCAGTGACAACGGCACACGCCCGTCCCGAATCACCACCAGGCGATCAAGCTGACCACTGCCAGCCTGATCCCGCAGTCGCCTGAGCCGTGCTGCCAGACTGTTCATGTTCGATTGAGCACAAATGCTGATGCCCACACGCCCCGCTCGCCCGCGGAAAACTGCCGCCACGTCCTGCATTCCCGCGGCCGCAGTCACCTCCAGATCAGGCTCCAGCAGCCGGACCACCATCGGCAACGCATGCCGAATAATCTCCTCCGACTGCTCCGGCCGACTGGTTCGCAGCTTTTCCTCAACAACGGCCCCCCACACCTCCGCCAGAAACTCCGACACAGCACGCCGAGAAACTCCCGCCGCCGCCGCCCCAGCCTCTGGCACAACCTCCGCGTCAGCAATCGGAATGTCGAAACGCTCCGCACAACGGTTCAGCAGCATTCGCGGAGTTACCCCGCCGTTCCTGAACAGCTGTGCCACATCAAACTCATGCAGCGGCCAGAATGCCTGATGCCCAGCTCCCGCCGGAACCACCTGACCACACGCCTGCAGTCGCCCAACTATCAGTTGCCGCGCCTGCTCGCGAGTCAGCGGGGACAAACTGATTCGCCCCGCAGAAGTCATCCGATCATGATCAGCCGCTCGCGCCTCCCGCTTCAGACGATCTGCATACGCCGACTGCACCGCCGCGATCAACAGCACATTGCTCGTCGCATCATGCAAAGTACTTACAAGCTGGCCAAAGGCAAACAGCGCAGCACGATCCTCAGGACCCGTCTCCAGCGCCTCAACCTGATCCAGTGCGATCACCACCGGCAAACTCTGGCCGGCCAGACGACACAGCATCAGAATCGTACGCCGCGCCTGATCCTCACGCTCCTCGTCACCCTCGTCCGACTCCTCCAGCTCCAGACGCGCAAGGGCCGCCTCCGGCAGCGAATCGCCACACAGCCACGCCTGCAGATCCCGCCGATGACGACCAAAAACCAAATGCTCGAGGACCACATGAGTATTCCGGTCAAGCTGCAGGTTCTCGGAAATCCTGCCCACCAGCTCACTCAACCCTTCCGGATGCTCGTCCAGCATATACTCATGCCACGGCTCCAGATCACCCTCCGCCACACGAATTTCCGCCAGGCGGTGAAACAGAATCCGGTCAAACTGCGAACGCCCGTCCGGCAGCCGACGAAACCAGTCGTTCACCAGGGTGCGACGAACTGTCCGCCAGATCATCCGCGGACTGGTCTGCAGCCGAACCCACACAAACAACGCCTCAGCACGGTCCGACGCCGTCGGCTGATTCGGTGCCAGCTGAGAACGCAGGCGACTCAGCAAATGAGTCTTCCCGCTGCCAGCCTCGCCGTGTATCAGCAGCGCCGTCGAACGCTTGGCCGCACGCACCGATTCCAGGCCCTGCAAACACGCCCGAAACTCAGCCTCATGGATCGTCGGAACATCTCCCCCTGGAGTCTCCCAGGGATCCGACATCACCGTCTTGCGAAATGGATTCATCACACCACCTGCCCGGCTCGTAAAGCCATCCCCACGAAATACTCACCAGCACCGTCCGTCACCAGCTCATCCCGCTCCGCCACACTCAAGCTGCCTGCGAAGTCATGCCGATGCAGCACAATCCTGCCGGCACGCGATAACTGCAAAGCCAATTCGTCAAACTGCGGTTTCGGCAAACCCGCAGCCGCCCGCAAAGCTCGCGCCGTCACCAGCGCCCCACGATCCGCACCCGCATCCAGCTCACGCATCAATCGCACCAGATCCACCGTTGCCCCCGCAGCCGCAGTGACCGATGCACCTACCCCGGCTTCGGAACCGGCGGCACCCAGCACAATACCCGCAGCCTCCAGCATCTCCACCACCGCCCGCCGCAGATCCGTCGCAGACACCGCAGCCCCTCGCAACTGCAATACCACCTGACACAATTGCTCACGGATCGGTCGCAGCCACGGCTCAGGGGATGGCGGACTGATTCCCCACACAGTCTGAGCCGACTTGACAGCCGGCTTCGCCGGTTGACGAAAGATCAGCCGCTGTGCCGACAGACGGTCCAGCAGATCCGTAAATCGAACATCATCCAGCCACTTCACAACGGCACGCAGCTTCGCTGTCGGCAACGCCCCGCGTTGACGCAGCTCGCCCAGGACACTGGCCCCCGCAAACTGCAGCACATCCTGCCCCCAATACCGCACCCCGCCCGCCGCCGTCTTCGCCGGTATCTCAAAAATCTCCCCGCCCGCCTGCAACTCCCCCAGCAGCGCAACAAGCTCGGCTTCACTCAGCCTGATCGAAGACTTCCAGAGCTTTTTGACGTCCTTCACTGATAACGGCACAGCCGAACTGCGGACCAGCTCCCCAACAACACCCAAACCAGCTGCCCGTAGATCGCGATCCCAGTAACGCAGCTTCCCCGTCGCAGTCTTCGCCGGCCACTCCACCGCCAAGCCCGCTGACACCAGCGACTGCAGCAACAAAACCAGCTCAGCCGACTTCGCCGGACGGCTCGTCACCACCTGTTTCAACAGCTTCGCAACATCCAGCGGCGCAGCCGACTGCCGCAACACCCGCAATAACTCCTGCTCATCCGCCGCCGTCAACGCCGGTAACTCAGGCTTCTGCTTACTTGCCGCCTTACCCATCCCCGCTGCGCTCACTTCCCTAAGGTCTGACCCCAAGCACAAGACA
>JBDKIW010000313.1:0-4401 GCA_039796955.1 Planctomycetota bacterium
GCAGGCGGTTTGCTTTCGCCGGAATCGACGGCAGCGGATGCATCCGGGACTCGGAGGGCCTGCTGACATTTCGGGCAGCGGATTTTTTTTCCGGCCAGATCGTCACGGAGTGTCATGCGGGCGGAGCATGCGGGGCAATTGACAGTGATCGCCATCGACAATCGTCCTGAATCGCTGCTGAGAGTTCGGCAGTGTTGTGTTTTTTTAGTGTTGCAGGATCGGGATACACAGGCCCTGAAGGAACCGCTGCAGGCGAGGTCTCTGGCTCAGGGGACAGGATAAACCAGCGGACGCCCTTCGATCAGATGGAGGGTTGAGTCCGCGGGGATTCCACTCAGTTGCGTGATTCTGCCGGAAGGCCAGCGAATTTCCAACTGATCCACGGTTGTCTGGTTACCAAGGCCGAAATGCAGACAACGCTCGTTGCAGCTCTGATACCCATCTCCAGCCGGCATAAAAGCCCATTGATCGATTCCCCCGGCCGATGCCCGGACGGCTGCGCCGGAACAGTCTCTGGCGGAATCTGTGGCATGCAGAATCAGCCGGAGCCAGTGCCCCGACGTTGCACTCTGATTGGTGGCAAGCACAGCCGGACTGGAGATGGACGAGACGACGAAATCGAGGGCCCCATCAGAGTTCCAGTCGAGAGTGGCGAGTGACCGTGCAAGTCGTTTGACCTGAAACAGCGATCCGGCCTCGGTGGGATTCAATTCGCTGAATGATGCCTCACCGTTATTCCGGAAGAACTGCAGGGGCATGCGATATTCGATCCCGGGCTCTCCGAACTCGGCGACGTGTCCGTTCGCCACAGCAATGTCGAGATCCTGATCGTTGTCGGCGTCGAGGAATTGCGTCCCCCAGCCAACGTAAGGGATACCCGCCTGGAAAAGACCGGACCCCTGGATGGCGTCCTCAAAAAAACCACCGTCCCGCTGAAGATACAGACAGTTGGCCTCGCGTTCAAAATTGGTCACAAACAGATCCAGACGCCCGTCGCGATTGACGTCACCAGCCGCCACTCCCATGCAGGCCGTTGGCTTGCCGAGATAGTTAACCGCCAGTCCTCGCGGCAACGCTTCATCCAGATAGGTATTGTCTGATTGGGCCCGCAGAAAGAAGTTGGGGACCTGATCATTGGCGATGAACAATCGCGGCTTGTCTTCTCCGGGAAGCTGCATGCCAACAATCCCCAACCCTTTTGGCGTCTGATTCGGAGTCGCCCCGGGGACTGTGACAAAGGTGCCGTCTCCTGCGGACAGCATCACATGGTCCGGGGCCCCGTCAAAGTTCAGTACGGAACAGCGATTCTCGCCGCATTCTACTTCAAACACGTTCTGACCCTGCAGGTAATTCACGTCATACAGATCCGGAAGGCCGTCGGCGTTCAGATCCAGCATCACGCAGCTGGTGGTCCATGCGGTCTGTTTGAGCCCGGCCGTGGTGGTGACATCCGAAAACGTCCCGTCGCCATTATTTCGGAAAAGGCGATTGCCGCCGATGTTGGCTACATACAGATCCGGGAATCCATCATTATCAAAGTCGGCCGAATTGCAGCCCTGACCATAGCCGTCATCCGGGATCGGGAATGCCAGTCCCGTGACATCCCGGAATCCCGTTGATCGATTACGGAACAGAACGTCGGCTAGTTCCGTGGATGGGGCTGGGGAACGCGACTTAAGCGGCCACGGCTCTCCCTGAGTGAAGAAGATGTCCGGAGCGCCATCGAGATCGTAATCCAGGACTCCTGTCCCGCCACCTGTCGATTCAAATACGCGAATGGACTGCGTGCGACCATGTGTGCCTGAGAGATACGTGAAGTCAATTCCCAGTGCAGCTGCCTGATCAGCAAAGGTGATGCTCTCGGCGTCTGTCGTGGTTGACGGCGCTGTCGCAGATGGCACGTGCTGATTCCATTCGGGAGCTGCCAGGTCAGACAAATCGAATCGTCGCGTCAGGTCCGCTGCCGCCGCAAAACGAGGGGTTTGCGGCGTGAGCTCAACCGCCAGTTGTTCCTGAATGGATGTCGGCAGGTTCAGCTCGCCATGTCGATTAGCGTCCATGCGGATCCACGCGACAGCTTCCGGGATGCGACCTGATTCGACCAGAAACCGGATCATGACGGCGAAGCCTGCAGGATCCTGTCCGCCGGCGTTCAGAACGCGTTCAATCCGCAGGGAAAAATCGAGAATACGGTCGGCCTGAGACTGGAAAGCAGCGGCGGCCTCGGGACGCAATGGTTCCAGGATCTGGCCCAGTTGGAACATGGCCTTTCGATGCAGCGGATCCTGACGCACAGTTTCCCAGAAACAGCGGGCAGCTGCATCAGACGCCTGCTGCCGACGAGCCAGCAAGCCGCGGAGGTACCACAGATCCGGGCTGGTCTGAATGCTGACGGGTACCTGCTGAGCCCAGTTCGCCAATGCTTCGGGCGCGTTGTCCTCCAGCAGCAGTTCGCCGAGCAGGGATTGAGCACTGACGAATTCAGGCCGGGTGCGGACGGCCGCCTGCAGCTTTTCTGTGGCGGCTTGAGTTTGTCCGGCCTCGAGATCCGCAGTGGCGAGTGCGAACAGGGTCATCGGGTCAGAATTGCGTGCAGACGTGCATTGCAGAAGATGACGGGCCTCCGGGGGCTGGCGTTCCCGCTGTGTCAGCATGATGAGATCCTTCAGGCTGATTTTGCCTGAGTAAAGCAGGTCCATCAGAATCGTATCTGCCTGACCGCGTTCTCCACCGAGCACCAGCAGAGATGCCAGCAGCGTTTTCAGGCCGAGATCATCCGGGCTGCGGGAAGCCAGCCACAGATAGCATTCAGCGGCCCCCGACAACAGACAGTTCTTCATCTGGATCTCGGCAGCCAGTTGATTTGCGGCGAGCGATACGTCGGATCCATCACGAGGGATGGATTGAAACAGAGCCAGTGCCTGCTCGGTCTCACGGCGACGAGCGGCCATCTTGCCCAGCAGCAGTTGAGCTCTGGCCCATGCTTTATCGTCTGCTGCCAGTTGCTGCAGCAGCTGCTCGACTCCGGACAAATCACCCCTCAGCACGCGTTTCTCTGCCTGACGCACGAGTTCTGAGGAATCTGAGGGACCGCAACCGGCACACAGAACGGACAGAAAAATGGCGGCAAATACGCCGTGTGATACTCGGGAAGCCGAAACGTGTGCTGTGGAAACCATAGGAGAGAATGCTGCGAGTCTCAGGCGGCGAGGAAATTTGAAGTGTGCACGCACTCTAACACTCCAAACCTCCGCACTGAACCGGTTGAGGTAAGAAAAATGTGGCGAGCCCGGTGATGCACGCCTGAGATGAACGGCGGCAATCCGGACAGAGCTGTGCGCGACGGTGATGGTGGGCCAGCTGCCAGCGATCGCCGAATTGTTTACCGGACGGTGTCGGCAACCCCCGAATGTTGCCCCTCGCTTTGACTCGCCCCGGAATGCGTCTTAAATTAACCATTGTCCGGATTCGTCATCGGCTGCTCCCGAGAAACTGTTGCCCCATGACTCTTGTGCCTGATCAGATGCCTTCCGTGCCTGCAGATAAACTGTCTTCAGAGAGACAGCAGGACGTGTCGCGCACGGCCCGCAGTTCTTCGCGACGATGGATTTTCCTGAGTTTGTTTATGGTCGTGCTGGTCGCCGCCGCCTTCTGGGGGCGTGCCTCGCTGCACGCATACCGAACTTCGCAATTTGAAGCGGCCTGCCGCATCGCCCGGGAAGATCGCAACTGGACACAGCTTCAGGAAGTGGCTGAACAGTGGACTGCGTGGGATCCGGCAGAATCCAAAGGCTGGTGGGCTGCTGCGGAAGCAGCGCAGGAACAGGATGAATTTGAAGCCATGGCTGCATGCCTTGGCAGGATTCCGGACACCGACCCCAACATTGCATTTGCCCTTGCTGAGAAAGCCAATCTGGAATGGGCTGCGTTGAATCGACCCATGGACGCCCTGGCGACCAGCGAGCGAGTGATTCAGCTTGATCCCAGGCTGGTGGAAACACACTCGCGTGTCATTTCCTTCTACGCCATGAATCAGCAGCGAATTCCCATGTTGCGGGCGATTCGAAAAGCAGTTGATGCCGGGGCAGAACCTCGGGAAGCGTACACCTATCTGGTGATGGCGGACGTGCTGGCGTTTACTAATGGCAGTGAATTGAATGAGCGCTGGATGCAGGCCAGTCCTGAAGAACCTCGTTTCAAGATTGGACTGGCAGTCAACACCGCCATGCGACTGGTCATGAATCAGGAAACATCGCCAACTCCTGAGATCATTGAGCTGAATAACCAGGCGAAGCAACAGATCAGCCTGTTCCTGAAGGAATTCCCGCACGACCCCGTGATTCTGACCTTTTTGATGAACCAGGCCTACCGCGCCGGTGACATCCGGCGGATGGAAGAGCT
>JBDKIW010000314.1:0-13639 GCA_039796955.1 Planctomycetota bacterium
TCGAGAGTTCCGCTGTCACAGTCTGAAGATCGCTCAGCGGTGATGGTACCAGAGCAACGGGTTGGTCACGGGCGTCGATGACGGCGACCGAATCGTCACTGCCGAGCGACTGCAGAAACTCTGTGGCTCGTCGGATTGCCCGGAGATGAAGGGTGTTGACACCGTCGGTTCGCGACATGGAATTGGAGCCATCGATGATCAGAACGACGGCGCGGGATCCGGACGAGCGGTAGGCCGACAGCCAGCCGCCCGGAATCCAGGGCCGTGTCGCGGCCAGCACGATGGCAGTGACGAGTCCGATTCGAAGCAGAAGCAGAAGCAGTTCTTCAAGTCTGAGTCGTCGCCGTGTCTTTCGGGACGGATTCAGAAACTGCATAGCCCCCCACTCGACCACATCGAAACGTCGTCGGCTGAGGAGATGTGCGATGATTGGCAGAGAGATGCCCAGCAGCCCTGTCAACATCCATGGGTTAAGAAAAAACTGAAGCATGGGGAAAAGGTTAGCAGGGCGTGCCGAGTTCTTCCAGAAGACGGGCGGAAAAGTCGGAGATGTCCGTACAGGAACAGCCTGTCGCCGGCGCCCAGGTGCAGGGCATAGCGCATGAAAAAGCCCTGAAGGTGATTGACCTTCAGGGCTGGAATCAGCGAGTCGTCTGAGACATCAGGACTGGCTCAATCTACCAATTCTTGGGATTGAAGGCCCAGTACCACTTGTCCTTTTCCTTATTGAAGTTGAGCTGCCAGTAGCCGTCGTCCCATTCGAGGGAGACTTCACGCCAGCCCATCGGAACCTGTGGGTATGGGTAGAAGGGGCCGATGTACGGCCACGCACTGGCACTGTACTGCGTGGGGTAGCTCACAGCGGCCGAGTTTGGGTACTGGGCATATGAGGGCCATGCATGGTTCGGGAGATTCGGGTGGTTGAAACTGGTTGGTGCATATCCGGTCGCCGTGGGAGGCATTCCCGGGCCCATCATCATTCCCTGCGGAGGCATCATCTGCCCCTGCATGGCAGGATGCATCATTGGCTGTCCCTGCATCATCATGGGTGCCGGGCCGGCCGATGGCATGCCAGTCTGGGCGACTGGGTTTGCTACTGTGAGCCGGTTATTGACCTTCTGGACGCCGGGAACGGCCGAAGCTGCTTTGCTGGCAGCCTGACGTTCTGCAGCGGAGCCCACCTGACCAAGCAGGGTAGCTGTTCCACCGCTGTAGCGGACTTCGACGTCGTAGCCGACAAGGCCGGCGTCTGCCACAGACTGAGCGATCTTCTGAGCCACGGCGGAGTTGTTTTCTGCCTTGGCCGGCTCCGGATTTGTTCCGCTCACCCTCTGAATCACCGATTTTCGCTCGGGAGTCTGGGTGGCAGCTGCCTGTGTAACAGCGGCTGCTTTAACGCCGGCAGCATCGGCTGCTGCGGGCTGTACCTGTCCAGCAGATGGCGGCATGTACTTCAGGTTGTTCTCAACCCGTTCAATACCAGGCACGGTGCCGGCGGCTCGCTGTGCGAGTGACAACTGGCTTGGGTCGTTGACCTTGCCCTCAAGGATAGCGACGCCATCCCGGACTTCGATTTCGATCCCGGTGCCTCGAACCTGAGCACTCTTCAGGGAGTTGGCAACTTCATTCGCCAGCTCCTGATTTTTGGCCTTCTCGGCGGTGCCGGAGAAGGGAAGTTGCGGCTTGAAGCCGCCAAGAAATCCGTCTGCGCTGGCAGCAGCCGAACTGGCCGCCATCACCCCCAGCACGAGTAACCACTTACCGTACTTTCGCATGAAAGTTCTCCTCCGTGAGGTACCTTCCGTTTCGGACCGCCCTCGTACTGCTGGGAAACCGTCCCGGTGGTTCACTGTCTCAAACGCTCGGACGCTGAATGCTTCCGGCGAACGCCAACACCGGAAGTCCTTGAATGCTCAATCGGCATGCTACCCGCGAGTCAACGCGATATCGTTAACCTGCGGGTCTGCGCAACAGAGCAGCACACAGGAATGATCGGATGGGTCGTGCCACCTGGATAAGCAATTCTGTCTTTTTGGTTCCTGCCGGTTCTGCACTGATTGCCCAAATCAACGATCGCAGCAGGTGTTTGCCGGCGATTCCTGCCGATTCGGTTGTTGCTGGCTGGCGGAATTGAGCTTTGGGGCAGCTGATCTTCATATACGGGCTTTTGGGGGTGGAGGTGATACGTGGCGTGAGAGAACGCGAACACTGAACCGGGTGCGGGCACGTTGGAAGCCGTCGCAGGACAAGGTATGGAGTGCTTTCCTTTGCGGAAGCGACAAGCAATGTTGGGCTGGACGCGGTGACTCCTCTGAAGCGATGTACTCGGAGCGTAGGGATTGGCCCCCGCCATGAGTAAGCGGAACATGCCGTGGATCAGAGTCGAGGCTGTGGCGAATGAGGGCGTCGAAGAGTTTCTGAAATGTCGTGTTCGGGTATCGGAGACGAACATGGCGACGGTTGGCGCGAATACCGGGACATGGTGAACCGCAACGCCGTGGAATCAAGGTGGGCAGGCCTTTCCCGGCGGCACATTGTCAGGGTGGGACGTCAGAGACGAGAGACTGGCCGCAAGCCTGTTGTTCTTGATGGCTGGTGTGTCCCCGGCCAGTGCGTGCCGCGAGAATCGTTGTGAGTGGTTTATCCGTCAGGATCGTTGTGGTTGCGTTAAACGGTGGTAGTGGGGCAAGGTATATCCCCGATTGCAAAACGGTGCATGGCACCTGCTGTGGTGCACCTGCAAGTCGTGGTGTGTCCCCGGTTGTGCATTGAGTTGGCTAAAACAGTGCATGGCACCTAGTCGGGGATGTTGGGTTGCGTGGTTGTCTGCTGGGAAAATCGTTACGAGCGTGTTCTCCGGCAGGATCGTTGCCTACGCGTTAAACGGTGGTTTTGAGGCGTGGAGTGTCCCTGGTTGCAAATGGGTGCGTGCAAATGGGTGCGTGCAAATGGGTGCGTGGCACCTGCCGTGGTGCAGCGCCTGCTGTCGTGCACTTTCGAGACGTGGTATGTCCCCGGTTGTGCATTGAGTTGGCTGAAACGGTGCATGGCGACTGGATGGGGATGTTGGGTTGCGTGGTTGTCTGCTGAGAAAATCGTTACGAGCGTGTTTTCCGGCAGGATCGTCGCCTACGCGTTAAACGGTGGTTTTGAGGCGTGGTGTGTCCCTGATTGCAAATGGGTGCGTGGCACCTGCAGTGGTGCAGTTTTGAGGCGTGGTGTGTCCCCGAAGCCTGCAGGTGGGTGGCACCTTTTGGGTCCCGCTTCTGGACGACGCTGAGCGTTTGGTGGTGTGTCCCCGGGCCGTGTCTGCCGCGAGAATTGTTGTAAGTGGCTTATCCGTCAGGATCGTTGTCGTTGCGTTAAACGGTCGTTTGGGGGCTTGGTGTGTCCCCAAAGCCTGCAGGTGGGTGGCACCCTTGGGACCGGGCACGTGCACGAGAATTGTTGTGAGTGGATTATCCGTCAGGATCGTTGTCGTTGCGTTAAACGGTCGTTTAGGGGCTTGGTGTGTCCCCGAAGCCTACAGGTGGGTGGCACCCTTGGGGCCGGGCACGAAGCCTGCGTGCCCGAAGCCTGGTGGTGTGTCCCCAAAGCCTGCGCGTTGGCACCTTCTGGACCAGGTTGAGTGTTTGGAGGTGTGTCCCCGAGCCGTGCTTACCGCGAGAGTCGTTGAAGGTGGCTGATCCGTCAGGATCGTTGTAGTCGCGCTAAACGGTCGTTTTGGGCTGTGGTGTGTCCCCGAAGCCTGCGGGTGGGTGGCACCTTCTGGACCAGACTTTTTGGGGGAAGCATCTTTGGGAAGGCAGGGCTGGGCCTGGGGAATTGTGGACCGGTGGTGTGTCCCCTCGTGGAATGCGCTGGAGCGTTTCGATCGGTCGGTCTGGTGGCTGGTGGGTGTTTGAGGCGGGGTGGTGGTTGGGTTCTGCGGATTCCCGGTACGGTGGTCTCTTGTTTTCCCTGCGTCTTTTTTCGATGATGGGAATTGATTCCAACCCCCTGTTTTCCGGAGAGAACGATGCCGAAGGCCTTTTGTCGTGACGTGTCCTTTGCCGGCTGTCTTTGGCAGTTCTGTTCGTCAACGTTGTTTGTCAGCGGTCGCCGCGCGGTGGCGGGGGAGCTGCCACCGATCATGGCGATAGCGATGATACTTTCGTCGGGGATGTTGCCGGCCCAGCAGCAGGAACCCGCGACGCGGTTTGTGGATTGTTCCCTGATGGTTGGTGCGGAGTATCCGGCGACGTGGCCAACGCATCCGTTTCCCCGATTTCAGTTGATTCATGAGCAACGGGTGGGATCCGGCAGTGTTTACAACATTGATGTGCTGCTGATGGACGGTAACACGGGGACTCAGCTGGACGTGCCTCCGCATTCCGTGGTGCGTCCGGAATTGAAGCGTGAAAAATCAGGGCCGTACGGAACGGCGTTTACAGAGACGATTGAGGCCTGGCAATTCGGGGGAGAGGCGTGCATTGTGGATGTACGTCATCTGCTGGATCAGGCGCCGAATGGAGTCAGTCCGCTGGTCATGCCTGGGGATATTGAGGCGTTTGAGGCGAAGCATCGCCGGGTTGGATTTGGTGATGTGGTTCTGTTCCGCAGTGATTACTCGGACCGCTACTATCGGCCTTTTCCGGAGGGGCATCGTTACATCGCGGATGTGGTGGACCGCCTTGCCCCGGGATATCCGGATCCAGGTCCGGAAACGATGGAGTTTCTGGCCGCACGAGGCGTCCGGACTCTGGGGACTGACAGTGCCAGCATGGGTCCGCTCCCGACTTTGGCTGAACCGACGCACTATGCCGGGCTACGTCATGGCATGATCTGGACGGAGGGGGCCACTGGTCTGTCGCAGCTACCGCCGACGGGGGCCTATTATGTGATGTTGTCGCCTCGACATGCGGGCGGGATGTACGCGGAGGCTCGGGCAATCGCTGTGACGGGGGGAAGTTTGCCGGCGAGGTTAATTGATGCGGCGAAGAATAAGCGCGCCGCCGATCTTTCTCCCGTTCTTGACATGAGGTATCCGATCACGAATCCCGGGGCGAAAACAGGTCGGCACCGGCAGGTGTATGTGAAGGTGGACTTCCTGTATTCACCGGATCTGGACTTGTGGCATCACACGCATTTGATGGACGCCACGGCAGGGACGCATTTGATTCCTCCTGCCTTTGCGTTGCCGCCTGCCGGAGTGGAGGTTGATTACGCGCCGGAAGTTCGCGGGTGGCTGGCCGACTATGAAGCTCGGTATGGAAAGCGGGGATTCAGCGACCGTACGACCGAGAAGGTGCCGCTGGACTGGACTTGTGGCGATGCGCGTGTTGTGGATGTGCGGGATTTGGTGGGAAGTCTGCCGGTCTCGGAAGTGCCGCGTTCTCCTGAGATCACGGTGGCTCTGCTGCAGGCGGATGAAAAGAAAAACGGTGAGTTCAAGCCGGGACAGATTGTGGTTTTCCGAACAGGACACCTGGATCGGCATCTGAAGCCGGCTCCTGAGGACAAAGGTGTCTGGGCAGATCCGCTGGCGGGAAAATCAGAGGGTTGGCCAGCTCCGGGACCAGACGCCATTCAGTATCTGCAGAAGCGTGGCATTCGCTGCGTTGCAACGGATGCACCGGACCTGGGGGGCGTTGAACCGCGGCGTGCGGCCATGACCTACTGGGCGCTGGGAACTGCCGATATGGTGGGAGTGGAGTTCCTGTTCAACCTGGAAAGTGTGCGGCCGGGAAGTTACTTCCTGTTTGCTCCGATTCGGTTGCAGGGGTGTCATGCCGGCCCAGGGCGGGCGATTGTGCTGTGGTAGCCGGTTTGTGCGCAGTTCGCGACGGACTGTGTGCGATGTGTTGGGGCTGCTTTCGGTTCAGAAGTCCAGCCAGATGCCGCCTCCAACCAGGTTTTCCCAACGCTCAGCAAACGAGTACTGCAGGGCCGGGCCGTTGTAGTAGTTGGCTCCGATGCGAAGCCGGTGACCGGTGCGTGCGCCTTCCCAGCCCCAGCCAGTGCTGGTGTTCAGTCCGGCTCGTGTTCCCTGTTCTTCGCGGAACTGAGCATTGACGGCGGCAAAGGGGGCGCCTTGCCTTCCGCGTGGGCGAGGCGTCCATTCGCTGCCCAGTTGCAGTTCAAACGGTTCAGCTCCGCCGGAGATGCCGATGGCATACCCGGCTTCAGCATAAACACGGCTTGCGGAAAGAACGTCGTAACTGATCCCGGCGATGACGGAGTCCCGGACATAGTTCATGCGGGGGGTCGCGGGGTATGCGAGCAGAAATTCATCGCCGATGTGGCTGCTGATGTGGCAGTAGCCCAGCTTCCACGCCAGTTCGTCCTGTTTCCACGTTCCCGCCAGTCCAACTCGATAATCGGAACCTTCAAGCATGGAACTGGGTTCTTCGGGGAGGACGCGGGCGAACACGGCACCGTCGACATCCAGCTGGAACGCGTCGGGGTCGTCGGCCAGCCCGGAACTTTTTCGCAGCAGTCCAACCCGGCCCCCGAGCACTGCGTCGGCTACCTGCCGCTTATTTTTAACGTCGTACTGAGACAGGTACTGCAGGCGTGGTTCTTTGGGGCCAGCGAGATAGGTGCGATACAGCAGGCCGGATGGAAGCAGCTGCCACGAGTCCGACGGGCCCGGCGGGTTTCGAAACAGCTGAGCAGGGGCCGCGGGAACTCGAGACTTTGCCTGCACCTGCGAATCCTGCAGAAGTGCCGTGGGGTCGGCTACAGACAGCGTTGTTTCGGAATCATCGTAGTCGCGTGCGGCCTCACTTGCTGCTCGGGCATCATCGCGGAAGGCGGTGAGTTGCAGTGTTTCAAAGACCGAGGGCACGGCCGTGGGCGATTCCGTGCTTCTGGTTGGCGATGAGAGGATCGCTGAGGTCAGATCAACCGGTTTTTCGGAATTCGACTCAGAGTACTCAAGCAGAAACCTGTCGGATACAGGGAGTCCGGAGTTGGACCGCCGCACTTCAGAAAGCGCCGAACCCGGAGTGCCGGGCAGGACTTCTTCGCGTCCGTCCCGATTCCATGAATCGACGAACGACTGGGCGAAAACAGAAGTCTCGGCTCCGACATGCAGGCAGAGTGCAGCAATGATCGCCGTCAGGGAGCTGTGGGGCTTCTGAGGGGGCTTGAGTGCAGAAAATTTTGTGTGCAGTATGCCAGACCGATTCACCGGACCATCCCTGTTCACGGAGCAAACGGATCAGCCAGAAGTTTGGTTGTGGCATTCCCGGAGCGGACGTCAGGCGCAGGGCCTGCGAAAAGCGGCGTGCCTCTGCTGGAGGCAACGTTGCGTTTTCGACTGACAGGCTCGGGACAACCGGTACTGTCAGAACTATCGGCGGGTATGAAGTTCAGTGGTAAGAATTGCAGCGGTGTGCAGGCCTTTTCCGGAGCTGTCGGGTCTGCCGAATCTGTCGGGAAAACTCTGCCTGAGACGTGGAGGCTGCGGGTTACGTAAAGCTGGGGATTTATCGGGGAAGGTACGGAAGATGACCGTGTGGTCAGTGGTTGCGGCTGCGCGCTCCGATTTTTGCGGGATCAGAATGCGAAAAGCGGCGAAATTCGTTATTCTCTGGCAGCAATCGGATCGTGTCCGGAGAATTCGGGGCGAGGCCGGTGTGTTATGCGGGGGGATTGTGACCGGGCTTGCGGCGGGGCGTGTTGACAAGGGCTGTGACGTCTGGTTCCGGATGATTGATTTACGAAAACGAAGAGAAGTGCAGAGATGCCGCCGAATCCAGTGACCTCCATGAAGCCGTGGTTTCAGACGATTGAAGACGTTGGGCCGGAGTTGAGCTGGGGACAGTTTTTTGAGCGGGAGCAGCCGGTCGAGATCGATATCGGTTCGGGTCGGGGGCTGTTCCTGCTGAACGCCGCCCTGCAGCATCCGCAACGAAATTTCGTGGGGTTGGAGATTGACTACCGTGAAGGGCGGCGGGCCGCGGAACGTTTGCAGAAACGTGCGTTGCCCAATGCTCGGGTGATCGGTGGTGATGCGAATCGCGTGCTGGATCAGTTGATTGCACCGGGCAGCGTGGATGCGGCCCATGTGTATTTTCCGGACCCGTGGTGGAAGACGAGGCACCATAAGCGGCGGATTTTCAACCCGGAATTTCTTGACAGACTGGCGCGGGTCATCCGGCCCGGGGGCTTGCTGCACCACTGGACTGACGTCGCCGATTACTTCGCTATGGTTTGCGGTCTGATGTCGGGAAGTTCGACGTTTCAGCTGTGTCCACCGCCGGAAGAGCGTGAAGCGGAAAATGATATGGATTATCAGACCAGTTTTGAGCGGAAGAAGCGGAAACTGGGATTTCCGATTTATCGAGCGATGTGGCAGCGTGTGTGATCTGGTCAGCAGTCGGATGGGTCAGACCTTTTCAAAGTTGTCCGGCCGGCCGTGCTGGTGAATGTCTGAGGATGAGATGACGGTGTTGTTGTTTTGCGGAGTTCCACGGGCTCTGCAGTGTACTTCTCTGCGATCGGTCCCGCCTATGTTTCGTGCTTTCTGGTTGGTGCTTTGTCTGCCATTCGTCTGCAGCAGTTATCAGTTTGTGATGGGGCAGACGGAGAATCGATTGCCGTTTCCTCAGAATCGGGTGGAGGATTTCTATTCGGTGCAGGCGGAACAGGTGCTGAAGAATGGCAAGCCGCCGGCCGACATCCTGCCTCAGTTTCCCGGGCTGGACGGTGGCGTATTCGGGCACTGGGGGCAGAACCCGGAAGAGGTCAGTTTTGATCGGACGCTGAATGCTGCTGATCCGGGGAATGTTGTCTGTCAGCTGACCCATCATTTTGGCCGCACCACGCCAAAGGCGGTGAATGTGTTGCTGGATGCGTCCAGCGGGACGACAGTCCTGTACGACCCTCAGCAAATGACATTTACGGACGCATGGCGTGGACAGTTTGTGAACTGGGGATTCGTGCGTTTCGGACTGATGGAGGGAGTGCGAGCTGGTGGCGAGCAGTTGTGGTTGACGGGGGCATCGCGTTGGGAGTTCCCGGCCGGCACACGGACTCGTTATGTCGGCTTCAACCGGTATGGGGCGACGGTGTTGTTTTCGGCGCTGGTTGAGCAGGCGAGGGTCACGGAGACCTGTGCGGCAGACGGTGGTCGGATTGTGCGAACGCTGCGAGTTCGGGGCCCGCTGCCGACGGGAACATTTCTGCAACTGAACGTTCCGGGGGCCGGCGCGGAAGTGACCCAGTCTGTGCAGGAAGGGGCGACGGTATTCCAGGTGACTCTGAACGGAGTGACTCAGCGTGTTGCGTTGTCGGGAGATTCCCGGGGCGGGGCGCTTGTGCGTCGCGGCGATCAGATTGGAGTGGAGTTTGCTGACGGCGACAAAGAGCGCACCCTGCGGATTCAATATGAGACTCTGCACGGCAGCGAAACCAAAGAGCCGTTTCAGTTTTCGACGCTGCAGGCGCCTGTAGAGGCGGATGTGGCGAAAGGGGCGGGAGGACAATGGGTTCATCAGACCGTGCAGACGCTGGCACAACCGGGAACAGAAGACGGGCCGGTTGCGATTGACACTTTGACGTTACCGGCGGGGGCAGCCAATCCATTTCGCACGGCCCTGCGGATTGGTGGAGTGGGGTGTTTGAGTGACGGACGCGTCGTCGTAGCGACTCTGATGGGAGAAGTCTGGCTGGTCGATGGCCTCGGGAATGTCGGGGCGAGCAACGAGCTGCGTTGGCAGCGTATTGCGAGCGGCCTGTATCGGCCGTTGGGGGTTGTGATCCAGCAGGATCAGGTGCTGGTGCTGGGGTCCGATCAGATCACTCGACTGCACGATCTGAACGGTGACGATGAAGCGGATGTTTACGAATGCGTCACGAATGAGTTTCCGACGACGGGAGGACATGATTTCTGCACATCGCTGCAGCAGGATGCGCAGGGCGAGTTGTACTGGTCGGTGTCAGCCGGGGACTATGGGGTGGCGCATCGGGACCTTGCGGGAACGATGAAATCACTCGGGAATGGCTTGAGGAATTCCAATGGAATCGGGGTTTCTGCGGATGGCCGAATCGTGCTGGCCACGGTTCAGGAAGGCACATGGACTCCAGCGTCAGCGATTTTTGAAGTGGGCAATCAGAGTTATCACGGCCTGAAGGGACCGCAGCCCGGGCGTGGTCGATATGGATATGATTTACCGCTGTGTTTCATTCCGCGAGGCGTTGACAATTCATCAGGAGAGATCGGATTTCTGCCGGAGGATGCGCGACTGGGACCGTTGTCCGGAGCAGCTCTGGGAACATCGTTCGGAGCGTGTGAAGCGTACCTTGTGCTGCGGGACGAGGTTGGGGGCCGATCGCAGGGGGCGGTGGTGCCGCTTCCCGGAGATTATCTGAGTGGTGTCTGTCGGGTTGCCTTCAATGCGAAGGACGGTTTTGTGTACGTGGGTGGGACTGAAGGTTGGCAGAGTTATGCGAAAGAGGACGGTTGCCTGCAGCGTTTGCGTCTGACTGATAAACCACTGGTTGTGCCGCGGGCCTTTGAAGCGTGGGGGAACGGAGTGATCATGCGGTTCAGTGGCGAGCTGGACCCGGCCAGTGTTTCGGCATCGGCAGTGTTTTGTCAGCAGTGGAACTACCTTTACAGTGCGGGCTATGGATCGCCTGAGTTTTCTGTTCGGGAACCCGGTCGCCAGGGGCACGATCATGTGCCGGTGAAATCGGTGCGATTGTTGCCGGACGGTCGATCGGTGTTTCTGGAGATACCTCAACTACATCCGGTGATGCAGTTTCATGTGCATACGAGCTTTCGAACACGGTATGGTGCCAGAGTTCAGCCGGACGTGTTTGCAACGATCCTGAATCTGCGTGATGACTTTCAGGAGTATGCGGACTATGTGGCGGTTGCCAAACGCCCGGCGCCTGATTTTCCGATTGCTGAAAAGTACGAGCAGGACGTGCGGCTTGTGCAGCAGGAGCGTCTGGGGACTGACTTCGGCTGGGTTTCCAGTTCGATGAAGCTGTCGTTCGGCGCGGCGCCGGGGTTGCAGTATGAGCCGCGTGTTCTGCGAGTGCCCCCGGGGGCTCGCGTATCGCTGGCCTTTCGCAACGGGGATCCCGGGATGCCACACAACGTGGCGATTGTGAGGGCGGACGCGATTGATGAGTTCGGAGAACAGTCGATGCAGCTGGCCAGCAATCCGCGGGCGATAGCGACGCACTATGTACCGGAGGATCCACGTGAAATCTGTTTTTCGCCGATTCTGCAGCCCGGCGAGACGTACACGATGTTCTTTGATGCGCCGAAGGAGCCTGGTGAGTATCGGATGGTGTGCACCTATCCGGGGCACTGGCGAGTGATGCAGGGCAGTTTGTTTGTGATTCCAGATGGGGAGCCACTTCCGGAGACGTCGTTGACGCCGGTGCGAAGTTTTGTGCGGACGTGGACGACTGAGGACCTTGGAAATGCCGCGGACGCGATGACGGAGCGTTCGGCGGAGCGCGGGCGTCAGGTGTTTGAATCGGCCGGCTGTATCAAGTGTCACCGGGTACGGGACTCGGGATCTGCAGTGGGACCGGAGCTCACGCGGATTTCGGAGCGATTTCGGGGTGGGCAGCTGCTGCGGCAGATTCTGGAGCCATCCGCGGAGATCAACAGGCAGTATCAGACGTGGGTTGCCGTGTTGAATGACGGCCGTCTGGTGTCTGGACTGAAGCTGGAACAGACCGCGGACTCCGTCACATTGCTGCCCAATCCCCTGAAGTCGGAGACGAAGGTGTCATTTTCGATGGCGGAGGTGGAAGAGCTGGAGGGATCGCTGACTTCGACGATGCCGATGAATCTGTTGATCACATATTCGGCGGAAGAAATTCTGGACCTCGTCGCCTGGTTGCAGGCGGGAGGAGATTCGACGCATCAATTGTTTCAGAAAAAGAACTGAAGCGGATGACGTTGTCGAGGAATCGGCTCTGTGATGAATCAGCGGGGCAATCGTGCGGCGCGTGTGGAACGCCGCGGAATTCGGCTGATTGCAGCGTTGCATTTGACATCCCCTGTGGGCCTCATGATAATCGCGGAGCTGTTGGTGTTATTTTCCGGAAACTCTCAGTGGAAGCCGTAGTTTGTCACTCCTGACGAAGAAAATACCCCTGTATCTCAGCCCTGAGGAGCGTGAAGGCCTGCAGGCGGCGGGGCGTTTCAACGCCTCACTCATGGATTTTCTGCGTCCGCATGTTGCGGAGGGGATGTCTACGGAGAAACTGGATCGCCTGGCGTACGTCTACACGATGGATCACGGGCACACGCCGGCGTGTCTGAATTACAAGGGCTATCCCAAAACGATCTGTACGAGTGTGAATGAGGTCGTTTGCCACGGGATTCCCAACACGCGACCGTTGAAATCCGGTGACATCGTCAATGTGGACATTACAACGATCGTGAATGGCTGGTATGGGGATCAGTCTGAGACGTTTCTGGTTGGTGATGTCAGCGAAGCCGCCCGGCGTTTGGTGCAGACGACGTTTGACGCCTTGTTCGTTGGTATCCATGCGGCGCGGCCTGGTGGGACGGTGACGGAGATTGGTCGGGCGATTCAGGCGTTTGCGGCTCAGGCTGGGTACTCTGTCGTGCGTGAGTATCAGGGTCATGGGATTGGCCGGGACTTTCACCAGGAGCCCGGGATTCCGCATTACCCTCAGCTGACATCCAACCGGGATTTGCTGCGGCCGGGAACATGTTTCACGATTGAGCCGATGCTGAATATGGGGACGTGGGAGACCAGGCTGGACAAGAAGGACAAGTGGACGGTGCGGACGAAGGACGGCGCCCTGTCGGCTCAGTTTGAGCACACACTTCTGATGACGGACGCGGGGCCGGAGATTCTGACGCTGACACAGCACGGGCCTCAGGAAGGCCATCGCTTCTGAGCGGTTGAGTGTTGTCGTCTGAGTGGAGAGCGGTGGCGTAAGGCGAGGCCGGGCGTAAGCGCTGGCAGGGACGATGGAACGGCGGTCACGATTGGGTTATGGCATTTAACGAAGACATTCTGCAGCAGTGTGAAACTCGGATTCAGTATGTATTCCGGGACCGAGCGTTGCTGCGTCGGTGTCTAACGCATAGTTCCTCCGCAGAGACCCGTCTGGATTCGAACGAGCGGCTGGAGTTTCTGGGAGATGCGGTGCTGGGCTTGCTGATTTGCGAGCATCTTTTTCAGCTGTATCCGGACCAGCGTGAGGGGCAACTCACGCAGATGAAATCGTGGCTGGTCAGTCGTCAGACCTGCGCACGGGTTGCTCGGCGACTGGACCTTGAGCCCTTGATTTTTGTCGGGCGGGGATTGCAGGTCATTCCGGATTCGATCCTGTCGGCGGTGGTAGAGTCGCTGGTGGCGGGTGTGTACTTCGACGGTGGGCTGGACGGGGCACGTACTTTTATTCTGATGGCGTTTGAGGAAGAACTGAAGCTGTGCCAGCCGGTGGATACGGAGAATTTCAAGAGCCAGTTGCAGGAATATACTCAACGGGAGCTGAGCCGCACGCCGGAATATGTCGTGATTGAGGAATCCGGACCTGATCACGCCCGTGAATTTGTGATCGCAGCTCGTGTTGGCGAGTTATTGTTCGAAAGTGGACGGGGACGCAGCAAGAAGGAAGCGGAACAGCAGGCGGCGCGCAATGC
>JBDKIW010000315.1:0-6245 GCA_039796955.1 Planctomycetota bacterium
CGATGAGTTCCCGACACTGCTCATTGATGGGGCTGATGCCGTCGTAGTGGTAGTAGTGCTCAGCCACTTCCAGCAGTCGTTCCCGTGGAACGGGTTTTCCGCGCAGCACGTTTTCGAGAAACGGAATGACATCATCGCGCCCCTCCGGACCTCCAAAGGAAAGCACAAGGATGGCGTCGTAAGGGTGGCCGGTTGTCATAGCACGGATCTGCAGCAAGGAGTTTTGTCTCACACGCAGTCGGAAGACTGAGGTCGACAGAGGTATCGGGGAACAACGACAGCCTGCTGCTGCCGCCCGGCGGAATTATAGCCTGTCATTCCCGGTTGCCAGCCACCATCCGGATTTCGAGTTCAGAGCACATCGAATTGCAGCCCGTTGCTGATCTTCAGGGCTGAGGATTTCTGGGGAGAACGGTGCGGCCAAAGGCTTCCAGATGCCTGAAGTTATCGCAGAAGGTCGTGTAATGCAGACGCTGTCGAATGTCTGCCGTGAGCGCCTGGCCTCCGGCCACAAGAGCACAATCGTAGGCATTTGCAGCGTCGTAGAGCGTGTTGAAGCTGGCGATGAACCGCTCCGGATCACGGATTGAGGTGATGCTGACCCACATCAGGCCTGGGCGATCCGTTTCGATGGCCTTTCGCAGGGTATCGAAAGGCAGCATGTGTCCGAGTGCTGTCGCACGCCAGCCACAGTCCCGCAGAACAAGTTCAGCCATGTTGACTGCGAGTGTGTAAGGATCGCCGTCCAGCGTTGCCCCGAGAGCCAGAGGCCCGTTTTCGGGTCCGTTTCCTACCGCTCGCCGCAACTCATGAATCACACGGTTGCAGGTTTCGCAGGCCCGACGCTCCTGATAAACCTCCATCTCTCCGCACCGCCACATGTCTCCGATCTTGTGGAATGCCGGGGCGATCACAGAATCGCAAATGCGGGCGACGCTGCTGCCGGACAGAAACATGTCGAGGATGACGCGACGTGCCGTTGTCTCATCCCCGGCACTCATCGCTCGCAGGAACTCACCCTGAGCACTCTGGTCCGAGGTCGGACTCACACCGGTTCCCGGGGGTAACCCAATCACTTCGGGGTGGGAGATCGACATTCGCTCTTCGCGGATGTATCTCAGCACTGAATCCAGTGAAAGGCGGCGATGCCCGCCCCCCGTTTTGGCGGCTTCAATCAGACCCTTATCCACCCATCGCTTCAGCGATGACTCACTGACCCCGATCGCAACCGCAACTTCTCTTGGAGAAAAGAACTGGCTCACAACCGTTTCTCTCAAACAAAACTAAAAGTCAGCGATCCGGAGACGCAGAGAACAAACAAGCGACCAAACAAACAGACAAATGAGTCTTCAACAGACTCCGCTACGGCATGTTTTAGGCGTTTTTCAGCTTCTGGCCAAAAACCACGTTGTTCATTTCCCCGCATTTTCCGGGAAACAGTCACCGCAGGACCCTTGAAAACGTTCACAAATCAATTAGGGAAGAAAAGTGCGGCAGCCTCGGATTTCAGGGCAATTCGTCGAAAAACACTCAGTTTTGGATTCAGTCGCGGCCTGAGCCTCAGGGCTTTGTCGCTGCAAACACCGGCAGCGGTCATCGCAGGAAACTATTTCGAAAACCCGACGAGAATCCAGAGATCTTGCCGTCATTGTCCGGTGCTTTTTCGGGAAAGATACGCCTTTTTCGCCCTCGCTGTGCCCGGGAGGGACGTGCGTGCAGACGGCGTTGCTGCTGTGGTCTCCTATGGCGCATTGCCCTGCATGTCGACGAACGGGTGGCAGGATTCCCGGACGCGGCGTACCGCTCATGAAACTGGCTGCGTGGCGGATTTGGTGGTATCCGTCGGAGGAGTCATGGTGTTGTGTTGTGCTCCCATTCTTCGGGCGATTTATGCATCGGCCCGGGGAGCTCAGGGTGCGGTGATGGCCGGTAGTGGAACCAGGGGTTCAGGGCGTGTGAGTGGACTTTGCTGGCGGCCCTCGAACTCCAGCGGAAACTCGGCGGGTACTGTCGCAGCATGCATGCGAATGGGCTGGTTTTGAGTGTTTTCAAGGGGCGCGGACGTATCGGGCACCACGATCAGCCAGCGGCGATCCTTCAGGAGAATCTGAGTCCTCATGACTCGAGAAAACTCGGCCGTGATTCCTTCGTTGCGATTGCCGAACACTGCGTCGCCGATAGCGCGGGCTGATGGCTCAAAACTGCTGGAGGCGATCTGCAGGGCTGTGCGGACTTCGTCACTTTTCAAATAGTCGTTCAGAGTTGTCTGGAGGACTGAGTTTGTGATGAAGAGTTCCCGCAGCATGGTTGCCATGAGCTTCTGCAGTTCGTGATCCGTGGCAGCCGCCTGCAGACTTTCCCGCACAACCCGACGAACTTCCGGGTTGGTACTGATTCTGGACACGATGCGTTCGGTCACTTTTACAAAATCGTCGGTGCGGGCTTCGATGGCTGGCGTAATTTCATCGGCGAGGAAGCGTTCAAATTCGCGACGCACGGCATTTCTCTCGGGAAGTGGCGACACGTCGTAGAGATATCGCCAGGTGAACGACCATAACGAAACGCGTTCCCACAATTCGCGTCCCAGTTGCAGAGCGACCGGTCGGATTTCCTGTTCGACAATCGGCAGGATTTCTTTGCGCACGAGGGGCACAATCCGCTGCTGAATCAATTCGCCCTGATAGCGGTCCGAAAGTCGTATGAAGTCGGCACGATGGCGATCAAGGACCTTTGGTAGCTCGGCTTCGACGGCCACAGTGATGTGTTTGAGTCCTTTGATCAGTACCGGTTGCAGGCGACTCAGCACAGTGGCACTCTGGAGGTCCCAGTCGCGAGTGATGATGGCGGTAATTTCCTGACGTCTTTCAGCCGAAAGTAGCGTTCTGGCGACCCAGTCGAGTGAGGAGGGGGTGGTATGGTATTCCAGTGAAAACCCATGGGGACACATCGAACGCAACTGTGCCTCGTCAATCAGCAGCAGAGCGGACTGAGTGGCGATTGGGTCGATGGTCGCGCCGAAGGCCGTTCTTACGCGCCCGATCTGCACCAGCCGACCCTCTGAGTTTTTCATGAAGATCGGATCATTGGGGGCCAGCATCAGCATCGTATCGGCAGTGGCGGAATACTGTTGCGTCGCGCCCAGAAGCCATCGACCGATATCGCGAAAAAGACCCGCGAGTGGTGCTTGTGTTCCCTGCGCCTGAAGGCAGATTGCCCAGATTGCCCACAAAAGCAGGCTGCTCCAGAGCAGGCCTCCCAGGGCGATGCGAATTCGTTTTCCCGGTATGTCAGCCTTCAAGACCGTCTTCCCGTGAGATGATTGGCGAATCGGATGATGCCCGATGATCGGTCCGGCATTGCGCAGAATGAAAAGACCAGGGGTTTCGACCGGCAGTTCGATCGGTTGCCGAGGAAGCGAGCTTGCCGGAACGCGGGAAAAATCATAATGTTTATTGGTTGAAGTTGATCAGAAAGCACAGCCACTTCGCTGGACAGAATATCATACAGACCCCGGCACAGGAAAGACATGACGGCCTTACCGTCGGTACCGGCGGACCTTCAGGCGCAATGACAGGGTGCTTTGTCGTCTGATACGAACGGAACTCCATGACACTGATCAATTCCTCCCTGCTGCTGGGCTTGATCCTTGCGGGTATTCCGCTGATTCTGCATCTCGTCATGCGCGCGAAGCCTAAGCGGATTGAGTTTCCTGCGTTGCGGCTGCTGAAAGCTCGCCAGCCCTCAAACGCACGCCGCATGCGTCTGCGTCAGTTTCTGCTGCTGGCCCTGCGCATCCTGCTGATCTGTGCCCTGGTTGTGGCGATTGCAAGACCGTCGCTGCCTGCCGCCAACTATAGCCTGCGATGGTGGGAGTGGCTGGGGATTATCACGTCCGCCGGATTGAGTGTTGCGGGCTACTTTGGGCTGATCCGCCGCCAGGAACAGCGCCGGCTGCCAGCGGCCGGCCAGCTGCAGCACCGCAATCGGCTGAAGGTCTGGTGTTTGCTGACTGGGCTGTTGTTGCTGGTGCTGCTGACCGGGATTCCGTGGAGTGTGCGTGTGCGTGCGGAGTTGCTGTCACCGGGAAATGAAGGGACAGAAGATATTCCGGTGGCGGCAGTTTTTCTGATCGATAACAGCATCAGCATGAAGTATCGGCAGGAAAATCTGACTCGTCTGGAAGCTGCGGCTGAACGCGCGCAGGACCTCCTCGAACAGTTTCCGGCGGGAAGTCGAGCCGCAGTAGCGACAGCCGAGACCGACCAGGAAATCATTTTTCAGGCAGATTTGTCCGGCGCGTCATCGCGTCTGGAGTCGCTGGAATTCACCGCTGTGCCTGGCACCCTGAACCGACAGCTGCGTGCCGCTATCGAAGCTCAGGTCGAAGATCGGAAGCTGGTGCAGGAACAGGCAGGCCTCGGAGGCACGGCTGACTTGTTCGCCCGTGACATTTATGTGCTGTCGGATTTCTCCAGAGCCTCTCTGCAGATCCCGGACGAAAGCGGACTGGCGGACCTGCTGACGCAATTGAGCTGGCTGCACGTGTATCTGGTGGATTTGTCAGTTGCCAATCCGATGAACGCCGGAATCACGCAGCTGACATTGTCCGACGAGACCAGTGTGACCGGGCTTGACCTGCTTCTGTCCATGTCTGTGACATCGACACCCGGGCTGCCTGCGGTGGCAACGCTGGAGACCAGCCTCATTGACGACTCCGGACAGGAGGTTCGCAGCGGGGCGCCGGTGCTGGTCAAACTGGATGGAAATGCGGCACAGTTTCAGACGGCGCTGAAACTTCCGGGGGCAGGAACCAGTGTTCAGGGGGTGGTGCGTCTGACGGCAGAAGATCCGCTGATGGAAGACAATGTCCGCTACTTTTCGTGTGGAGTTCGCCCGGCACCCAAAGTGCTGCTGATTGCGGACCGGCCTGAAGAGTCACTTTACCTGAAAAATGCGCTGCAGGTGCGCCGTTGCCAGTGCCTGAGTGTGGCGACCGCCAGCGCTGGAGAGCAGGCGTTTGCGGGATTTGATGCCATCATCCTTGTCGGGCTGCAGCGCCCCGATGACACGCTGTGGAATGCTGTGGCCACCTACCTGCAGAGCGGTGGTGGAGTATTTATTGTGGCCGGTTCCTCACGCATTCAGCCCGGGGCCTGGAACACGGCCGCGGCGCAGAGACTTCTGCCGGCAATACCGCTCACAGTCGTTCGCTTTCTGAATGAACCCGGGCAACTGCGACTGGCGACGACCCAGCATCCGATTCTGCGGGACTTTCAGCGGGACGAAGCGCTGCGCGTGGAACTGGGGGCAGCAGCGTTCGATCGCTGCTGGGCCGTGGAACCACAACCTGAGGCAACCGTCCTGATGACCTTGTCAGGCCCCGGCTCAAGGCCCGCTCTGCTGGAACGAACGCTGGGAGAGGGACGATGTCTGATGTTCACGTCCGCCATGGACAACCTTCGCGACGGGGGAAGTCAATGGAACAATCTCGTCACCAGCTGGAGCTTCCTGGCCCTGGTTGAGGAATTGCTGGCGCATCTGACCAGCCAGCAGACATTTCCGCGAAACTTCATCTCCGGAACACCCGTGGATCTTCCTGTACCCGCGACGCAGCGGTTTGAACAATTCCTTCTCCGACGACCCAGCCTGCGGCAAACCCGGGGAACTCTGGAGCCCGATCAGTCGAGCGTGCTGCTGACGGACGCGGGCGAACAGGGACACTACCTGTTAAAGCCCTTTGAATCTCCCTCGCCCTTCGAAGCCGCGTTTTCCGTCAATTTTCCAGACAGGGAAACTGAGTTGACCCGGATCCCGGATGACCAGTTGAGGTCCCTCGCCGACACTGAACAATTGACCATTATTCGACACCCCGAGGACCTGCAGAACGCGGTCCGTGCCAGTCGACTGGGTGTGGAGGTTTTCCCGGTCCTGCTGGGACTGGTGCTGCTGCTGTTCTGCGCCGAGCACCTGATGTCCAACTTCTTCTACGACCAGGCTCCCACCGCCCCCTGACCCCCTGAAAATCGCTGAAATCAAAGCGTTTTCAAACTCAGGTGCCATGCACCTTAATCATTCAGGTGCCATGCACTTTGTGAGCTCGGAATTCGCTGAGAACACATCTTCACTCCGCAATTGAATCGGGGTTTTGGGAGATATTTTTCCGTTTTCGTGCCGGCGTTTCTCCTGCCGACCTGGGTGCCGCGGACCGGCGGTGTGGTGTGTCCCCTGGCCGTCGCACTCGGCGT
>JBDKIW010000316.1:0-5592 GCA_039796955.1 Planctomycetota bacterium
GGCAGCTTACGATTCGTTCAGACATCCGGACGCTGAATCAGCAGTTATCGGGCAACGATTGCGTGTTGATGGTGGGCGAGGCGGAGGTTTTCGACGCCACATTTCCGGTGGTGTACAACACCGTGTTTGATGACAGTATTTTTGAGGAGATCGTGGCTGCGGAGCCGGCCGGTGCGGGGGGAGGAGACGAGCAGGCTGCGGACGTGATTCGAGCGGACTTGCGAGCTCGAGGGGTCACGCATGTGCTGGTGAACTGGGGTGAGATTCTGCGTTACCGCTTGCCGGGTTCGTATGGGTATGCGGAGTTTGTGCAGCCCGTTCGTTTTGACCGGCTGGTGGAGCGTGGTGTGTTGACGGAAGCGGAATGTCTGTTGCGGTCCGACTGGGGCCAGATGTCGGAGCGGGAGCGAAGTCTGGTGCAGAGCTGGACTGGCTGGGAGAGTCTGGTTCGGGGAGCGGAATTCCGATCGGTGTTGTTGTATCGCGTGCAGTGACATGCGGTGTGAGTGCTGTCAGGAAAGCGTCCGCGACTGGCGCAGTGCCCACAAATCCTCACAGAATTGCGAGGAACGCGGGGTTTCAGTGGTGATGTGGCTGAATGTGGTTAACATCAGAGGTTCTGCCACTGCGTTTTCCCTCCAATTCCTTCCGTCGCCTTGAAGCGAGTCCTGCCTGATGACTGAGCCAGCAGCTGCGAACACGGATCCTCTAGTGCGGTCCTCCCTGCGGGAAGCCCTGATAGTGACGTTGATCTGGCTGGCGGCCTTGGGCTGGTCGGTGGGCGTCAGTGCGTCGATGGGGTATGACCGGCGTCCGGAGGATCTGAAGTTGATCTGGGGATTTCCGGACTGGATTTTCTGGGGCGTGGTCATTCCGTGGCTGACGTGTGCGGTGGTCTCATGGCTGTTTGGCGCATTTTTTGTTCGTGATGGTGAGCTTGGGCAGGATCTGGGCGACACTGATGATCTGGGATTAGGGGGTTGATCATGCAGAGCATCACCGCGGGGACGTTTCTGCTGGCTCAGGCCGCCACAGAGACTCAGGTTGGTTATGGCGCCATGGGCATGCTGATGCTGTTTATTGCAGTTTCAGTCTGGATTGGGTTGAAGGCCAACAGTGCGACTCGCAGCAGCGGCTTCATGACGGGATTTTTCCTGGGGAACCGGGGACTTGGGGTTTGGGCGTTGGCGTTGACGGCGACGATTCAGAGTGGTGGAACCTTCATGGGATTTCCCTCGCTCGTGTATTCTCATGGCTGGATCGTGGCCCTGTGGATTGGCAGTTACATGGTCGTGCCGATCACGGGATTCGGGATTCTTGGGAAGCGATTGGCGCAGCTGAGTCGTCGGACGGGTGCGATCACGGTCCCGGACCTCTTTCGGGCGCGGTTCAACAGTTCTGCGCTGGGGCTGACCTGTACGATGTTCATTCTGTTTTACCTTTCCTTCATGATGTTCGCGCAGTTCAAAGCGGGAGCGATTGTGATTCAGCTGGCGTGGCCTTCCGGCGGGGAGTTGTCCCTGTCAGAAGACGCCACGGGTGTTTCTGATTTCCGGTATCACGTGGGGTTGCTGATCTTTGCGGTGACTGTTGTGACCTATACGCTGATGGGTGGCTTTCTGGCGGCGGTCTGGACAGATTTGTTTCAGAGTCTGTTGATGTTTGTGGGAGTCATGATCCTGCTGGTGGCGTCGCTGAATGCCGCGGGTGGTCTGGAGCAGGCGACGCTGACCTCGATGCAGAACACGGGGCCTGGTTTTGTGTTTGGTCCGGGGTATTCGTTGTCGGATCCGGAGCATCAGTTTCTGCCGATTTCTCTGGCCATCTCCTTTTTTGTGGTGTGGATTTGGGGTGGCGTGGGAGCTCCTGCGGGGCTGGTGCGACTGATGGCCAGCCAGAACACGAACGTGATCAGGAAATCGATTTATGTGCTGAGTGTTTACAATCTGGGAATTTATCTGCCGCTGATTGTGGTTTGTGTGTGTGGTCGTGCGTTGTTGCCGGCGCTGGAGAAGTCGGATCAGATTATTCCTCGCATGGCGATCATGACCACAAGTCACTGGCCGGGCGGATCGGTGATCGCGGGTCTGATTCTGGCGGCACCTTTTGGTGCGGTGATGTCCACGGTCAGTTCGTATCTGGTGGTGTTGTCGTCGGGAGCGGTCCGGGATATTTATCAGCGATTTGTGCGTCCCTCGGCACCTCGGGAAGAGCTGCGACTGGTGGCATGGGGCACGATGATTCTGACAGGCGTGATTTCTGTGTTGGTGATGTGGAATCCGGTGGAGTATCTGCAGGCCTTTATTGTGTTCAGTACCTCCGGGGCGGCGGCGACGTTTTTGTTTCCCGCGATCATGGCCTGTTACTGGCGACGGGCCACAACGGCTGGAGTCTTTTCGGCGATGATCAGCGGGGCGATCACAGTGCTGTTGTTGTATCTCTGCGGGATCATGGGATGGATGCCGGACCAGAAAATCGGCGCGATGACTCGCTTTCATCCCTGGTTTTTCATGGGCTTTGAGCCTCTGATCTGGGGACTGCTGGTTTCGATCGTATCCGGGGTCACGGTGAGTTTGCTGACGCGGCCGCTGGATGCCCAGTTAGTCTCGCGGATGTTCGACCGTCAGCCGGACCAGGGCACCGTGGGGGCTGGTGGATAGAGGCTGGATTCGACGGTGTCTGGTTGTGGCATTTTCCTGACAGGTGAGAACTCATGCTGAACGAAGAATTTTCCCGTCGAGGCATGTTGAGTTTCGCAACGGGTTCACTCACGGGACCGGCGTTGGCGTCGCTGTTACTGCGTGACGGCGAGCTTCGAGCGGAGTCGGTGCCCGGAGAAGCGCAGGGTGTGCCGCATCATGTACCGACGGCAAAGCGAGTGGTGCATTTGTGTCTGTGTGGTGGTCTGAGTCATCTGGATTCGTTTGACTACAAGCCGGAGTTAGCGCGTTTTCACGGGAAGTCACTGGAGTCCTCAGAGAGGCCGGAAACGTTTTTCAATCAGATTGGCTTATTGCGTAAGAACGACTGGGAATTCCGACAGCGTGGTCAGAGTGGGCTGTGGATTTCGGACTTGTTTCCGAAGCTGGCGGAGCTGGCCGATGACCTGACGATTGTGCGGTCGATGGTGACGGAGTCTGCCAACCACACTCCTGCGACATTCGAAGAGAACTCGGGCTTCCGGCTGAATGGATTTCCGGTGATGGGGTCCTGGATTTCGTGGGGGCTGGGAAGTGAGACCGACGATTTGCCCTCGTACGTGGTGTTGCCGGATGGGCGGGGCTTGCCTGCGGGAGGTACGATCAACTGGTCGAATGGTTTTCTGCCGGCTCAGCATCAGGGAACAGCGTTTCAGGTTCAGGGCGACCCGATTCGGGATTTATTTCCCTCCCGGGCATCGACTCCGCAGCGTGAGCGGGACAGTCAGGAATTGCTGGCGCGAATGAATCAGGAGCATCTGGCGCGGACGGGGCTGGAAGACAGCCTGCAGGCGCGGATTCGCTCGTATGAACTGGCCGCAAAGATGCAGTTAGCGGTCCCGGAAGTGACGGATCTGAACGCGGAGACGGAAGCCACGCGGGCGATGTACGGGCTGGATCGTGAAGAGACGGCGGACTTTGGTCGGCGCTGTCTGCTGACTCGTCGGTTGCTGGAGCACGGTGTTCGTTTTGTGCAGTTGTTTTCGGGAGGATCGTTTGGTTCGCCGCGGATTAACTGGGACGGGCATGAAGACGTGCACGAGAATCATTCGCGGGAGGCTGGGCGGATGGATCAGCCGGTGGCCGCGCTGCTGCGAGACCTGAAAGAGCGGGGAATGCTGCAGGATACGCTGGTGCTGTGCACGACAGAGTTTGGCCGCACGCCGTTTACGCAGTCCAGTGAGTTCGTGGTGGGGGCCGGGCGTGATCACAATATGTACGGCTTTTCCATCTGGATGGCTGGTGGTGGCTTGAAGCCCGGTATGGCCTATGGATCAACGGATGAGATTGGCTGGAAGACGGTTGAGAAGCCGGTGCATTGGTATGACTACCATGCAACGGTTCTGCATCTGCTGGGGATTGATCACGAGCGGTTGACGTATTATCACAATGGCATTCAGCGTCGTCTGACCAACGTGCATGGCGAAGTGCTGCGGGAACTGCTCCGGGCGTGAATCGACGGTTGAATGGGTCGAGAAGGTTTTCGGTGCGGGGGCTATGTCGTGACACAGGTGCATCGAGTGAAGCGGATCGTGCTGCTGGTGGTCCTCGGGCTGGTTTCAATCGGAAATCGGGATGTCGTGGCAGGCAGTCCGGAGGTGCCGTTTTCGGTGACGGAGACGACCGTCATTCCGGAGGTATTTCCGGCGGAAGGGATTTCCGCGGACGGCGTACGGGCTCTGTTTTTCTCTGGTCCGGAATGGCGTGGCAAGCCGACTCGAGTGTTTGCCTGGTATGGGGTTCCGGACGTGCCGGCGGGGCAGAAGGTTCCGGCGATGGTTCTGATTCATGGGGGTGGCGGTACGGCCTTTGACCGCTGGGTCAGGCTCTGGAATTCCCGGGGTTATGCGGCCATTGCGATGGACGTGTGTGGATGTGTGCCGGTCGGTAGTTATGGCAACTGGCAGCGACACGAGCACGGGGGACCTCCGGGATGGGACGCGTCATTTGGTCAGCTGGATGAGCCGGTGACGGACCAGTGGACGTGGCATGCGGTGCAGGCGGTCTGTCGTGCGCATTCTCTGGTGCGTACGTTTCCGGAGGTGGATGCGGACCGCATTGGTGTCACCGGGATTTCATGGGGAGGTTATCTGACCTGTATCGTCGCGGGAGTTGACGAGCGATTTCGGCTGGCGGTGCCTGTGTATGGCTGTGGATTTCTGGGTCAGAATTCGGCGTGGCTACCGGCGTTTGAGCGACTGGGTTCGGAGAAGGCGGCGTTGTGGCTGCGTCAATGGGATCCGGCCGAGTACCTGCCGCGTGCGAAGATGCCGTTGTTGTGGGTGAACGGGACGAATGACTTTGCCTATCCGATGGATTCGTGGCAGCGGTCGACTGAGTTACCGGAGCGGGAGCCGCAGCTGTGTCTGCGTGTTCGCATGCCGCATGGGCATGGGGCCGCCGGTGAGAATCCCGAGGAGATCCGGGTCTTTGCGGATTCGCTGCTGATGGGGAAGAAACCGTTACCGGTGATCCGGGAACTGTCGCGGCAGGGGAATCGGCTGACAGGGGCGTTTGCCAGCGAAGTTCCCGTGGTTCGTGCGGAATTGTGTTTCACAAAATCGACGGGGCGTTGGCAGGATCGAGAGTGGCTGACGAGTCCGGCAGTGGTTTCGTTGGAATCGGGGAAGGTGGAGGCGGAGTTGCCGAGCGGGGTTGTGGTCGCGTATCTGAATCTGTTTGACGAGCGGGACTGTGTCGTCAGTAGTCGGCATCTGGAACTGCAACCGGACAGTGCCGTGGAATGAGCTGCGACAGTTCAGGTGCAGGCGGGGTCTGGCGGCAGAAGCGAGCCGGCATTGTCATGAATGGTGACTCCTGTGGACTGCTTTGACTCGGGCGGAAGGCATCATAGAATCCGCGACGCAGGTAGCGCGGAGATACAGGGTTTTCC
>JBDKIW010000317.1:0-11592 GCA_039796955.1 Planctomycetota bacterium
TCCCGGTTGATGAGACACTGCCGGCCAGCCACATTTCGCCAGTCGCAGTGAGCGTGATGGAGGAATTGGCACCGGTGGAAAACGGCACAGGTTGTCCGTCCAGCTGCTGGAAGTCGACACCCGCGAGAATGGCACTGCCGGAATCGGCGAGGAATGACTGACCACCGTTGATCTGCAGCTGACTGTCGGCCCCGGAAGTTTTCAGGATGCCCCCCTGCTGCAGTTCAAAGCGAGTGCCTGCGATGACCTGCAGTTGTGAGCCTGCTCCAGGGGCCTGCAGGGTGGCAGCGACCAGAACACTGCCGGAGGCGGTGATGGTCAGCTGGCTGCCGGGAAGTAGTGTTCGGACATCCGCCCCGACGTCCCCTTTGAAACTGTTCGCCCCATTCGGGAACGACTGCAGCGGATTCTCACCAGTGGTAGCTGTTGTCTCAATATTGAGACTGCTGTCAGCACGCAGCCAGCCGGTGACGAGCACTTGTTCAGAGATTTGCAGGTTGAGCGATTGGGCGGCGAGTCCAGAGTCGAGGTTGGCATTGGTGGGTGTGTGCAGGTTGGTGCGAGTGACTTCGAGGGTACGTCCGTGGAGTGAGAGCGGCAGATCGGGTGCTCTGAAGTCCCCTTCGACGGTGAACGCCTGGGCCAGTAGTGTGAGCGGATCCTTGATGGACGCATCGACCACGCGCGGCAAGCCAGTGGCCTTGACGGTTGTCATTGGGTAGGCATCTCCCAGACGCATGGAGTTACCGGGGTGGCTGTGACCGATGGTGATGTCAGTGAATCCATCGGCAAGGGCCGCGAGGTCGCGGGTGCCAAGATCCAGCGATGAGCGACCGTTGGTACCGACGAATTGTTCGCCGGCTGCGGATTCAGCAGACGTTCCCAGTCGGTAATTCCAGTTGGTGGTGGCCGAGCGAATGATGAGGCTACCGGGCGCCCGGACCGAAGCGGCTCCGCCGAGGAATTCCAGTTCATCGGCGGTGAATTGCAGGCTGCCGGAACGCGACTGCAACTGTCCATCGGCAGTCAGTTGATCTTCATCATCAACCGAGTATCCGGGCAGACTGACAGCGAAGTTGCCTGTCAAAAGCACTGCATACGGATTGAGTGCTCCGTCGAAGACATTTTCGGCCCATTCGGCACTGACGGCGGCCACCCATGTGATGTTGCTGAAAACAGCGGCGAGACTGCCATCAAGCTGCACAAGGTGGTCAGCATCGGTGTTGCGTGTGAGCAGCAGGTCGCGGTCATTGACCAGCTGGAGTCCGCCTGTGGAGTTTTCAGAGGTCACGATGGTGAGCACCGAGACGACGGTGTTGAGTGCGTCGCCGGGCACCTGCAGCTGTCGCGCCTTGATGACGGCAGTGTGAGTGCTGAGCTGGTTGCCGGCGGGCAGAGTGACGGTGCCGTCGGGAGCGATCAGCTGAATGGAGTTGCCTGCAGTGAGCGGGGCGGTGACGGTGATATTCTGATCGTCGCCGAGGACGCGGATATTCAGATCAAGCGTACTAAGGGTGCTGGTGAGCACAAGGCTGTCACGGAGATTGAGTTCAAGTCCGGCTGCTGTGACGGACGCGGGCAGCGTCACGCTCTCAGCGATGACTCCAAGGCTGATCGGGCCGAGATTGAGCGGATCGGTGAGTTCAGCGCCGCCGAGCGTCATGCGACGCTGCGGATCCCGCAGGATAATTCGATCGATGCCAGCATGCTGTATCTGCAGTTCGCCGTTGCGAACCAGGGACTGTGTCAGACGGGTGTGCGTAGCCAGCGTCCCGAAGATTTCCAGCACATCAATGCCACCGGCAGAATCGGAGACAAGCAGTGCTGTGGAGTAATCCGCAGCGACGAGGATGGTGTCTGCGGCTGAGCTTGTGCGGAGGACGTTGGGGACGACACTGGTCTGCAGACGTCCCTCAATTTGCTGCCACGGAATCTGGAACGTGTACAGGAAATCATTGATTTTCTGCACTTCAAATGCACCGTTAATCGCGTTCGTGGAGCTGAAGATTGCGATCTGAGTGCCCGGGGTCCAGTTTTCGACGTGAGTGTAGACGTATGCGGTGTTGCTGCCGTCGTGATAGACCTCGCCGACGGACGTGGCGATGCCGCTGGACGCAAAGGCACCGGCCGGTCGGGAAATGCTGATGGTGTTCGATTCGGTGGCTCGCACCACGAACTGGCCATTCCACGCGGGAGTCTGGCAGTCGCTGATGACGATGGTGTCATCAATCTGCAGGTTATGTCCAGGCATGACCACGGTCGCGGCGGCATCCCCAAAGGGGATCAGTGTGACCGCCTGGCCGTTGACTTGTGCGGAACCGATTGTGCGCAGGTTGACGTTCGATGGTTCAATCAGCAGTCCGGAATTCTGAACGATGACATTCAGACTTTCGGAGGAGTCGGTGAACGCAAATTCATTGGAGGAGCCGGGCAGTGCGGTCACGGAGTCGCGACCGGGGCTGTTGCGGAATTTGTAGACATTGGAGCCTTCTCCGCCCTGCAGTGTATCGTCATCGACGCCACCATCGAGGACGGCTGAGCCACTGCCATTGTAGAGCAGTGTGTCGCGGAAGGTGCCACCAGTGAGGTACACCGGTACGTTCACTCCGGGCATGATGGAAATGTAGTCGTATCCCGTATCTCCATCCGCCACGATAGCCGTGACACCGAAGAATGTGTTGCTGCGACCGAAGGCGCGGACACGCACGGCTTCTCCCGGAATATCGGGGTCCGGATCCACCGACTGCACAATGAAGCCCTCGTTCTCTTCTTCGGGGGATTCGTTTCGCATGTGGGCGCGCTGGCCCATGTTCAGATACAGAACTCCACCGCGAAATGCCTGACCAGACTGATCATCCGCGTTGCCGGCCAGATACACCCTGGGCGGGACCTTGACGTAGAACAGGTTAAAGGTAGTGCTGACTTCAATGGTGGTGAACAGCAGGTTGATACTGATCTTCGGGGTGATGTAGACACGACCGGTGCCACGTTCCAGCCCGAAGGAGATGCTGGCGCTGGCCAGTGAAAGACCAAACAGCTGCACGCTGCCGCCGATGTAGCCCGAGACTGCGATCTCGTAGTTCTCGTCGCCACCGCGACGAACACCATTGCTGTCGGCGCGGCTGATATGGAAGGACGCCGAGCCGGTGACCCCAAATCCCGGGGCTCCGATCATCATGTTCGCGCCAAAATTCAGTTCGAATTCACCTTCAGAGGTGAAGCGACCCTGGGCGCCCACCGTGTTCCCCAGGACATCCATGGAAACACTGACATCCATCTGGAACTGACCACCGGCGTATTCGATGGATCCGGATCCCTGCAGCTTGAGCAGTGCCAGCAAGGTGAGTGATCCATTCCAGTCGATCCGGCTGGAATTTCGGGGCAGACCAATGTCGTACTGGTCCTGACCAGAACCGCTGCGAGTATTAATCTTCAGATGAAAATCTGCATCCAGCTCGAATACTCCGTCCACTTCCAGCGGAACATCAGCCACGGCCTGCAGACTGAGAACCATGCCGGTGTTTCCCTGCTTCACAATCACGGCACTTCCGTTCACATGCAACAGATTGGCCCCGAATGCCTCGAAGGAGGCGTCCATCGTGATTGAAATCACGTCGGAGCTGTTCACCAGTTCAAAGGCACCTTCCAGGCGGAAGCCTGGAATCGCCATCACACCACTGATGAAAATCCGCTGTGTGGATGCCGGCAACGTGACGTTGACGCTGTTGTTGCTGATACGGCGATTCGGGAAGTCGTACTGCCGACGTTCGATGGTCTGCGGACCGCTGGTGGTATTCAACTCCAGCTGCATCGCACCGAATGCATCCAGTGACCCCAGTTCAAAGGAACCACCCAGCTGGATTCCCCCGTAGACTCCGGCGGAGGTGACCGTCAGTAGTCCCGACGCGTCGACTGTACCGATGGGATTAAGAGTCATTGCGGCCGCAAATGAGAATTCAGCGAAGCTGCCGGTGACCCGCATGCGATAAGCACCACTCAGATGGAACGTGCTGGCCAGTGTCAGTGCTCCGTTCATGACGAAGACTGCGTAAGGGCCGGCAGCGGCTTCGGTCCCGTTGGCTGCCGGAGCACCAGCAGGCACGGTATAGGTTTTCTGATCACCGGAAACTGTCAGGCGCGCCCTTGCCCGATCGCTGAGGTGATTTTCGAAGCGCGGAGGGACGACGATTGACTGCGCCTGACCAGTGGAGTTGAAGATGGCTGTAGCTGCAACAGACAGATTGAAAACGCTGGAGAATGCAGGTACTGCTGTGGGTGATTGCAGGGCCATGTCAATCTCCGCAGCAACTCCGTCGGCGCGGATGAAAAAGGCGCCCTCGACCTGCATGGAAATCAGGCTCAGTAGTGATGTCTGCCCGGTTGCGAGTACCGACAGCCCCTCGTTGTTCGCCAGCATCAGGAATGTCCCCTGAATGCCAATCAACTCCACGTCGGTCTGTGGCACACGGATCGACAGCGTGCCCCCGGCCTGGAGGTTGCTGGTCTGCCCCGGAATTACCATGGGCGGTGTCGCGGGATTGTCGTCCACGTCAATTTCCGCCTGACCGATACCCGTGTTGATCATCAGCTCGCCGTCGGCGCTGAACCGGGCTCCTGCAGCAGCCAGACCCGGGGTGCTCAGATCGACCGTCGCAGCGACGGTCAGGCCACTTAGGCGCAGCTCGACCTTGCCATCAATGCTGGCCTCTCCAAGTGGACCGAAATCGATTTGGGCATGAATCGGAATCACAGGGCCATCGGTGGTGACCTTCATGCGGAAGCCACCAGTGATGTTCCACGTATCCACCAGACGCAGTGTCCCCTGGCCCATGATGGCCATGTAGGTGGACGGCGGATCGTCGGGCTGGCCGTCAAGATACGGAGCTCCAGCGGGGACGACGTAGAACTTTCGCGCAGGGTTTGACGGACGCGTCTGCAGGCGATTGACAAAGTCCGCCGGCAGAAAGCCACCGTCTATGAACCGCTGAGGAACCGGGACCTCCTGCTCAATGCCCGTCAGATTCGAAATCAGCCGGAAGGTTCCGGTCAGTTGAGCGATACTGGCCAGCCCACCAGTCGCCGTGACGACAAGATCTGAGGCAAAGCCGTCGTTGGTCAGAGCAAAGACCCCGGTGGCCTCCATATCGAAGGTCCGCAGGTCGCGAGGACCAATTTCCAGATCCCCATGGGCAAACACCGTGACTCGCTCAGCGCTGGTATCCAGTGAAAACACGCCGCTGATCCGTCCAAGTTCGGTCGACGTCTGCGGTACGCGGATCGCCAGCAGTCCTTCCGCCTTGATGTCCTTGATGCCCGGAGCGATCGTGATCGGGGTCAGCAGCAGGCGATCAGTCAGCGGGGTGATGGTGACTGGCTGATCGGTGGTATTGATCTGCAGCTCGGCGTTTACATCCAGGTCAATTCCAATCGTCCGCAGTGTGTCGGCTTCCAGATCCACAGTCAGGGCTGTGACCAGTCCGGCCGATGTGATACGGAGGTACCCCTGGGCATGGGCTTTTCCCAGCTCCTTCAGCAACAGCCCGCCTTCCGCCTGCACAAACAACCCGTGCACACTGGCTTCGATCCGGAAATCCGCTTCCACGACGAACAGGTCCAGCAGGTAAATACTGCCGCTGCCCTGCATGACGGCATACGGTCCGAAGTCCGCAATCGTGCCGTCCCACTGCGGCGCACCGCCGGGGACCACGTAGGCCAGTTGCTCCCCGTCGTCGGGGTCGGACGTGGGAGCCAGGCTGGCGATGAAATCGGCTGGCAGGTAGCCGCCGTCAATGAATCGCTGCGGGACTCGGACTTCCTGATTCTGACTGCTGACGTTGGTAACGAACCGAAAACTTCCATCGATGGACGCCAGACTGTGTACCCCGGCGTGGGCAGTGATCAGCAGGTCGGTTGCAAAGCCCGATTCTCTGATTGCAAGTACACCGAGGGCACTGAGGTTGAACAGCTGCAGCTCCGGTGGGCCGATCTGGATGGTGCCCTGTGCCAGGACCTCGAGGCCCTCCGGATTGATCTGCATCGAGTATACGCCACTCAGTCGGAACAGTTCCGTCCCGAATGTCTCATCATTGCCATCGAAGTCCGGCACGTGAAACAGCAGCTTACCTGCTGCGGAAATCATGAATGACTGAGGTTCAATCGTGTACGTCTGTGTCTGATCACTGCCGCCAGAGCCCATGCCGCTGAACGTCAGTGTTTCCTGACGCTGGACAGTCGTGCTGTTGAACTGCAGATTGGCAAACGCGTCTGCGCGGATGCCAAACGGCTGCAAAACCTGCAGGCCGGCCTGCAACTCAGCTACTCCCCAGATTTTCAATCCTTCAGTACTGGCTTCCAGCACAAAGCGTGCGGCTGCGGCTCCGACGGGCCCCAGCATGAATGCCGACATCGCACCACCAGCATCCAGTGTGGTGCGAACGCCGATGACGTCCCGCTGTCCGGCAGAATTCGGGCTACCCAGCAGGGCCTGAGTTCCCATGCGGACGAAGCCCTTGACCTTGATCATCGGCTCAGCAAGAAACGGCTGCACAACGGACACGCCGGTGTCGATCACCTGCAGAATGTCCTTCAGCACCGCCACGGCGTCTTTGCTGCCATCCCCCAGTGGCCCCACGATGGGCTCAAACATCTTCACCAGATCCATCAGCAGTTTGGGATCGCCGATGTCCCCGTAAAGGCCCTGAGAGAAGCCGGTGCGCCAGAGCAGACTTCCGTCAATCCGGATTTCGAAGGCCGGCGCATCCGCGACGACAGCAAACTGCTGTTCCAGTGCCGCGCTGGTGGCTCCGTCGACGGTCCTGAAACTGTCACCAATAAACTGGACGCGTACAATCCCGGGAACAAATGCCCCGCTGAAGTTGTAGCGGTAGATCAGGTCAGCCGGGTCTCCCTGTGGCGTGGGAACACCATTGATTCCGACGCCAACCGGGGGCACCCAATTGCCTGCGTCGTTCTTCACCAGCAGGGTAAATTCCTGAGCCGGATCGGTGATACTGCTGACATCCAGCCCGCGTCCTGTCGGATCGACGAACTGCACATCGATGTAGCCGCGACTGTTGATTTCGGACATATCAACGCGTTGTTCATTCGCCGGGGCGATTAATCCAATGGCTGCGGAATCCAGACCGAAGCGATATTCGCCGGCCGTCAGCGAGTAGCCGGCGGTGTCCTGCAGGCTGGCGGAATTCCAGGTAAGAATGACATCGCCGGCGGCGAAGCTGCCTGTGAATGCGTAGCGATAGCTGCCGTCGGGCTGCAATGTCGGCGCGGCAGCGGCCAGTGTGACGCCGGCAACTGCTGAGCCGCTCAGCGAAAACTCAGGTACGCTGTCAGCGAGAAACGCTGTGTCCAGCGTGGCGGCTGGGCTGGACGGCGTGAACAGGACGTCGATGTAGCCGCGGGAGTTGATCGCAGCCAGACTGCCGATGGAACCGGCGCTGAGGCCGACAACCGCTGCCTGTACTCCGGTGGCCGTGAAGCTCTGTGTTCGCTCTGCACTCAGGATGCCATCGATGTCAGCGACAACTCCGGCCCCATAAAGCACTTCCACCGGTCCACTGCTGAAGCTGCCGGTGAACGAATACCGGTAGACGCCCGGCATGCCAGCCACGGCCACGGGACTGTCGGAGACAATCACATTCTGCGCCGCCGCTCCGAGCAATGTGAATTCGGGGGCGGTGTCGGTGATGGTTGCCGCATCCAATGCGGATCCCTCAGGCGCGGTAAACCTTACTTCCAGCCAGCCACGCTGATTCAGAGCGGCGGCCGAAATCGGAGTCCCGGGCTGCGGATCGAAGAGCGAGCCTTCGGTGGCGGTGACTGTGAAGCTCTGCACACGTGCGGCGTTGGTACTGCCGGTGCTGTCTTCGAATACCTCGGCGGGGAAATTGACCTGCACGGGACCGGAGGCAAACTGGCCGGTGAAGGGGAAGTACCACAGGCGGGAATCACCGGAGTCCTGGAACGGGGCCCCGGACAGTACGGCCGTACCAACGCCTGCACCGGACAGGGTGAATTCCGCTGCGGCATCGCTGATGGATGTGGCATTGACCAGGGCACCTGTGGTGGGCTGGAAGCGAATGGCCAGTCGACCGCCCTGGTTCAGGCGACGACGATCAAAGCGCGCTCCGTCCTGCGGTGCGGCCAGTTGCAGGCTGGCACCGGTGGCCATGAAGGTCGCCGAGCCGGCGGCTGCGAGGTTGTCGAGACTGTCCTTCCAACTACCTGCCAGAAATTTTACCTGGTATTCGCCGGGTTCGAGCGATACGCCCGCGGGGATGGAGTAATCGAAGATTGTTTCTGAGTTTTCCGTCTGAACGGCGGAGCCGGGAATGGTCACGGTGGTCCCATCCGGCAGAAGCAGCTCCAGTTCGGGATTGCTGTCGGTGATGGAGGTGGTTTGCAGGGAGGCACTGGCTGCGGGAGTGAATTTGACTCGCAGGCGTCTTTCCGACGCTAAGGTGGCCAGAGCGATATCGCCTATCGCAGGCGGCGAAATCAACTGAGCTGACACGGTGGCTGGAGAGCTGCTGCCGCTGTGGAAGAAGTTGACTTCCTTGCCGCTTGAGTCGTAGTAGCGCATGGTGATGCCACCCTGGATCTCCACCGAAGTGGGAACCGGTAGTACCGGTGGCAGCAGCAGAGGATTGGGAATGGTGCGCACAATCGGGTGCAGGCCCGCCGGAACATCCTGAGCAACCATCAGGAACGTCGCGTTGCCTTTGGCAATTTCTGAAAGGTTGCCGTAAAGTCTGACAGGAACTCGCTGCAGACCGCCCATCAGCAGCATGTCGCCGGTCAGCAGCACTTTACCATCGGTGGACAGGCGAACTTCCACATTGCCTTTCAGGACTTCCTGCGGTGGGTGCAGTGTGAATTGTGCCCCCCCGGTGATCAGCATGGGATTCAGGAAGGCTGCAAAGAAACCGCCAGCCACAGGGTTGGCCTTCAGGGCCTTGTACTGACTGACGACCTGCTGTCGCACCGTGGTCAGCCATTCTCCGGCGCCACTGGAACCGCCTCCGGTATCTCCACTGAGGGCCGGAGAGTACTTTTCATCGAGTAACTGCTGCGGATCATACACAGCGGGCAGGGACGTGAAGAACTGGACGCTGCCGGAAAATCCGGACAGTTTCAGGCCGCTGATGGGTTCCAGCAGAATGCCCTCCGGCAGGTCACCGACGACTTCCACGCCCAGCGGCCCCAGCTCCGAAATGGCAAAGCGGATTTTGAAGCCGCCCTGCCCCGCGATTGCAAATCCACCTTCAACGCCGATGAAGAACACGCGATCCGCAACGGCAGTGGTGGTGTCGAGGGCCCCGATCAGATTGCCGGCCGAGTCCAGTTTCAGGATACCTCCCAGCAGTCCGGCAGTGATCTGACCACCGAACAGATCGCCTTTCATCGAAACGCTGATGGATTCGATGTCGGTGATTGGAAAGCGGCCGTCCTGCAGTGCGCCAATGTCGATTCGCACGCCCTGGATGGCTCCCGAGACCTTCACATTCGGGATCCCCTTGATCTCATCCACTGCCGCGGAAATGATGATCGAGAAACGTTCCGGGTGCGTCTGCAGGTCTTCCCACTGGAGTCCCAGTTCGGTCACTCGGATTGGCAACCAGGAGGGCCACTGGAACGAATCCCCCGACGCTTTGTCCGCGCTGATAAAGACTCCGAATCCCGGCCTCGTGACAAAGGTACCACTGGCTGAAATCGCGAAATTCCGCATTTCTCCGCCAAGCTTGAGTGGTCCGGCATTCAATTCGGCAGCGATCGAGGTCACCGACACGACGTACTCGTCACCCGTGGCCGCTGTGTCGATCTCAATGTCTTTCCCGGTGACTGTCAGCACGCTTCCGAACTGCATCTTCATCAGGTCAGACGAGAACTGGAAGCCGGAGGGGACGCCGCCCGTAAAGCTCAGTCCGGCCCGCACCGCTTCGGAGTCGGCATCGGAGCTGTCCTGGAATTCCATGCTGAAGACACCGCCGGGAAACAACGCGGCTCCACCCGACGCGATGTAGACCTCGCCGTCAAAGGCCACGCTGCCACTGAAATTGACGCCGAAGTCCGTAATCCCCGCACGCACATCGTCGAGGTGCAGGAATGAGCCGAAGGTGATGCCACCCGTGTAGGCAATTTCAGCCTGCCCCAGCTGAAAACCATTGTTACGCACCTGCAACCCCGGAATCGTGGTGCCGTTGTCGCGAGTATATGGGGAGAGCGAACCCGTCAGGCTGAGTGGAGTGATCGTCACCGAGGCCGACTCAAGGCTCAGAATCACCTGATTGTCATAGGCCGACTGTTCAGCGGCAGAAACTACCCCGTCATTGTCCGTATCGCGTTCCGGATTGTACTGAATCGTCACGCCCGTGGCTTCTGCCTTCAGGACATCAGCGACGTCCAGATTCATGGAACCAACACCGAGGCTGAATTTCCCCAGTCCACCACCGATGATCGAAAGGGATGGGCTGATGTCCACGTTCACATCAAAGAGTCCGCTCAGATCATCGAGGCTGGTGCTGAGCACGCTGGAACTGCTGCCGAAGTTCAATTCCGCGTGATCCACACCAAGGCCCACGGTGATCGTGATGCGGGCGCCTTTCAGGCTGCCGTCCGCGTTCTTCAGTGGCTTGAACTGGAAGTCCTCCAGCCCAAAGTGCGGGCCCTGCAGGACCAGTGGACCAAGATTGACTTCCGAGCCGGTGCTGGCCTTGCCGTCTCGAGCGGTGAAGGAATCGGTCGCTGCGGCATTTGTCACGCCAGCCCCGTCTTCCCACTGCCCAGCCTGAAAATTCATGCTGATCTCCCCCGCTGTGAACAGAGGAGTGTCATTGGACGGATCCCGATCCGTCAGATAATAGCGGAATGTGTTGCCTTCAAGATGTTCCACAGTGGACAACTGCGCATCCGCAACCCCAGCCCCAGTGAGCGTAAATTCCGCTCCGGCATCGAGGACTGAATCCACGTTCAACGGCAAACTCCCGGGGCTTCGGAGTGTTACGTCGAGATATCTGCGACGACTGAGCAACCCAGCGTCAATACCATCCACAATGGTCGTCAACTCAGCCACTGGCGGTGTGGAATCGGTCGCAGGAAGTGCCAGTGTCGGCAGTGCCCCCGCGACAGCAGAAACATCCAGACCAAAGACACGCACGGAGGTCAACCCGACGTCCAGCAGCTGAAAACCGTCTTCACCACCGATCGAAAACCTCGCTCGACCTCCTACCTGAAAGACCTGCAGACCATTGATATTCAGCGCTGCGGAAATCTGCGGAATGTCAATAAAAATCACGTCCGAATCGGTCTTTGTGGCCTGAATCTCGCCGCTGATTTCAAAGATCCCGGCGACAGAGATCACTGCCGATCCGCCAAAACTCAGAACGCGATCGCTCGTGGGGAAGGTGACTCCCACATCACCCGCCGGAGTCCAAACCGTTTCATTGACAGGCACGCCCAGCTGGTTGGACTGCACGGCGAAACTGCCTGAAATGCTCAGCCCCGTCAGTCCCACCAGGCCGACGTCGCCGGACGTTTTGAGAGCGTAACTGCCATTTTTGAGTACCAGTCCGAGGT
>JBDKIW010000318.1:0-3241 GCA_039796955.1 Planctomycetota bacterium
CCGGGCCCTCAACTTTTCCCCAGCCCCGAATGTCCGACGCCACGCAGAGAACGACAGAGAATTTCAAGAGACTCCGGGGGCCCATGCTGGGGTTCCGGAGAATTTGGCGTTATCGTCTACGCGGCGATTCAAACACTACGGCCACCAGGTGCCCGCACATTGCCTCGGTCGCCTGACGCTCGACCTGGCCAGTTGGCCAACTCCGTCCGGTTCCGGTCAGGTTGGGTCGGTACGCCGATCGCCCGGCAACCACCTTCGCCGGCGCTCACAGGACACCAACGTCTCTCACAGTTCAAAGGATGCAATCCGTATGGTCAGAATCGGAATCATTGGTATCGGCTTCATGGGATACACACATTTCGAGGGTGCGCGTGATCTGACCAACGCACGAGTCACCGCGGTGGCAACCCGAGACGCGGCTAAGCTGGCTGGGGACTGGACGTCTATCCAGGGCAACTTCGGCCCCCCAGGTGGCCATGTCGATCTCAGCGACGTCCGCAAGTACACCGATTACCGACAACTGATCGCCGACCCGGAGATTGATCTGGTCGATGTCTGCCTGCCAACCGATCGACACTTCGAAGTGGTGATGGAATGCCTGCAGGCCGGCAAGCCCACGCTGGTGGAAAAGCCCATCTCTGTCCAGCTCCCGGAAGCCGAGACGATGGTGCGGACGGCCCGGGAAAAGTCCGTGCCCCTGTTCGTGGCGCACGTGCTGCCCTTCTTCCCCGAGTTTCGATTCGCCGCCGAGGCCATTCAGGATCAGCGTTTCGGAAAACTTCTCGCCGCCGATTTCAAACGCGTCATCTGTCGCCCCGACTGGTCCAGCGACATGTCCGACTTTCGCAAACTCGGGGGCTGGGGGATCGATCTGCACATTCACGACAACCATTTCATCGCTCACGCCTGCGGTAAACCCAAAGCCGTTTTCTCTCGCGGACTCCTGCAGGACGGGTTCGTGAATCATGTGCATTCCACCTACATCTACGACAACGGCCCGGCTGTGACCTGCGTCAGCGGTGGCATCGCCGGTAAAGCCCTGCAGTTCTCCCACGGCTTCTCACTGTATTTTGAAAATGCAACGGTGCTGTTCGATGCCGGAACGCTTGCCGGCAACTGGGTGGTCAGCCGACCTCTCAGCGTTATGAATGCGGATGGAACCATGACTCATCCGGAACTCGGCGGCAGTGGCAAGTGGTGCGGGGCGTTCACCGACGAACTGCAGCTCGCCGCTGATACCCTCGCCGGCCGCCGTCAGGCCGGAGCTCTGTCAGGAGAAACGGCCCTCGCGGCTCTGCAACTGTGCTGGGCAGAGGCCCGAAGTATTGAATCCGGGACCATCGTGCCCGTCTGAAACGCAGCTTCCGCCCGCAGCCTGCAGGCCCGTCCCGCAGGCTGCACCGTCTTCCCGGTTTCCCGTCTTCACTCGTTCTGACCGGCTGTTCGCTGCCGCGAGGACACGGCCACTTCCGCCCGACGGTTTCCATGCCCGATCCTTCACCCGACTCTCCGCCCCGTCGCCGAGCCCCAAAGCAGCCGGCGGCGAAACACACGCAGTCGACAACGCCCGCGTCGGCCAGTCCGGAGTCACTCGCCTTTCCCAGAGACCGCATCAGCAAACTGCGCTCGGCGACACTGGCCTGGTACGACACCCACGGACGCTCACTGCCGTGGAGACAGCAGCAGGATCCCTACCGAATCTGGCTCAGCGAAATCATGCTGCAACAGACCACGGTGGCTGCCGTCATCCCCTACTTCCAGCGTTTCACAAACCGCTTTCCCGATGTCCAGACACTCGCCGCCGCCAGTGTCGATGATGTCCTGCGTCTCTGGGAAGGACTGGGGTACTACAGCCGCGCTCGCAATCTCCATCAGGCGGCCATCATGGTGGTTCAGAATTTCGGCGGCCAGTTTCCTGCCGATGTCAAACTTCTGCAGTCTCTGCCCGGAATCGGTCGCTACACCGCCGGTGCGATCGCATCGTTCGCTTTTGATCTCCCGGCCCCCATCGTCGAAGCCAATACCGAACGGCTCTACGCCCGCCTGCTCGCACTGCAGGACGATGTCCGCTCCTCGTCCGCTCAAAAACAACTCTGGCAGTTCGCCGAATCCATCGTGCCCGCCCGACGCGCCGCCGATTTCAATCAGGCCGTAATGGACCTGGGCGCTCAGATCTGTCGCCCCGAAGATCCAAACTGCCCGCAATGCCCGCTACTGAAGTGCTGCCGGGCGTTTCAGAGCTCACTGCAGCATGTGCTCCCGCGGCGGCAGCCACGCACACCCATCACACTTGTCTCTGAACTGGCGGTCGTGCCCTTCCAGAATCAACGATTTCTGCTGCGACGACGCGCTGCCCACGAACGCTGGGCCGGTATGTGGGATGCCACACGGCTCGAAATCTCCGACGAACTCCGCCAGCAAGTCCCCTGCCCTCCGTCACATAAACGTTCCACCAAACCACGGGAACGCTCGCTGTTCCCTCAGACGGCCGCTCTGCTGGACCCCACGCTTCAGCAACAGATCGCCGATCAGTGCGGTGCCGTGCCCGGGATCCTGCTCGACTCGATGGAACTCACCTATTCCGTGACCCGGTACCGCGTGCAACTGCTGACCGTCCTCTGCGAAGTCTCCGGCACGACGACGATGCTGCCCGATACCGAATGGTTCACGGCCGAAGACCTGGCCAGCCTGCCGCTCTCACGCACCGGTCGCCAGATTGCAGATTGGTTGCAGTCGTTCAGTGAACGGGGCGGAAGCCAGTAGTTCCGATCACCGTTTCTAATCGCACGGCTCAGGTGGAACCTCGCGTTCCCTTTGAAAACCTGATTTTGCGGCTCGGATGGAACCTCGCCCTCCCATTGAAAACCTGATCGCGCGGCTCGGATGGAACCTCGCCCTCCCGCTGACTCGGTGGGCTCACGCCGCACCGCTCGCCTTTTCGGTGGTCAGTGAGCTTTCAGGTTGAGCGACAGCAGGGTCAGTGCCTGCAGCAGATTTCCCTGAGTCCACAACAGGGGAGTGATGTCATTCGGGATCCACTCCCCCTTTTCACAGAACCACGATTCCGGGCAACGATACGGCGGAAATCGTCCGCCAGCACGAGTCATCTGGGCGAGTGAGCGCTGGACATGCTGTCTCTGCTGCCGCAGGTCTTCCGGGTCGCCACTCTCCTGATACCGACGTCCATAAATGCAGGAAACAATCGGATCAAAAATACACCATTGCGCCTCCATCCCCGGTC
>JBDKIW010000319.1:0-7155 GCA_039796955.1 Planctomycetota bacterium
GTGCTGGACGAGAGAAAGCTTCGTCAACTGACCACGGAACGCGCTCAGCTGACATTTGCGAATGCTGCGGCACGCATCAGAACCTTTGAAACGATCCGTCGTTCGATGTCGGAAACTCAACAGAAACATTTTCGTGAAAGCCTGTCGGCCGAATGAAACACATTATCCCCAAAAGAGACCTGCCCCCTTTTATTCCGGTACTGCTGCTGTGCACCATCATGCATGCACCCGTCCACGGTCATGAGGGAGATGACTCGCATGACCACCATGCAGATGCGGGAGATCGCGAATGGCACCTGCAGGACAGTGCGGACTCGTTTACGGGGCAGTTCGTGTCTGCCACGGATTCGCGAGTTCTGATTCGGAGAAGCGATGGCTGGGTCAGACCGGTCGACATCCGGAAGCTGTCTGTCGCTGACCAGGCCTGGGTGCAGGAGCGACAGGAATGGGTGCGGAGAATTAACCTGCCGGGGCCGTACAGAACCGTTCTGCCGACACAGGAAAATACAGCAGGGAGTCGAACCGTGTCCCGGCAAAGCATCGAGCTTCTTCAGACGAGTTTTCAGCCGTTCGAATCGACTGTCAAAACACGTTCGGACTCAGACTTCTTCTACGTCGAGTCTACTGGCGTGCCTGATCATCCGATGATGGTGGGCATCACCGCGTGGCAGCAGCAGGTTCCAATTCCTCAGAAATACACGGGGGCCAACGCCTGGAGAATCCCCTTGAAACCTGTTCCGGCGAAGAACCCGATGTCAGCCAAAGACAATTTCTTTCGCGGCGCGATCGCCATCGCAGTCAATGGGGTACCGATCTTCAATCCCATCAAGAATGATGGACGCACGGATACTCTGCTGGCCGGAGAACTGGATGAATTCGGTGGTCACTGTGGTCGAGCTGATGATTATCATTATCACATTGCTCCTGTGCATCTGCAGAAGGTCACGGGGAATCAGCAACCCATCGCCTGGGCTCTGGATGGTTATCCGATCTACGGGTATCAGGATGAGAAATCACCGGACTACGCGCCACTGGATGCATTGAATGGACACCGTGGTCCGGACGGTGCCTATCACTACCATGCGACAAAGCAGTATCCCTATCTGAACGGAGGATTTTTTGGCGAGGTTGTAGAACGTGACGGGCAGGTGGATCCACAACCGCGAGCTGAATCACCCCGACCGGCTCTGCCACCTTTGCGAGGAGCAAAGATCACGGCGTTTCGCGAAACGGCAACCGGAAGTTATGAATTGACCTACCAGATCAATGGAAAGCCGGGGACCGTTAAATACACCATTGCTGAGAACGGCACACTCAGCATGACATTCCAGAGTCCGGATGGAACTCGGACGAGTGAAGAGTACACAGCTCGCCCTCGCGGTGGACGACCGGGTGGTGGCGGCGGTCCTCAGAACGAGCGGCCCCCCGGCGGTAATCCGCCGCCACGAGATGGCAAGCGCCCACCGGGCGATGGACCACGACCACCTCGGGAAGGACAGGGACCACCGCGAGGTGGTCAACGGCCGCCTCGGGAAGGGCAGGCATCTCCCCAGGAGAATCAGGGAACATCACGGGGTGGACGGGGTTCCGCTGGGAATAAGGCGCCCCAGGCAGGCGTGACAAGTGGTCGGCCAGCGATTGGCAACATGGAACTGACCAGCACCTCGATTGGAAAAGACGGCCTGTTGACAGTCGACTGCACCTGTGACGGAAAGAGTCAGTCCCCTGCAGTTGCCTGGAAGAAGCTTCCGGAAGGAACCAAGAGCATTGCGGTCAGTCTGTGGCACACGGCCCCGGACCAGGAAAAGTCTTACTGGGTTGTCTACAACGTTCCAGCCACCGTGACCGAGCTGGCTCAGAACGTTCGTGGCATTGGCAAGGTCGGCTGGAATGATCGACGGAAGGCTGAATACGACCCGATGTGTTCCCGGGGTCCTGGCCGCAAGACCTACCACATCACCGTCTTTGCACTCTCAAAGGAACTCACGCTGCCCCCGCAGGAAGCCACCCGCGCCGGGCTGCTGAAGGCCATCGAAGGCAGTGTGCTGGCCGAAACGACGCTCGATTTCGATTACGAACGTCAGTAATCGTGGACGCGTTCGAACGCTTCAAACATACCGACGCATTGTTCTGCTGCAGCACGCTTCCCGTTGCCGCCCGTATTGATTGTGACCTCTGTCTGGAACAGGCTGACCGATGAGTTTCTGGAAATCCATACTGCCGCTACTGGTGCTGACACTCATGACACAGGATGCTCAGGCAGGTGCTCCACCGAATGTGATCCTGATTCTGATGGATGACATGGGATGGCGGGACGTCGGTTTCATGGGGAATGAGTTTGTGGAAACTCCCAATCTGGATCGACTGGCCTCCGAGGGGTTGGTCTTCCGTAATGCCTATGCCAGCGCGCCCAACTGCGCACCAACGCGGGCCTGTCTGATGTCCGGCCAGTACACACCAAGGCATGGGATCTACACCGTCGTGGATCCACGTCAGCTTCCTGGGTCACCATCACACAAGCTGATGGCTGCGGACAGCCGATCTGAACTGGACACATCCGTCGTGACCGTTGCCGAAGCCCTGAAGTCCGGCGGCTACTCCACCGCCTTCTTCGGGATGTGGAATCTGGGACGCGGGCGGACGGGCCCAATGACTCCGGGTGGCCAGGGTTTTGACAAAGTGGTGTTCCCGGAAAACCTTGGTTTCGGCAGGAATGAATACTTCGACTCAGAAGGAAATTATCTCAGTGATCGGCTGACAGACGCCTTGCTGGAGTTTGTGGAGGATCACCGCGATCGGCCATTCTTCGCCTATCTGCCGGACCATGCCGTCCACGCGCCGTACAACCCTAAGCCGGACTTGCTGCAGAAGTACGAACAGAAACTTGCGCAGAGTACGGATCGTCGCAACAATGCCGCGGCCGCCGCCACGGTTGAAGCGGTGGACCAGAACGTCGGACGAATCATGACGCGTTTGAAAGAGCTGCAACTGCTTGAAAACACCGTGGTCATCTTCACCTCTGATAACGGCGGGACCAACCAGTTCACCCCACCACTCAAAGGCGGCAAGGGGCAACTGTACGAGGGTGGCATCCGGATTCCTCTGGTGGTTTCATGGCCGGGCCTGAAAAATCCCGGAAGAGTCAGCGATGTTCCGGTGACCAGTGTGGACTGGTATCCCACGCTGCTGGAACTGGCCGGCCTCAAAACGCCTGCGGATCATTTACTGGACGGTATCAGCCTGGCACCGGCGTTTCGTGATGAGCAACTGCCGGATCGCGAGTTTATGTTCTGGCACTTTCCGTGCTATGTCGGTCGCTCTACGCCGTCCAGTGCCGTGCGTGCCGGAGACTGGAAACTGATCGAGTTCTTTGAAGACGGTGGCTCACTGGAATTGTACAACCTGAAAGACGACCCGAATGAGGAACGCGATCTGTCGCGGACGAATCCTGAGAAAACAGCGCAACTTCGCGACGTTTTGAAAAACTGGCAGCGGGAAACCGGTGCAGCGCTGCCCCCGGGACCGAACCCTGCCTTCGATCCAAAGGCCGAACGACAACGCGGTCCGAATCCCGGTGAAGGACAGCCAAAGGGTGGCGGCGGTGGAGGTGGAGGCGGGATGAAAGGTGGCGGCCAGAAAAAAGGACAAAAGGGCCGCGGAGGACGACCGGCCGTTGAGTGATCCGGTTTCTCGGGAAACACGTTCGGTCACGCTGCCACCCGACTCTCCGAATTCTGCCACTATCGCGACACGTCGTCAGCAGTTCTCTGAATCGTATCCACCTCCCTGGTTTGTTCAGGAATGTATTTTCCGGACAATCTCCCTACACTGACGTTTGAAGATTCCGGGACGGCAGGCGGTGTGGTTCAACCCATGCTGTTTCCTGCCCCATGGATTTCAGATGGGTGTGTGCTGCACGGGAAGAGTGGCTCGAATGTCCAGAATGCCGGTCGGTCGAATTCTGCTACTTGCTGGAATACTGGTTGCTTCCTCCGGGTTAGCTTCCTGTGTCGCGGCGGTGCTGCCACAAGCCGCCGACAACGCCACCACACCGTCTCCTTCGTCGAAACCTGTCGAAGAATCGTCAGTGGGCAGTACCGGGGAAATGACTCTGCCCGAACTGAAGCAGATCGGACGGCAGCGTTCGGCCTATCGACGACAGCAGGTGCGTGAAGAACTCGTTGATTCTCCACAGCCGGACCTTGCAGGTTTTCAGGCAAATATCCAGCCGATTCTGATGAAGGCCTGTGTCTCCTGTCATGGCCCGGAAACGCGCGAAGGCAACATTCGCATCGATACTCTGAACCCGGACCTCGTGCACGGCAGCGATGCCAGCTGGTGGCTGGAGGTCGTGGCTGTTCTCAGCAATGGTGAAATGCCACCGGCGGGCGAAGGTGACCTGGCCGACCAGGATCGCAGCCGCGTTGTGGACTGGCTGTCGTCAGAGATTCAGCGAGCTTCAGCCATCCGTCGTACAGAGCAGGGACATTCGTCATTTCGGCGCATGACACGCTACGAATACAACTATGCCCTGCAGGATCTCCTTGGGCTGCCCTGGAATTTTGCCGGTGATCTGCCGCCCGAGTCCGCTTCGGAAGATGGCTTTCACAACAGTTCCGAAATGCTGCACATGTCAGCGACTCAGTTCGCCACCTACCGCGATCTGGGCCTCGCCGCCTTGAAAAAAGCCACAGTCGAGGGAGACCAGCCGCCAGTGCTTCACTGGGGCGTGTCGATGCGATCGGCATCCACAGCCTTGTGGCAGAAACAAAACGACGAACTGGAACAGATTCGAACGCAGCATCAGGACAACCCGGAGGTTCAGCAGCGCGAGCTTCAGAATCGCATCAAGGCGTTTCAGAACGTTCCGGGTGGGACCCATTATCGGGATCTGATCACCGGGCGTATGGCCTCTGCGTCGTGGGACTACGGCGGTGCGAGATATGCACGGGCGCCGCAGCCCACAGCAGGCCCTGTCCCCGAGACAAGTGATGCCGTGGCTGTGATTCCCCGTGGCCAGAAGCTGATCGTCGAACTGGGTGACCGGATTCCGGACGAGGGGACTCTACGGGTTCGCGTACGAGCCTCGGCGGTGACCGACAGCCCGGCCGAGCGACCATCTCTGCAACTCGAGTTTGGCTGGCAGGCGAGCAATGATTCGCAGGCCAGTGTGCGAATCAGCCCGCAGGATCTGGAAATCGATGCGCCCCCGGGTCAACCGCGGTTTTATGAGTGGCAGATACCGCTGACGGAAATTCATCCGCGTAACTCTGTGCGCGGTGTCTGGAAGCTGGGAGATCTGCCAAGTCCTTCCGAGTATCTGCGGTTTGTGAACAGTTCGGTTTCTCAGGGCGCCATCGAGATTGACTACGTGGAGGTGACTGCACCGTGGTATGAGCAGTGGCCACCAGAGTCACATCAGCGGATTTTTGTGGACAGTGTCCACAAGACCAATGAAGTGGAATACGCTCGCGAAATCCTGACAGGATTTATCACACGGGCATGGCGCCGTCCCGCGATGCCCGAAGAGGTGGCTCAGAAGCTGTCTCTGTTTGCCAGAATCCGTCCGGAATGCCGTAGCTTCGAGGAGGCGATGCTTGAAGTGCTGTCCACGGTGCTGGCATCACCACGATTTCTGTATCTCCTCAGAACAGAAGACTCTGACTCCACCGCGTCTGGTGAATCCGTTCGACCTTCACGGCTCTCCGATTTTGAACTGGCCACTCGGCTCTCCATGTTTCTGTGGTGCAGTATTCCGGACAACGAGTTGTTGCAGCTGGCCGCCGAGAATCGGCTGGGATCGGACGACGTGCTGACCAGTCAGGTTCAAAGAATGCTGGCAGATCCCCGAGCAGCTCGCTTTGCTGAGCAGTTCGTGCGGCAGTGGCTGGGGATGCAATTGCTCGACTACCTGAAAGTCGACAGGAAAGTGTACCCGCGCTTCGATACGTCTCTGAAGGACGCGATGCAGCAGGAACCCGTCGCGTTCTTCGAGGAAGTCCTTGCAGAGAACCACAGCGTGCTGGATTTTCTGCACGCCGATTATGTTCTGGTGAACGAGCGGCTTGCTGAGCATTATGGCCTTGCCGGGGTGCGAGGAAACGAATTCCGTAAGGTGCTGCTGGATCAGCAGTCGCAGCGCGGTGGATTACTGACTCAGGCCGGGCTGCTGGCCATGAACTCTGATGGCCGCGATTCTCACCCTTTGAAACGGGGCATCTGGGTTCTGAAAAGTGTCCTGAATGATCCTCCTCCGCCGCCGCCACCGGCAGTCCCGATCATCGACCTTGCGGACCCGGAAATTGCAAAGCTGACACTGAAACAGCGGATGGAGAATCATCGCAGTCAACCCGCCTGCTTCTCCTGCCACTCAAAAATTGATCCGTGGGGCATCGCTTTCGAAAACTATGATGCTGTCGGCAGCTGGCGAACAGACATCGGAGGTCAGCCGGTGGACGCTGCAAGCCTGCTGTTCAATAGCCAGCAACTGAATGGTGTCGACGGACTCAAACGCTTCTTACTGGAACATCGGCAGGATCAGTTTGTGCGTGCACTGGCCCACAAGCTGGCGACCTGGGCGATTGGTCGGCCATTGACGTTTGGAGATCGATCAGCGGTGGATCAAATCGCCACGGCCCTGCGGCAGCAGGACGATGGCCTGGCCACACTGGTGACACTCATCGCGACCAGTGACCTGTTTCGCACACGCTAAAAAGCCCGCATCACAGCGGAGAGCAGGGAATTGCTGTGTGGAAGATCGGCAGTTTCTGCGCACCGTTTTCAGCGTTCGCGGGCTTCAGGGACTTCAAGGGGTTGCCATCAGAAACTGAACGCCTACGATCACCACGTCCGCAGGTCCCACTGGTGCGTGTCTTCGGATGGTTCGGTGTGGTGTCAAAAAGCATGATTTCTTCGCAGGGACGTGAAGATGAGTTCTGCAGAAAGTAACCGTCATGAATCCTGACAGAGCAGTTTTTACTCTGCGGGATGTCACGGTACATTTTGATGAGCCCTCCCGTCCGATCCTCAGCCATCTTTCGCTGACGATAAATAAGGGGCAGTTTGTCACTCTGGTTGGGCCCTCAGGATGCGGAAAATCCACGCTGTTACGAGTTCTGGCGGGGTTGCTTGTGCCTTCCGATGGAACTGCAGTGA
>JBDKIW010000320.1:0-4310 GCA_039796955.1 Planctomycetota bacterium
GTTACCTGCAGAAACTGAATGGCCTTCTGACGCATCTCCGCGGTTTCGTCTGCATACGCAATTGTGGCCGGAGCCGAACTGAACAGTGCGGCAGATTGTGCAAGCACCGCGATGATGACGAGAGACCTGCAAATCATGGATGGACGCTTTGCCATTGTCTGGATGCCTGAAAAAGATCGTTCTACGGACTGGATATCAGTGGCAGCAGCCGCAACGTCAGATGCCCCGGGATTCACGTTCAACGGAGAATGGACAGAAGCCTGCTGCAGGACCGAGAAGCCGCGTGTAATTCGGGATTCGGCCCAAAGCCCGAAGCGCGATGTAATTCGTCTACCGAATTCGCTGCCGCCGACACTGAACTTCGACTGGCGCAACGTGGGGAATCATAACGCAAGTTGCCTGAAAATCGAACTCAGCCAATTTGATTTCAGGGAAACATGGGCGGCAATGATTCGACCGCGAAGTACTGACGGCCGGGCATGAGCGAGCTGGACGATGCAGTCCGGCGGAAGCAAACCGGTAACAGATACCGGGCGCTTTCTGCTGCTACCGGGCGCTTTCTGCTGCCAACGGAATGAATCCGGCGGCACAAACATGTTTCGGAAACGCAACCGGCCGTTAAATCCGACAGAAAACGACCTTCGCCTCGCGGATTCCCCCAATTGACTTGAGTGTATTATTTAACGACACACCCCCGGGCGTTATTTGTTCACTTATTTACATCAACTGTCACGCAGGTGGGGTTATGAATTCAGGGCAATCGACACGGTCCGCATTCCTCTCGCCAACTCGTGGCTCGGCGCCGGCTGAGAATGGCACTCTGAGCAGTTCCGCGACGTCCGACGGGACGAAAAAACACGAGCGAGGACGCCTGCAACGATGGACCGCGGGGCAGTTGCTGAACGGACTGATGCTCGCACTTGTGGCTGTCCTGCTGGTGGAATGGTTCTGGGTGGTGACTCGCAGGCCGCAACCGTTTCTGATTCAACGCGGCTCTGACTTCCAGAATACGTTCCGTCTGGAAATCAACTCGGCCACCTGGGTGGAATGGATGCAATTGCAGGGCATCGGACCGTCGATGGCCAATCGCATTGTTGCCGATCGGCAGGTGAATGGTCCGTTTGCATCGATCGAAGATCTGGCCCGAGTTCCCGGAATTGGCTCTGGCACACTCGACCGGATCCGTCCATCGCTTACAATCCGGCATGAACAGAAAACAGCCCAGCGAAGCAACCCGTAAGTCCTCAGAATCCACCGCAGATTCTGCGTTCACCAGTGCGTCCCGCGAAGTCGCTCCGACTCTGGTAGGTAGTTTCCGTCGGTTTCAGGCCTATCGGCAACAGGTGCGTCTGCGGCAACTACCTGGCGGCAGCGTGCACTCAAAAAGCGAAGCGCGTGCGGCAAAAGATCGGGTCCGTAGTTCATGGCAACTGGTGCGTGAATTCGGGCGGCTGCTGCGGCCTTACCGCGGGCCGCTCTCACTCTCCCTCGCCACAGTCACGGTTTCGACGCTGCTGGGCCTGATCCCACCGGCGGGCACCAAGTTTGTCGTGGACTACGCGCTGGGAGGCAAGCCCCTTCCGTCGTTTCTTCAAGGCTACACGTGGCTCAGCAGTCCCGTGCGGCTGTTATCGGTCGCGGTTGTCGCGGTCGCGGTGGTTTCCCTGCTGCGGATTTCGATTCACATCTGGGGCCGCTGGCACGCCACAAAGATCTCCAAAAGTCTGCAGCTGGCCATCCGTCGCCGCGTGTTTGATCATGCAATACGGCTGCCGCTGCACCGTGTGCAAAGCATGCGTTCCGGTGGTGTCGCCTCAGTGCTGCGTGAGGACGGAGGCAGTGTCGGCGAACTGGTCTTCGGGATGCTTTACAACCCGTGGCGGGCAGTGATCCAGTTGGTGGGCAGTTTGATCGTGCTGGCATGGGTCGACTGGACGCTGCTGGTGGGCGCGTTTGTGCTGTTGCCTTCAGCCTTCCTGACGCACCGTGCGTGGGTGCGTGTGATTCGTCCGCAGTTCAAAGCGATTCGCAAGCAACGGGAACAGATCGACGCCGGGGCCGCAGAATCGTTTGCCGGAATTCGGATCGTGCGCGCCTTCAGCCGACAAAAACGCGAGGCACTGCGATTTGCCGAAGAAAACAATCTGATGGCGCGGCAGGAGCTGTATGCCTGGTGGTGGATGCGATTTGTCGAAATCGTCTGGGAAGCCATGATTCCAATCGCCAGTGCGGGGCTGCTGTTTTATGGGGGCTGGCGAGTCACAAACGGCCACATGACCACCGGTGACCTGATGATGTTCCTCGTGTACCTGCTGATGCTGCTGGAACCGCTCGCCGCTCTGTCCACCAGCGCGACTCAGTTTCAAAACAGCCTCAGCGGACTGGATCGCATTCTGGACCTGCTGGAAGAACAGCCCGAAATGGTGGCCACCGCCGCAAGTCTCCATGTGCAGCCGGGAACCGTTGCCGGCGCAATCGAATTTGAGCACGTCAGCTTCAACTATCCGGGAACAGACCTGCTGGCCCTGCGCGATATCAGCCTGAAAGTAGCGCCCGGACAAACAATCGCGCTCGTGGGTCCCAGTGGAGCAGGCAAGACCACTCTCTGCAACCTGGTGGCTCGCTTCTATGACCCCGCCAGTGGACGCATTCTGCTGGACGGCCGTGACCTGCGTGATTTCGATGTGGAATCATTTCGGTCACTCCTGGGCGTGGTCGAACAGGACGTGTTTCTGTTCGACGGTACCATCGGACAGAATATCGCCTATTCCCGCAAGCACGCCACGAAGGAACAGATTATTGCCGCAGCGGACGCCGCGCATGTGATGGAATTTGTCAGAAAGATGCCTGCGGGGCTGGATACGGTCATCGGAGAACGCGGCGTTCGACTCAGCGGCGGCCAGCGTCAGCGTCTGGCAATCGCCCGGGCGATCCTCGCAGATCCTCGTCTGCTGATTCTGGACGAAGCCACCAGCAACCTGGACACCGACAGTGAGCAGCTGATTCAGCAGAGTCTGACGCAACTGATGAAACGCCGCACCTGTTTCGTCATCGCCCATCGGCTCAGCACCATCGCCGGCGCGGATCTGATTGTGGTCATCGAAAACGGCAGGATTCAGCAGACCGGAACGCATCAGCAACTGATGTCAGAGGGCGGGCGTTATCGGGCGATGGTCGAGCAGCAGGTCAAAATGGCACTGGGCACAGTCGTTGTCTGAGATCGAGTTTGGGCGGATCAACGCCATCACGGCGGCGACTTGCACGCATGGGATTCCCCCTGCCACGCCGAATTGTCCCATCGCCTGCCAGCACAGAACTGCTACACTGTCCGTGCAGGTCAGCGGCACCAGTGGCTGCAACTTCTGACCGACGATTCTACAACTGGCCGGCAGGCGTACGGTTATCAGTTGGGGTCTGTCACATCGACTTTCTGTCTGTGAATTGAGGGCGTTCATGCATCCGGTCGTGCGTTACAGTGAACAGGCATTGCGGTCTGCCGATCAGGCGATTGGATTTCTGATGCAGCAGGCAGTCGAAAACGCAGACTGTATCTCGCTGGCCGCTGGGCTGGTGGACGAACATTCGCTGCCTGTGGATCTGACGCGCGACACCCTGCAGCATCTATTGCAGGAATCAGCTGCGGGACGCAAGCTGTTGCAGTACGGAACGACTCAGGGACCAGAACCGCTGCGCAGGATTTTTCGCACGTACCTTGCGGGTCTTGAGCAGCGGAGTGACGGACTGGCCGACGTCCCGCTGTCCCGTTTCTTTCTGACGACCGGTTCGCAGCAGCTGTTGTCGCTGATTGTGCAGGCCTTGTTCAATCCAGGCGATATCTGCCTTGTGGCAGCTCCTACCTATTTTGTGTTTCTGGGAGTGCTGCAGGCGGCGGGGGCCACCACGATTCCGGTGCAGTCCGATGAGCACGGAATGCGTCCGGAGGCGTTGCGGCAGGCCCTGCAGGCCCTTGAGCATTCCGGGCAATTGTCTCGCGTGCGGCTGATTTATCTGGTCAGTGACTTTGAAAATCCGTCGGGGGTCAGCGTATCGGCCGAACGTCGCCCGGAACTGTTGCGACTGGCGCAAACCTACTCCCGCGATTCCCGCATTTTTCTTCTCGAAGATTCAGCCTACCGCGAACTGCGTTACGACGGTGATCCGCCGCCAAGCATCTGGTCCTTCGATCACGATCAGGACACCGTGATTCTGGCTCAGACATTTTCCAAGAGCTTTTCGCCCGGGATTCGTGTGGGACTGGGAGTTCTTCCGCAGTCTCTGGTGAAGGCGGTTTCTGACCTGAAAGGCAATGA
>JBDKIW010000321.1:0-3029 GCA_039796955.1 Planctomycetota bacterium
TGCTCAAGCAGCATCCCGGCAAGATGAGCCTGGTCATGAAGCGCAAATCATGCGGCTGGAACTGGAACTTCATGTTGCAAGTCCTTGGCATCAAAGGAACTTAGTGTGCGCTGGCCGTGAAAAGATCTGGGCCTTCATCCCATGGCTCAGGATTGGGGCACATCCAGTTCGCCAACGATACTTGATGGCAAAGTCTTCGTTCAGGTCGATAACGAAGAGTCCTCATTTGTGGTCGCGATTGACATCAGGACAGGTGATGAAGTCTGGCGGCAGTCTCGCGAAGAGCGGTCCAACTGGGGCTCAGCGATCATTTGGGAAAACAGTCATCGCAAGGAGCTCGTTACGGGCGGCGCGATTGTAAGATCTTATGATCCGAATTCAGGCAGGTTGCTGTGGCAAATCGACATTGGTAACGGCGGCCTCAACGCGACTCCGACCGCCAGCGGTGATCTGTTGGTTGTTGGTCGCAGCGGCCGAGGCGGGACCAGTTTCTTTGCGATTCGCAGTGGAACAGATGAGCAACTGGCAGCCGCACACGGTGGTGATGCTGCGTCACTTGTCGCATGGAATACTCGTGAATTTGGTCCACACCGAGCTTCGCCTCTGATTGTTGAGGGAATGATTTACCTGCTGGATGGACGTGGCGGCAAGGCGACGATTGTTGACTCTGCAACGGGCGTCATGGTAACGCAGGGACGAATTCCGGACGCGGGAGAATTCTGGGCGTCGCCATGGTCAAATCGCGGCAGGATCTATTGTCTCGACGCCAGCGGCCAGACTTTCGTTTTCCAACCGAGTCGTACGCTCGACGTAGTCGCAAGGAACGTTTTGCCGACCGCAGACAATGTTCGATTCTGGTCAACACCGGCATTGGCTGACGGCACGCTGTTTATCCGATCGAGCAAAACTCTCTACGCCATCGCCAGCAAGTGATCGCCTTATATGTGTTTCTGAAAGGCTGGCGGTGGAAACAGCACATTCATGGCCGCCAGAATCAGCAGGTTCAAGGTCACCAGAGCGGCGGCGTCAGGGTGTTGACACAATTCCCACGACTTCGTCGCAGCTTTTTTTTGCGTGCGGAGTTCTGAGTCTACTCAACTGTCGTCATGGGCTGTGCTGCACAGCAGCGTGGTTACGCTGGTCAGTGCGGTGACCAGGGGTGAGACTCCACCGCATGCCGAATGAACCACGAATGAACCACGAATGCAGGTAGCTCGGGCTTTCCAGCCCGAGATCTGCCCTCTGCAACTGGCTGCCTGCAGATTGCCGCTTCGAGGAGGCGGGCTGTGCGCCGTTGGCGTCACGCGAAGACGCGCAGGGAAACGCAGTGGTGGGTGTTTGGTGTTCGGTCAGGCTGAAGCTTCAAAAGCCGCATCAGACCGGCTGATGCGGCTGCAAAAGGGTGAGCAGGGTCTCCGGCAAATGCCTGACGGCACGCACGGACGCTGCCAGCGCAGTCTGAGGAAAGTGATGACGCGGAAGCGACTACTCGTCGGGGGTCTCACCTTTCGTCCGGAAGCTGCTGCCCTGGATGACCATAGCCTCGCCATGGTGCTCTGCAGACACTGCTGGTCCTGACAATAGCGCTGGTTACCGGTACGCGGCGTGTAAACGGCCTCGCAACCCTTCCTCGGACAAACACGCTGCCGAAATCCGGATTTTCGAGGCCGGTGCGTTGAATCTGTGTTATGCTGACAGCATCCCACGGGAGGTCTTGCTCTCCAGGGATCCGCCCGATCGGCTGTGCGAAGCCGCTCGGGCATTTTTTTTGAGGCCCCGCACGATCGGAGGCCTCCCCCGTGAGCAAACTTAGCTCATGCTTCGAGAGACGCTGCAACTTTGAGGCTTTGTCGCCTGCGGTTCAGCCGCAATCCCGGCTACACTGAATCCGACGGCCCCCCCTGAAGGAGACTGCGGGGAAGGAAACAGGCCTCAACCGCTGGAGGTCGCCTCGCTGCTGAAATTGGTAGCAATGAATGTGCTGTTTCCAAAGGCCTCAGTTCAGCGTTAGCGGCAATGAAGGTCAACCCTGAGGAAGATCACGTTGCCAGGATCAGCTTTCATCCCTGATGAGGATCGTCAGGTAAATTCGGATGTGGCTGAGGAACAGACGGAAACTCCAATTCCTGGCTCCGCCATCCCGCGTATGAAAGTGCAGCCGGGATATCGTCCGCTTCAAGATAAGGATAATCACGAAGGATGTCGTGAATCGCAGTGCCACTTGCAATTAACCCGACGATTGTCCCAACCGTCACACGCGTGCCACGAATACAGGGTTTGCCACCCATGACCTCGGGATCAAGAGTGATGCGATCCAGATGATTCATGTGTTGCTCCAAATTGCTCAGCATCGTGTCCGATTCGCTGATCGAAGGACACCATTCTGTTAACTCTCAGATCCCGGTTAAACAGAGAGTCAGAGAGTTTCTGGCACATTTTTCCGCAAACGAAACCAACCTGGGGGCATCTCTTCCGCGTCCGGCAAATGGACAGAGAACCAGAGACGTTTGAAAGATTGCGGGCCCTGCCAGAGATACCGCGAAAAACTGGTCGCCAATAGAAAACGCCGAGAGGGACACTCTCGGCGTTTTCAGTAAACCTGGTTGTCGGCGGAAGTTTGCTGACAGGATTTAGCTCCCCGGTAGGACTCGAACCTACGACCCGGCGGTTAATCCGCCTGCGGCGGACCTGCTCTACCAAACCTGGCGTGAATCCATTCTCTGCCGACGCCGGATTTGAGCCATTTCTCGCGTCTGACGGCGTCAGATCTGGATTTGAGTTCTTCGTGATGAATCAGCTGCCAGGGGCCTTTGTTTCGCGAGGTGTGCTTTCGGACGTTGTTGAGCGGTTCGTTGTGTTCCCTCAGACGACGATCCATGTTGTTGGTCTGACCGATGTAGAGTTTTCTCGAGGTTTCGGAGCGGAGGATGTACACGAAGAACACCGCGATGCTCCTTCGCACACTGGACGTAAAAAAAGCCGGGGCAATGCCACGGCTTTGGGAACTCAATCTGTTTGAAAATCACTGT
>JBDKIW010000322.1:0-19701 GCA_039796955.1 Planctomycetota bacterium
AATCCGGGGTTTCCAGATGCATTGCCAGACCCTCTACCAGCCACTGCGGATTGCGTCCAAATCGGCTATGAACACCGGTGTTGTAGCTAATCTGATGCACAACCTCGTGAACAAGGGTATCGAGGGTTCGTGGGGAGACTTTGCTTAAGGATCGTGCTGCAGTTTCCGGAAGCCCCCGAAGATGAGCGGGCTGTCGCGACGCCGGATTGTCCATGGGCTCTTCTGAAGACCAAGCGGTAGTGCGATCATCGAACAGAGCCACACGGTTTGTCTGCAGCGAATAATAGCCGCGCAGGTCATCCGACCATCGAGTGTTGTCTCGCTCGCAATACGCACGGAACTCATACTGATCGCTGAACAGCAGCACCGCCATCGGGACAGTCGGCTCTGTGACCGCAACGCCATGTGACTGGTAGAAGTGCACAACGTCCCGATAGATTCGTTCCAGGTATGCTGCGTACGTTGAGGCTCGTCCGGAACCTGCAGCAACGATGAATCGAGCAGACTGGGCCACTTCGTACTCTTCGGGAACCTCCGCACGGAGTTTGCTGTAGAGTTTTGCGGGAGTGACGGTTCGGAATTCGTCTGCGAGGACACGAAAGCCCGTGAGTTTCGATGTTTCCAGCTGCCACACGCCACCCGTTTCGGTCATGATCCAGGAATACTTGTCGTCTTTGGCCAGCAGACGGCCAGACCATGCCTGCACGGAATCGCGGACTTCAATCAGTCGCGGGCCTTCGCCCGCCTGCAGCGTCCCGTGGAACAGCAACACGCTGATAATCAGTAGCAAGCAGCCCCTGTTATGAGCCAGCTGGCAGAGGGGGCGACCCGAAAAACAGGGCAATGAGCAAAACGACATCCGCAACTCGCAGTAATTCGACGACAAATATGGGCGTGAATACTGCCAGCCTGGCTCGGTTTTTCCCGGGATGCGACAGGTATTTCGTTGCCTGTTGCACAGCTCAGACCGGGTGTGTTTGAACCTGACGATTTGTTGGTTTCCGGCAACATGTGTTGCATTCAACGCGGAAATCAAATGTTGTCGAGTTGCCACAAATGATGCCGCCTCAACATCCATGTGCAACAAATGTTGCCTTTTCGCAACGTGGGCGAAAAACTGAAAGAAACCCGGCGATTGTGTTGGAACCAATGCTGCGTGGCTGGGTCTGTGGTGTGTCCCCGACGCGACTTGTTACCGCCCGTGGTGTGTCCCCGGGGGACTGATGCCGGGGTGTTGATCAGGAAACAGACCTGTGATTCTGCCGGAAATGGTGCTGGTCTGAGGAGCGCGTGGTGTGTCCCCGTGGCGCGACTCGTGCAGGCCTGTGGTGTGTCCCCGATGGCTGACGTGAAAGGGAAGTCACAGGGGCTGAGATCCTGGCGGGCGCCGTGTTTCTCCAAACCGGGGAGTCGTCAGCGGCAGTGTGAGGAAGGCGAACTGCACTTGACGCGGCGGTGCTGATCCCCAAACTTCGGGGTGGGTTTTCTCCGCGCGGATTTGAAACAGGATGTTGTCATGCGTTTTCGTTTGTTTTTCAGCCTGCTGCTGGTTTTGGCGATGTGCAGTTTTTCGGCTCCGGGCAGGGCGTCGGACTGGACTCAGTGGCGTGGCCCGTCGCACCTGAATGTTGCGGCGGAAGGGCAGGCGGTGCCGGTGTCATGGGACGAGTCGACGAATGTGGTCTGGCGTGCTGAGATCCCGGGGCGCGGTCATGCGTCGCCGATCGTGATTGGTGATCTGGTGATACTCTGCACGGCCGATGAGGCGACTCAGACGCAGGCTGTGGTGGCCTGCGAGCGAAAGACAGGCCGTCAGCTCTGGCTCACTCCGGTCAGCCAGGGTGGCTTCCCCACGCTGCATCAGAAAAATACGCACGCCTCATCCACCGCTGCGACCGACGGGACGCTGATCTTCGCGACGTTCTGTCACCATGAAAAGATAGAGGTTGTCGCTCTGGATTTTCAGGGCCAGGTTGTCTGGCGTACGGATGCCGGGAAGTTTCGGCCACAGGCGTATGAGTATGGCTATGCCGCGTCACCGACCTTGTACAGGAACACTCTGATCGTTTCGGCTGATTGTGACACAGGCGCCTGGATCAAAGCGCTGAATGTGAAGGATGGCAGTACCGTGTGGACGACTGAACGGCCGCTGATGCTCAATTGGGGATCACCTGTCGTGGCGACGATCAATGGTAAGGAACAGATGCTGCTGAGCGGGACCAACAGGATTGCTGCCTATGACCCGGCCAGCGGCGCAGCGCTCTGGAATACGCCCTGTCTGACCATGGCCACATGCGGAACATGCATCTGGGAAAATGGTCTGATCTTTGCCAGCGGTGGCTATCCTGATGCAGAAACGGTGGCTGTCAGAGCGGATGGTTCCGGCGTTGCATGGAAGAACAAGGTCAAGTGCTATGAGCAGTCAATGCTGATCTCACAGGGACATGTGTATGCGTTCAGCGATCAGGGAATCTTCTATTGCTGGGAGGCTGCCACGGGGAAGGAAATGTGGAAGCAGCGGTTGAAAGGACCTGTGTCAGCATCACCGCTGCTCGTAGGCGATACCATTTTCGCAACCAATGAAGCCGGAACCACGTGGGTCATTCGGGCCACACCGGAAAAGTATGAATTGATCTCGCAGAATCAGCTGGGCGATTCGGGTTTTGCGTCGATGATTGCGACGGATGGACAACTGTTTGTTCGCACATCCAAAGGTGACGGACCGTCGCGTCAGGAGTTTCTGTACTGTCTTGGTAAGCCGTGATGCTCACTTCGGCGGCCCTGATATAGTCCATCAATTCCAAAGCACTTTGGTCTGCTGGTTTCGCCAGCTTTCGTCAGAATATTCGCATGCCAGTTTCCCAACCGGATGTCGTCATTGCTGGTGGTGGCGTCATCGGACTCACCACCGCCTGCCTCCTCGCTCGGAACGGTGTCTCCGTACTTGTGCTTGACCGTTCTCAGACCGGGCAGGAGGCGTCGTGGGCGGGTGCGGGGATGCTGCCACCCGGGGGTGTTCCGCAGGCGTCATCGCCCGAAGCTCGACTGCGGTCTCTGAGCCATACGCTGTGGCCGCAGTTTGCGGCTGAACTGCAGGAGTTGTCTGGCCTTGATAACGGGTATCACGTCTGTGGCTCGTTGCTCCTGTGTCGGTCGCAGGAGGCCGCTGAGGGCATGGTACAGCAGTGGCGGGAGGAGGCGTGCGAAGCCGAGGTTCTGGAAGGTGCTCAGCTGCAGCGGCACGCCCCGGAACTCAGTACAGCATGGACACATGCTGTCTTTCTGCCCCAGTTCGCTCAGGTGCGAAATCCAAGGCATTTGAAGGCTCTGCGCAGTGCCTGTGAACGGCTTGGTGTTCGCTTTGAAGAACATGTCAGCACCCTGAATTTCGAGGTCCGTGAGTCAAAGATTCAGGCGGTCAGAATTCCGGATCGCCGTATCGAATGCTCTCAGCTTTGTCTGACGGCTGGAGCGTGGACTGCCGGTCTGATGGCCGACCTGAATGTGCCGATCCCTGTTCAGCCCGTCCGGGGCCAGATTGTGCAACTGCTTCCGGATCAGCAGCCGGTGTCCTGTGTGATTGAGGATGGCCGACGTTACCTCGTGCCGCGCCGGGATGGACTGGTGCTCGTGGGGTCGACCGAAGAGCGGGTTGGTTTTCAGAAGGCCAACACGGTCGATGGTGTTCAGGGGTTACTGGAGTTTGCCATCTCGCTGGTGCCGTCTCTGCAGCACGCGGCGATTACCCGCACGTGGTCCGGGTTGCGTCCCGGCTCTCCGGATGAACTGCCACTGCTGGGACGAGTCGGTGGATTCAGCAATCTCTGGGTGGGTGCCGGACACTTCCGTTCCGGCCTGCAGATGTCACCGGGAACTGCGCTGATTCTGAGCCAGTTGATCTCCGGCAGGCCCCCTGAAATTTCCCTGGAAGGCCTGTCACCGGATCGATTTCGCAGCCAGCAGTCCTGAGCGAGGCTGGCTGCAGATGATCTGCGACCCGTTTTTTTGAGCCATCTGCAGGGCCAGTGTCACACCGCCACTGTTCAGGATGCTGAGTTGTTTTGTTCCTGCCTGGAGTTCCCGAAATGCGTGCAGTTGTGCAGCGAGTTACAGAGGCCTCGGTGACTGTGGATGGCACCGTTGTGGGACAGATCGGCCGTGGTTTTCTGGTGCTGCTGGGGATTGCCGGAGATGATTCAGAACAGGATGTCGTCTGGCTGGCCGGGAAAATCGCGGGGCTGCGAGTCTTTGAAGACGCCGAGGGGAAAATGAACCTGGGGCTCAGCGATGTCGGCGGGGCCGTGCTGCTGGTCAGTCAGTTCACCCTTTATGGGGACTGTCGCAAGGGCCGACGACCATCTTTTGTGGAGGCTGCTCGACCAGAAGCCGCCGTTCCCTTGTATCAAAGTATGGTGGCGGAGCTGCGGGGACTGTCGGTACCGGTCGAAACGGGTACTTTTCAGGCCCACATGGATGTGCGTTTGCTGAATGACGGCCCGGTGACCCTATTGCTGGACAGTCGCCGACAATTCTGAGCCCCCTGCTGTCCGGAAACGCAGGGTATTCGGGTGCTCTTCGTGTTGCAGGGGGAACGCGGGTTTCGGGTTTTTTTTGCGTGTTTTTCGGCCTTTGACATGCCGTGTGTGTGAACATCGAAGTAGTGCGTGTCAAACAGAATCCCCGGTGTCGTTTTCGGATTCCCGTGAATCTCAGGCGGCTCGCTGCCTTGATCGGATGCTGTGGAAAAATACGGATTGGAACCGCTATTTTCCCCGAAGCCGTAGCCCGCCTATACTTCGTCATTGTGCTCACGGGTTGGCGGTGATCAGGGAAGACGACCGATGAACTCCTCTCAGATTCTGGATCTCATTGTTCTCGGGGTCCTGCTGTTTTGTGCGGTGCGTGGTGCTGCTCGAGGATTGATGTCTCAGCTGGCATGGGCTGTGGCCCTGCTGCTGTGCTTCAAGTTTTCCGGTACGCTGTCGCCGGCGATTGAGCCATTGATTCCGGCCGAAGCGCCGTTGAAGCAGTGGATTGCCATGCTGGCGATCTATGTGGGGCTGTGCGGTGCCACCTTTGTTGCCGCGGGTGTGATCGAGGGCTGGCTGGAAAAAATCAATCTGATTGAATTTGATCGACACCTTGGCGGATTGCTGGGGCTGATCAAGGGTGTCATTTTCTGCATGACGGTGATGTACTTTCTGATCACCATGTCCCCTTCCATTCGTGAAATTGTGGGAAAAACGTGGTCAGGTTATGGTGCCGCGGTGATCCTCAGTCACTCCCAGTTTCTGCTGAAGCTGGTGCCTGAGCATTCGGTTGGCGACGTTCAGCACGTGATCGAGCGATTCAATCGCAGCCTGCAACCTGTCACGGATGAACTTGCCGGTGCCAGACCGGCAGCTCCCGGTGATTTCCATTCCGCCACGGAGTCAGATGTTGCCGAGAAGGATCAGTGGCTGCAGACCGAGACTGGATTTGACCTGCGCAGCCTGGTCTCTGGAAGTCCGGGGACGGAACCAACACCGGCCCGCAAGGTCTCTGCGAGTTCACCGGGCGAAGACGATGCCAGTGGCCCGACAGTGCGAGAAATTCTGGAGCAGCTTCCCAATCGCCTGCGTGACGAACTTTCGCTTCGCGCAGTCGATACCCTGGAGAACATGTCTGCGGAACAGAAACAGCGGCTGATTGGTGAGCTGCAGCAGGCGATTCCGGAAAACATGGAGGGCATCCTCTCCGGATTTCTGCGATCCTCCGCAACGACTGGCACTGCGGCTGGTCGACCGACAGCGGCTCCTGAAAAGTCTTCGGGACAGGGCAGTCCGGCCCAACGCGTTGCTGCCGCTGACATCTCTCCCAGAGACACCGCGCTGCTGACGGAAATTGCCGGGATCTACAATCAGCGTTCTGACATTGTCAGCCGGTCACGTGAATATCTGGCCGGGGTTCCGCCGGTGGTGATTCATCGAGTGCTTGAGGACTGGCATGCTGACGCGATGGGACTGAAGCAGGACCCGGATCCGGGCACGGATGTGAACACGCTGCTGGACGATCGCATCCTGCGACAGCTCAGCCGCGCCGGAATCACTCTTGAGGAACTGGATCGGGCGTTGCGAACGCGACTGAGCCGTTTGTGAGCGGGTTGGTTCTGGTGCATGTTGAATCGGGAGTCTCTGCGGCATGCGAGGCGAACAAACCGAGGTTGGTGGTAACGGCAGGGTTGTGGTAGATTCCGGCGAGCCGCAAGGAAATCGCGGCTTTTTCCGGGATTAACTTAACATAACGGACATTATCGGACGTTGGGGGTACCTGTTTTCGGGGGTCGGTTTTTCTGGCTGATGAGCCATCCCCCGCGTGCAGTTGCGGCTCGCATTGGTCGGTGTGCCCGTTCTCCAGTTGGGTCTGTTCGCATGAGTTGGCAGAACGCGAGATGGTTTTCTGCCGCTGCAGTTTTGTACTGCAGTTGTCTGTGCCTGCTGAGTTCTGTTTACGAACTCGCATTCGCCTCGATCCGGATCCGGCGATGGATCAAACCCATTGAGATCAGGGCTTATTCCCGCCGCCTGTGCCGCCTTGCCCTGCCGTTAGTTCCAGTGGCTGCAGCTGCTGATCGCGGTCCACGGTGAAGGTCATTTTCTGTCCGGGCCGGAATTCTGCCATTCGTTGTTGCACGTCAGTGACGCTCGTGATCACAGCATCACCAATCAGCAGGATCAGGTCACCGCGACGAAAACCGGCCCGAGCGGCCGGCGATTCCGGCACAACGGCATCCACATAGGCCGGCGTACGCTCCACGACGCCGGGCAGCAATGTCAGCCCGTAACGCGTTGTGATTTCCTGATCAGTCAGCATGGCCGCTGATTCTGTGGAGCGTGCCGCCGTTACCGTCTGACGTCCTTCCAGCATGGCGGTCACCACAGGTTTCAGGGCGGTCATGGGAACCGCATAGTTGACCCAGGTCCGACTACTCGCGTGCCGAATTTCCCGGCCGATCAATCCCACGGGCGCTCCTGATTCATCCACCAGCAAGCCCCCCGCTGCTCCTGAATTATTGGTGATGGCGTCGATCAGCCAGACTGGACTTTTCAGGGGGAACTTCCAGCGTCCCTGCGAGGCTTCGAGAGGAATGGAGGCAGAAATCACCGCGTGCACAACGGACACTGGTTCGTTTCCGGCAGCAACCCGGAACATATTGCTGTAGGCCAGCACGGGCGTTCCCTGGTCGACATCTTTCGCCTGCGACAGATCGGTAAAGGAAAACTCATCCGCCGGATCTGATTTCAGTTTCAGCAGCGCTACGTCAAATTCTTTACTGGTGGCAATTGTTTCGGCGGCGTAGCGTCGGCCGTTCCATGTCACGGCAGTCAGAAAGCCGGTACTGACAAGATGATTGGCGACTGTAATGACATGACCGGTTTTCGAAACCAGAACGCCGGTTCCGTAGGAATCCAGATTTCCCACGCCAGCTCCAAAGAGTTTGACGATGACCCGTTGCGGATCCGGACGCTCGGCTGGCGTCTCTGACTGCGCTCGACAGGGGCGACTGGCTGAAATGATCAGCAGCAGCATGACACCGGTGAGAATCCTGTTCATGAGTTGATCTCCGCTTGAGTCTTCTGATCGACAGTCGCCGGCAGTCCATTGTCGGAAACTACACGAGCGGTTTTTGATCTGTGGAACGTTTTGTCCGGCGTTACGGTGACGCGTCTGCAGTCGCGGTACGGCGAGGTCCGGTCAATCCTGGCGTGTCGCGTCAGTAATCCGCAGCCACGAAACTTCTTCGGTGGTGGCATTCACAATCCCGATCCGTTCCGGAAAGATCACGTTGTTCCAATCTTTCCAGTTTTCAAAGATCAGACGGATTTCATCCTGTCCTGTTTCAAAGTCCAGATCGACCGCGATTGGAAGGCTTTCGCCGGCGTCGAAATACCAGCGGCCGGTTCTGATTCCCTGGCGACTGAGCAGAACACGACAGGTTTTTCCCAGAGGCAGGTGAACGGTGGTGCCGAAGGCTGTGATTTCATCGAGGGCCGTCGCGTCTGTGCTGAACAGTCGTCGTAACTGGTTCATGGCGATCAGTAGTCCCGGCATCGCTGCGGGCTCTTCGTCGGTCTGTGGATTGTCGACCTGCTGCAGCCATGCAGAGTCACCAATTCGTAAGCCAACGGTTGCGGGGCTGATTGCCAGTTCTCCGTTAGTCGCCGGGTTGGTGCCTTCCTGCTGAAAGCGAATCTGCCATGTGCTGGCATAGGTTTCCACGGGCTGAGTCCGTGTTCGCAGGGGATTCAGCAGTTGTGCGCGTTGCTGTTCGTTGAAGTAATAGTTGCAGAATCCTTCCTTCTGAACGAAGAGTTTTTGAATTGCTTCCGGCAACTGATCCTCAGACGGTGACAATTCGCCGGAATCTTCGGGCATACGTTCGGGTTGGGGAGGGCGACGTTCCGTGGGCAGTTCCGGTGCTTTTGTGAAGGAGTGCAGGGGACTGAGTCGCACTGTGGCGGAATGGACCCCGCCTTCATCGCGCCACGAGTACGGCAGTCGAGTGCCCTCTGGCCAGGTACCAAGAATATTCTGAAAGTCGTTCGCTGAAGTGAGTGAACGCCCGGCGAAGGTCAGCAGCACCGCGCCGGGACGAAGTCCTCGCCGCCATGCCTCGGATAGCTCAGACACCTGATTCACCCGTACTTCGTCGTTGTCTCCTGTTTCCACGGTGAAATCAGTTCGCCCATGATCAACGATCAGCCCTGCCCTCAGATGATCCACAAAACGCAGGACCTGATTGACGGAGATGGCGTAGGCTGCGCCGGAATGCACACGCCCGCGTTTTTCGAAGGAAGCACGACCATTAATTCCAATCCACTTGCCGGAGATATCGAACAATGGCCCGCCGGAGTTTCCCGGGTTGATGGATGCGTCGATCTGAATGCAGTCGGTGTATTCCAGAAAGGTATTGGCGGGGTACTGATAGCGATGCACACCGCTGACGATGCCCCACGTGACAGTCGGAGAAAAATCCGATGCGAGCAGGAACGGATTTCCCAGAGCCATGACTTCATCGCCCGCTTTTACAAAGTCGCTGTTCCCGGGCACGGCTGTTGCAAAGTCTGAACGTCCGAGCAGTTGAATCAGTGCCACGTCACCAGTGGGATCGATGCCCATGATCACAGCATCATAAACGCGGCCATCATTCAGCCCGCATTTCATGAAGTTGCCGGAACCGGAGGTGACATGGTAATTGCTGATGCACAAACCATCGGAAGAAATCAGGACACCGGATCCACCCCCTTCGCCACTGCTGGCCATGACACAGACGACGGAAGGCGAGATCTGCCGGATCGTTTCAATCCGCGATCGCTCTCGTTCAGCCAGCGATGTCTGGGCCGACACCGTCCGGGCTGACATCGGATGGTACGCAAGCAGCAACAGGAGTCCGCAGATTACCCATCTGAATCTCATGACCTTCTCCCCTGCTCCACGGAACACGTCGTCGATACCTGTTGAGTCGTCTTCTGCTGCGGCGGACCGCCCTGCGAAGTCTCCTGAGGTCAGTCTGACGTATTATCACCCAAATTAGCAGTCCGCGGAGTCTTATCGGCAAGCTTGCCCCGATTTTCCCAATCGCTGCGACTGCACCCCCGTGGAGTCAGGCAGGCACCTGGTCCTGTCGACGGTGACAGGAACCTCGGACCACGCCAGGTGACTGACACACGCGGTGCAGGGACGTCGGACACTCGGCTTGACCTTGCCGCAAGCTGAGTTCGCGCCGCAGCGCTCAGGCGAGCGGCGGGATTCGGTGCTGTCGGTTGTTGGCGAGTGCCCTGCACCGCTGTTTTGGGATGTCGCAGAGTGGCGACGCAAAAAAAGCCTGGGGGGAACTGATCCCGCCAGGCTGTTCAGAAAACAAAGTCGGATGTAGCTGAGGTCTTATTTCCAGAAGACCAGGGTCGAAAGAGAATACTTCAGACCTTCGTATTCGTACTGAGCTTCTCCAAAAACTGCGACGCGTTCTGTTCCCTGACGCTCGGCTGCTGCTGCGTAATTCCCTGCACTTTGCTCCACCTCCTGCGACGTCCACTTTGAGGCGCGAAAGTCGTTAGAATCTGATCGAGCAGTCCACAAACGCACGGCGAGCGGTTTGCCGGAGGGCTTCATGCTCAGCCCCACGCGAGCCTCTGTGACCTGCGGTTCCCACGAAAACTCAGGGAGTGATTTGCCACCTGCGGCGTGACGGAAGAAGACGCCGATGGTTCCGAGGGCATAGTCGCGTCCCTGGTCAAGTCCGTGTCCGGCATTGGGGGCGCGATGGATGTGCTTCAGTCCTTCCAGATCGTCCCAGTACTGATTCATAGCGTCCACCGTCCAGTAGCGGTCATTGGCACCGACCACGATGAGCTTGGGCAGAGTCAGACGGGAGCGATAGGTGTAGGGGTCCATCATCCGCCAGAGTTCGGCTTCCCGACCTTCACGCGGAATTCCATCTTCCCGTACCAGGCCTTTGCTGGTGTAGTCTTCGATCTGCTCACTATAGAAGCCCCATGTCTTCTTCTGATGACTCATCTGAGCCGGGAAGTTCAAAACGTCAATCACGATCGGCGCTGTGGCGATGATTCGCTTATCAACGACCGGGGTGAGCCAGCTGGTCCAGCCGCGTTTGGATGCTCCGCTGATCACAAAGGAATCCACCTGCTGATTGAATTCTGACTTGCTGAATTCCTGCAGAGCGTCCATGGCTTTGACTGCGCTTTTGGCCATGGGGAACAGCAGTGGCCAGCTCGCGTCACCGGATTCCAGGTACCGCAGCCAGGTTTCTGTAATCAGGTCGTCCTCAACACGGTCTCCCATCAGCGGCTGATTTGGCACCTGGTGCAGAGTCGCGATGCGGGCTCCGCAGGCATTTGCCAGAGCAACACCCAGTGCCAGATCCTTGCCCTGCGGAAAGTTTCCGATGCTGCCGCCTGTGACGAACAGCAGCATGTGTTGTTTATGCACCAGCTGCTGTGGTTCGTAAACGACGAGTGCATGTTTCCAGACGATGTTCTGCCACTTCTGGGAGGTGAGTTCGAGGCGATGCACTCGGCTGCCAGCGGCCTCCAGAACATCCAGCTTCTTCCAGCGATAATCCGGTTCCGGTTTTTCCATGAACTGAAAGATTTCCTGAGGAAGCTCAGGGGCTGTGGCAGCCTCGTCCGCATTCGCCAGAAGGCCGGTCAGCGAAACGCACGCGGAAAAGAGCAGCGGAAGCAGACGTAAACGTTGAACAACCATGGAGGATCCCTGAAGAAAAAACAGACAGCAAAAAACTCACTTTTCGACAGATCGACGACAAACTCAGTAAAATGCGGGGCACAGCGGTCTGCCGGCTTCTCAGAACTTCCGCACCGCACCACCCTGCTCTTCCCCGATCAGACACGTTGACAGAGGAGGCCGCCTGATGTTGCGGTCGACAGTGCTTTATTTGGTGGTCAGCGCCAGCTCGCCGAGATCCGTCTCACCTTCACCGCTGACGGTGACTTTAATCGTCGATTTGGCTGGATCCGCGTAGCGACCTTTCAGTTTATCTGGTCCCCCATAGTTTCGGGACATAAGATTAAATTCCTGCCAGACGAAGGTCAGGATATAGTCACCAGCGGGGACTCCGTCACCAGACGTATAAGTAGAGATTTTAAAATTGCCTTCCGCATCGCATTCAGTTCGTGAGACGGACGGATTTTTTGTATCAATTCCGGCAACAGGATGGCATTCGATCTGCACACCTGATCCCGGCGCTTTTCCATCCACAGTCAGCTTGCCTTTGACAGGAAAGGTGGCTTTGCGATTCGCGTCTGAGCCACCGCAGCCGATCACCAGCATCAGCAGTGAGGCAGCTACAAAGGATTGCAGCATGGCTTTCATGATTTTCAGGTCCATTGAAAAAGGTGGTGAAGAGAACACATTGCCGGGTGAACAGCGTGACGCTGATTCAGATCGGGTGAACAGTTCCAACGAAAGTCGCGGTCTGAAAGCAGACCGCGACTTTCTGTTTCGGCATGTGGCACACATGCGATTCTTATGACGGGGTCCGTCTGTCAGAAGTCGCCGACAATTTCGCCCTTCTTACGAGTGATCAGGGCGGCAAAGACGGACTGAGCCATGTTTTCGCTGACGAATTTCACAGAACCGTCACAGAGGGCAAACTGACACCCACCGGTGTGAAAGCTGTGGAAACCATTGCCTCGCATGTTGGTGCACATGGCGCATGGACCACCGTTGCCGGTACCGTCGTACAGAGAGCCCTGCAGCCAGTTTTCAAAGACCAGAGCGTCGGCCCATGAACCGCCATTGGTCTGGCCCAGAATTGCAGGTAAGCCTACGGCAGGCTGGCTCTTATAGAAGATCTTGACGCCCCCAGTGCGTTCACCAAACATGAACGTGTTGGATGTTCCGTCGGTCAGGTCACGCATGCGGCTGGTGCTGCCGCCCAGTCCCGCAGCGACAAAGACACCTTCGCGGTCGCCGCCGGCGTTGTTGTTGTAGGCCAGGTTTGCATAGGTGCCGCGAACTCCACTGGTTCCACCGTAGTCCGTTCGGCCGCCCTTCCATGTGCAATTCGCTGCTGGAAAGCCTCCCCCGAAGGCGCCGGCCGGATAAAGATAGTCGTCCGTAGTTGGACCCGGGCTGGAGGGGCACAGAAAGGCCTGAATAACGGTCGCGGCGGCAGCGACATTCTGGGCCTGCTTCACTGGATCATACCCTGTCGGGCCGTTGAACATCGGAATCGACGAATCAATCTGCTGATACAGATTGGCCTGCTCAATGTATGGCAGAATCATCGTATACAGGGAACGAGTCGACTGGTTAGGAGGGGCGGCGATGTATCCCGGGGGAAACATGTTGGCTGTGTCGTGGTAATTGTGGACAGCCAATGCGATCTGTTTGAGGTTGTTCTTGCACTGAGTCCGGCGGGCTGCCTCGCGGGCCTGCTGGACCGCTGGCAGCAGCAATGCCACCAGAATTGCAATGATCGCAATCACGACCAGCAACTCAATCAATGTGAAGCCTCGACTCTTACGCTGGGTGGGACGCATGGGAAGTCTCCTGATAAACCATCGATAATTCCAGCGGGTTGTTTCTCCTGTGAGATCCCGCCGGGTTTTATTGTGAAAAGTCGTGTCTCAAAAAAAAAGACATTCGGAAAAGTTTTTTCCACAACGGCCATTCGCGATCCTGCGAGGACATCTCAGATCTTCAGATCTGTCGAGACAACCTGGCCGCGTCAAAACGCATCCAGCGTGTTTACTGTTGAAATTGTGTACGCAGAGTTCCCAGGCGTATCCCCTCGATTCTGAGTCCTGGTTGGTCCACAAGTAGAAATCATTCCCGGAAAACCCGAACTGTGGCGTGGCGACCACATTCGACACCTCGGCCAGTGTTTTCGGCCGGATTTGCCGTTCAGAAACTGTCTACATGGACTTCCTCACGGGATTTACACACAATTCAATGGATAGAAACGTCCGTTGTGACTAATCGGACCGCACTGAATTTCGAACTGGGTGTGTTTTTCTGACTTTTCTGCATTTTGGACGGCTTTACCCATGCCTCGGACACTTGTGCTGTGCCTGTTGCTGTTTGTTCAAGCCATTGCGAGCGCGCAGGACGCTTCTCCGACCGAAGTCACGTTTTCCAGTGAGCTGATTTTCCCGCTGCATGCTCAACACAATCATGCGCCCGGCATTGCAGAACTTCCGAACGGTGATCTGGTCGTTTCGTGGTATCGGGGTACCGGTGAGCGGACGGCTGATGATGTTGCGGTCTGGGGCGCCCGCCTTGCAAAGGGCAGTACCCAGTGGAGTGATGCATTTCTGATGCATGACACGCCCGGCTTTCCGGATTGTAATACCGCATTGATGACAAATGCCGAGGGACATCTGATCCTGTTCTGGCCGGTCATCGTGGCAAACACCTGGGAATCCTGTCTGACCCGGATGAAGGTGAGTCGTCACCCCGAAGCCACCGGCGCAATTCAATGGGATTCTGACCAGACACTGCTGCTGAAGCCGGCGGACTTTTCAGCAGAGGCTGTGGCTGCGCTGGACGAACAGGTTGCCGCCCTGCCCCCATTGCCGGAAGAAAACAAAAAATCTATTCAGGAGGCACGGGAAAGGCTGAGCCAGAAGTTGTATCAGCGATTGGGTTGGCAGCCGCGGTGCAAGCCTACGGTTCTGCCATCCGGCCGGATTCTGCTGCCCCTGTACACGGATACGTTTTCGCTCTCGCTGATGGCGATCAGTGATGACGGTGGCCAATCGTGGTTTGCGGGAAAGCCGATGCTGGGGTTCGGTGCTATCCAGCCCACGGTGCTGAGACGCAGCAATGGCACGCTGGTGGCCTGGATGCGGGAAAACGGATTTTCAGGACGCGTTCGCGTCGCTGAATCCACGGATGACGGGATGTCGTGGGGACCGGTGACCAGTTCGGTACTTCCGAATCCCGGCTCAGGACTGGACGGCGTGCGTCTGCAGAATGGGCATTGGTTACTGGTCTACAACGATACCACGTCAGGCAGAAATCGACTGGCGGTCAGTGTGTCCATGGACGAAGGTGCGACGTGGCAGGCCACTCGACATCTTGAGGATCAGCCGTCCGGATCCTTCCACTATCCCTGTGTGATTCAAGGGGCTGATGCGCGAGTTCACGTGGTCTACAGCTATTTCACGGAGGGTGGCAAATCCATGAAGCATGCGACCTTTACGGAAGCGTGGGTCATGGAACAGCGGTAATTTTTCCAGGGTGGGACCTGCTCTGACGCGTCGTGCGAGCAGCTGTGCAGGTCGTGAGAGTTCATGCGGTACCCGGTCAGGTTTCCTGCCAAAACTCCGCACTACCCTGGCTTCCCACCGGTTGTTGCTGGGTCGGGGAGACGTCGTTCCCGACTTTCCACAAGACGAGGGTTCGATTGAGGCGGCGTTGAGTGCAGCGACATTGTCGTTCCGCTGATGTTCGGGTTTCTCACAGGCTCAATGCGTGCGAACTTTGCGAAGCTCAGTGGATCACGGTAAGCCCCATCCCGAATGGCAAAAAAACAGGGGGCTCCGAGTTGCTCGGGCCCCCTGCTGATTTCTGAAATTTGCTGCCTGCTGCCCTGCCCTGCGGAGGGAGATTTGCCATCTCGATGTTTGCTTGGAATTGCCCGGACTGAACTACTCTTCCCGCCGATCGCCACCGATCAGGCCAAGGCGTACAAGATAGTACAGCAGTGTCAAAAGACTGCCGGCAAAGGCTGCGACGTAGGTCAGGGCAGCTGCATTCAGCACGCGGCTCACGCCTTCACGCTCGTCTTCAGAGATGATCCCGGCTTCCACACACAGTCGCTTAGCGCGGGCACTGGCGTCGAATTCCACCGGCAACGTGACAAACTGAAACAAAACGATCGTTCCGAATGCGATCACGCCCAGCAACAGCAAGGGTCGGGCACTCATAATGATGCCCATGGTGATCAGAATCCCGGACAGATTTGAGCCAATGCTGACCACGGGAACAAGGGCCGAGCGGACCCACAGCGGAGCATAACTGAAGGCATGCTGAATGGCGTGCCCCGCTTCATGACAGGCGATACCGACTGCTGCCACAGAATTTCCGCTGTAGACGTCCGGCGATAAGGCCAGAGTTCTGGACATCGGGTTGTAGTGGTCTGAAAGAAATCCCTGTGTGGGAACCACCTGCACGTCGTAAATACCGTTCTGTTCCAACAGCAGCTTTGCAGCCTGAGCTCCGGTGTAGCCACGCCGCGTGCTGATTCTGGAATACTTGTGATAGGCCGACTTCAGCAGCAAACTGGCAATACCGGACATCGCCAGGCATGGCAGGGCCACAAATAACACATATTTGATATCGAAGTAGAAGCCAAACACGTTCATTCTCCTGTGGAAGTCCTGTGCCTTCCTGCTGTGCCCGGCACATGTCGGGCACGATACTGAATTTCCTTTGTCCCCGATGCCTGTGCTGAAACGAGGACCGCGACCCTGATGGAGTCAATGCAGTCATCGTCATCGGCGGGAAATAACTGCCGAAATGGCATAGCTCGGACACCTAATCATTCTACACGCAAGGGGCATTCCGGAGAGCAGAAATCCGAGTTCTCCCCGATCGATTTCGCACGATCCTGGTGTCCCGCCGACGGGAGCACGGTGGATTTGGTCTTCATTGACCGCTTCGGTGTCGCCCGGACAACGTCCTGCAGGGCCTGATCGTGGCGTGTCGACCCCGCGATCTGAAAAGCGGTCAGGCTGCCCCTGCCAATTCACCAGCTCATGACGGAATATGGCTGTTTTTTCTGGATTTTTCATTCAGGTGCCATGCACCTTAGTGATGCACCGGTGTGATTTCGGTGCTGATGTCGGTGCCATGCACCGGGGGGGATTTATTCCGCCGTTTCAGGTGCCTGGCACTGCGGTGAGGCACTGCGGTGAGAGGGGGCATGTCGGGCGGTTTTTTCCTGCAGAATCCCTTCTCAGCTGCCCTGTTTCTGATTTCCCGACTCGCGCTGGCTGCAGTAGACTTGGTGATCGACCGAAACATTACAGACCCGCTCAGGTTATTGTGGTTGCTGCCACGGTGTCCGGGCCGGGTTCCCGCCCTCCGGAGAGTCTTTATGGCGCCCGCCCATCCGCTTCAATCACTGCATCGGCTGTCACGTCGCCATCTGCTCCACGTTGGCTACTCCGGTTTGCTCAGTTGTGGCCTGGGGCAGGCAATTGCGCCGCAGGTGCGTGCGGATGCCCCGGAAATTCGTCCTCGGGCGAAATCGTTGATTCTGGTCTTCTGTACGGGTGCCATCAGTCATCACGACACCTTTGACATGAAACCGCAGGCTGCGAAAGAGATTCGCGGGGAGTTTCAGCCGGTCGCGACGTCCGTGGCGGGGACCCAGATCTGCGAGCATTTGCCGCGGCTGGCCACGCTGGCTCATAAGTACGCCCTGCTCAGAACGCTCTCGCACAAAGACAATAATCACCTGATGTCGACTCATCATGTGCTGACTGGCCATCTGCAGCCGGGTGGTTTTTTCGACAAGGTGGCTTCCCGTGATGACTGGCCCTGTTACTCGGCTGGTTGCGAGTTTCTGCGGCCCAGAACGGACGGCATTCCCAGTGGTGTCAACCTTCCCACGTTTCTGATGTCCAGTCCGCTGACGTGGCCCGGGCAGCATGCCGGTTTTCTGGGGCCGAAGTATGACCCGTGGCAGATCGTTGGGGATCCCAATCATCGGGACTTCCGCGTAGATGCGCTCACACTGGCTCAGGGGATCGATCCCCTGCGTCTGGATCAGCGTCGTTCCCTGCTGAAAACGCTCGACAGTGGCGCTTCGACGGCGCAGGATGCTGCGACCAGTCGAATGACGGAGGATCAGCGACTGGCCTTCACCATGCTGTCATCCGGGAAGCTGACTCAGGCTTTTGAGCTGCATCGTGAGACGGATGCGGTGCGGGATCGTTATGGCCGACATGCGTTTGGTCAGTCGTTGCTGCTGTCGAGGCGACTGGTGGAAGCTGGAGTGCCCATTGTGCAGGCCAACATGGGATCGGTGCAGAACTGGGACAACCATGGAGCAATTTTTCCGACGCTGAAGGAGCGGCTGTTGCCGCCGCTTGACCAGGGCGTTGCGGCACTCCTGGAAGATCTTGATGAGCGTGGTCTGCTGCAGGACACGATGGTCATTGTCGTGGGGGAATTCGGCAGAACTCCCAAGATCAACAATGAGGCAGGTCGCGATCACTGGGGGCCGTGCTTCACGGGCCTGTTTGCTGGTGCCGGTGTTCAGGGCGGCAAGGTGATTGGTGAAACAGATGAAATCGGGGCTTATCCGATTTCGACAGCCTATTCCCCGGATGATCTTGGGGCCACGGTGTACACGGCGCTGGGTATTGAGCCGCATTCTGTGGTTCGCGATCGTCTGGGACGCCCGGTGCATCTGAATCAGGGCAATGTCATCGAATCGCTGTATGACAGCGCTGAATCCACCTGAGTTGTTCAAAGGTACTGAAGCAGAACTCCGGGGGAGCCGGGCGTACGTCACCCGGCTCCGGGAGTTCGTTTGTCTCAGCCCGAGATCACTTCTTTTCCGTGGCGGGTTTGCTGCTGTCCGGCTCTGTTGCTGTGTTTTCTGCAGGTTTTTTCGGGGTGGCGGGCTGGCCGATTGGCAGATTGAACGGTGCCGCCACGCGTTTCCCTTGCGGGGCCTTCAATTCCCGGACCCAGATATTGCGAAAGCGTACGGCATCTCCGTGGAACTGGAGTGAAATCGGCCCGGTTTCCGGGTGAGCCTTATAGTGCGGCGCCTCGGTGTAACTGGTGGCTCCGTGCAGTTCAAAGTGATTCAGCAGCAGCACGCCATTGTGAATCAGTGTGACGTACGCAGGAGTCAGCAGATCTCCATTGCCTCGAAACCGTGGCGCGTTGAAGATGATTTGATAGGTGTTCCATTCCCCCGGCTTGCGCATGGCATTGGCCATGGGGGGCGTCTGCTTGTAGATGGACCCGGCCTGGCCGTCGAAGTAGGTGGGGTTCTCAAACGAATCCAGAACCTGCACCTCGTACAGCCCCATCAGATAGCAGCCGCTGTTTCCGCGTCCCTGCCCTGCCCCACGGATTTCAGTGGGAGCTGACCATTCCAGGTGCACCTGAATATCGCCGAAGTGCTGTTTGGTGGTGATCGCTGTTTTCTGAGGGATCGCGATGCCGTCCTGGACCAGCCATTGATCGCCGTTTTCCCATGCTTCGAGGCTGGTGCCGTCGAACAGGACAATCGCATCCGAGGGTGGTGCATCGTTGGAGGTGCCGGGAGTCACCAGCGGGGGCTCCTGCCAATCCACTCCGCTTTTCCATTCCTGGGCAACGCTGAGCGAGTGGGTGCATGTGGTCAGGAAACAGAGAACACACAGGGCGAGCGATTTGGGGAACAGCCGCATACGGACGATTTCCTTGGAGGGGACGGAGATTTTCCGGAAGACATCTGAGTCGTGTGTCACGAGATCCGGGATGTTGGCTTTGTAGAATCAGGCCGCCGGTGATGCAAATGCAGTGGTGTGCGGGGCTGGTGAATGTTGTTCAGGTGAATGAAGTTCGCGCGGCTCAGATGGAACTTCGCCCTCCCGACGAACTTTGCCCTCCCGACGAACTTCTCGCTCCCGACGAACGTCGCCGTCGCAGCGAGGAGATTTGTGCGGCTCAGGTGGTGCGCAGTGTGGGGAGTGGCAGATGTCCGGGGCGGTACAGGACGTTCCAGGCGGAAAAGGGAATGATGTGCTGTGATGGCAGGACGAAGTGCACGCATTCCTTCATCAATTGTCGGACGTCAAAGTTCCAGGCGTCCATGAAACTGGTGGTCGTGATGCGAAACATATCCCGGGGACGCAGGTCTTCGGTCAGAGCCCGCGTAAAAAATTCAGCCGCATGCCGCAGCACGAGACTTTGGTCTGCTGAGTTTGATTGTTCCGTTGCGGTGGTCTTTCCTGTCAGCAGGCTGAGCAATTCAGTGCCCTGCCCTTCCTGTTCGATGGCTGTTGTCGCACTTTCGGATGGTGTACAACCACAATCGCCGCCACCGCAGGCCTGTCGCGCGAGGTAGCGACTGATCAGGTCTTTTGCCCGCTGTCGGTTGAAGGTGATACGACCGGACAGCAGATCCAGGTGCTGCTCGAGGTTCACAAATCGGGCCAGGGGCGT